>DAOTVX010000144.1:0-35285 GCA_034436275.1 Anaerolineales bacterium | reverse complement strand
CATCGTATTCAACCTGCCTTTCCTTTCGCTTGATTGACAGGTAATACGACTTTTTGAGACTTTTGTTAAGGTTCACGTATACGACTTTATGAGATTCGACAAGTGTTCATCATTATCAAAGGTTAGTCTGTACTGGAACATGTTGGCGACTGGGAACGGATGGTCAGATTTGCAAACGAAATTCAAAGAGTAGGACAAAAATATTTTGTGCAGACGCCGAATTATCGGTTTCCCATTGAACCCCATTGTATGATGCTTTTTTTCATTGGCTACCAAGACCGATAAGAGTGTGGTTGGTTCTACACTTCGAACTTGGGCATTGGAAAAGAGCAATCTCGGTTGACGAAGCTGTGCGAATCGTGGAGAGCGCTCGTTTATTGGACAAACGAGTGTTTCAAGAACTTTTCAAGGACGCAACGATTTTTACGGAAAGACTTTTTCTTTTGCCGCCCAAGTCATTTGTCGCCATAAAACGCTAAGATTGGAAACATGAGTACAATCCTTGGCTGTAATATTGGTGAAATCAATTATGAGTCTGCCACACAGTTGATCCTTGGATTGGCGCGGAAGCGAGAAAGCTATTACGTCTGTGTGGCCAATGTCCACATGGTGATGGAGGCTTACGACGATGCAGAATTCCGCCAGATCGTCAATGCCGCCGACCTGGTCACCCCGGATGGGATGCCGCTGGTGTGGGTGATGCGTTTGCAGGGGCTTCGCCAGCAGGAGCGCGTCTATGGCCCTGCGCTTACCCAGTTTGTGCTGGAAGCGGCAAACAGAGAAGGGATACCAGTGGGGTTCTATGGAAGCACGCCGCAGACGCTGGAGAAGTTGAAGCGCAACGTACAGCAGCGCTATCCCTCTCTAAAGATCGCCTATCTTTATGCGCCTCCATTTCGGCCTCTGACGCCGGAAGAGGATGAGGAAGTCGTGAGAGCCATCAACGACTCGGGAACTCGCATTCTGTTTGTGGGTCTTGGCTGTCCCAAACAGGAACGGTGGATGGCAGCCCACAAGGGACGGGTGCAGGCTGTGATGCTGGGCGTGGGCGCGGCTTTTGACTTTCTCGCTGGGGTGAAGCCCCAGGCCCCGCGCTGGATGCAGCGCGCCGGTCTGGAATGGCTCTTCCGCCTGGCGAGCGAGCCGCGCCGTCTGTGGCGGCGCTATCTGCTCAACAATCCGCGCTTTGTGCTCCTGGTGCTGCTGCAATGGAGCAGGTTGCGCCGTTTTGAAAGGGATTGAGAATCTTCGCGCTTTTCGTCACGGCCCCCAAGTTGATGAGACGAGTATAATTTAATGCAACCATTAACCTTTCGCGTGTGCAGCGGGGAGGGGTCGTATGCTACGGCGATTTTCGGTTAACTTTGCCGTCCTGGCCATCTTGATCGATGGGTGCACCGTGTTGTCCATGCTTTACCTCAGCAGCCATTGGCGTCCCTGGGCAGGAGAATACTTGTCATGGCTGTCACTGGTGCGGGATGTCAATCGGCCTTTTGACCTACCCCTTCCTCTCTACGTTATCTTTCCTGCAGTCTGGGTGCTGTTTCTGGCTTTCTTCGGTGTCTATGATGGGGAAAGGCACCTGCGCGTAGTGGATGAATTTACGGCGCTGACGATCAGTTCGTTGCTGGCAGGAGTCGTTCTGGCAGGCTTCCTTTACTTTACTTATCGTGAGACCTCGCGCCTGCTTTTTGCTTTCTTCGCGCTGTTCACCTACCTGACTCTCCTGCTGTGGCGGATACCGGCCCGAGTGTTGTACATTCGTCACCGCCTGCAGCAGGGAGGAGATGCGCGCGTCCTGATTTTGGGGGCTGGACCGGTGGGAAGAAATGTGCAGGCCTCTCTGCAAAGGCAATCCCCCTCACCGCTTCATCTAGTCGGATTTCTGGATGACGATCCACAGAAACAAACGCGGTACGAGGATGTGCTGGGCAGTCTGGATGAGGTGCGAAACGTGGTGCAAACGTATGCGGTGGACCATGTGATTCTTGCCCTACCCCTGCGTGCTTATCACCGCGTAGAGCAGGTAGTGAGCGCACTTCTGGATTTACCGGTACAGGTCTGGATTGTCCCCGATTATTTTCACCTTACTCTCCATCGCACCGAAATGAAAGAATTCGCCCATATTCCCATGCTCAATATGCGCGCCTCGGCATTGAGCGGCTACCAACGGTTAATCAAACGTCTCTTCGATTTGACTTTGACAACCCTGTTCCTGATACCGGCCTTGCCTCTCATGGGATGCATAGCATTGGCCATCTGGCTGGATGATGGTTTCCCCATTCTGTTCCGTCAACAGCGAGTGGGGGAAAATGGACGTCTGTTCACGATGTACAAATTCCGCACCATGGTGAGAAATGCGGAGACGCTGCGTCATCTGGTGGAACAGGTAGATGAAAATGGGAATTTACTTCATAAGCGGCCGGAGGATCCTCGAGTCACGCGGGTAGGGCGTTTCTTGCGTCGCTGCAGCCTGGACGAATTGCCGCAACTCTTCAACGTCTTGCGAGGGGAGATGAGCCTGGTAGGGCCGCGGCCGGAATTGCCTTATCTGGTCGAAAAATACCACCCCTGGCAGCGCAAGCGTCTGGTCGTGCCGCCGGGTATGACCGGCTGGTGGCAGATCCATGGCCGCAGCGACAAGCCGATGCATCTGAACACCGAATACGATTTGTACTACATTGAGCATTATTCTCTCTGGCTGGATATTCGCGTTCTCATCACAACGTTTTGGATTGTCCTGCGTGGGAAAGGAGCCTATTGAAATTCATCGGGAGTGGGTGCTGGCCTGGCTGGATTGCCAGAATGTCTGGAAAGAGGGGGTCACCGGTAGCCGGTACAAGTCAGATGGGGTTTCCCAGTATCATTTAGAAGACAAACCGCCCGGTCCGCGTTGAGCATGAGGAGGGTGGCCACGGTCGCCTGTCCCTGGGACGGCAGGCGCAAATCGGGGTAAGTACTGTGTAATGTTTGTTGGTACCACTCAAAAGGCAGCAGCCCCTCGGCGACAATGCGAACATCCGGGCGCGTCCCTAAAGCAAAATGGAAGTACCAGATCGTAAACACCTCCCGATCCGTATCAGCGACCAGAATCGCCTCTGGCGGAGCCTGAGATAAAACTTCCTCCGCGAATTCCACGGCGCGGTCATCCTGAGATGCGTTGACCTGTGGCAAGGTGACAAACATGGCTCGCAGCCACAACGTCAGGGCAATGAGCGAAAAAAGGGCGATTTTGAGCGTCTGTGGGAATTTTTGCAGAAAAGAGGCTTTGATTTCATAGAGGCCGCCCCCAATCCACCAGGCAAAGACTAGCATGGCAGGGAGCAAATACAGGTAGGAATCGGGAGTAGCATAGAGCACTGAGAACAGGCTGAACGCAAAGAAAATCCACAGGGTTACTTTGCGCTGCGAAGCCATAACAGGCGAAAGAAGGCCGTAGAAGCCAACCAACACGCCGACTGCGCTAAACTGGTTCAGAAGAATCCCCGCCCAACCGCGCAGACGTTCGACAATCTCTATCATGCTCAGATTCCCCAGGCGGGGCTGGTACAATGATCCCGAAACCAGCCAGAATAAATTCTGCAGGGTGACAGGATTCCCCCAATTCACCGGCGAGCCGCTACGGGCGTGTAGAGGAAGTACTCCGTAGATGCCTATTCCTGCCAGCATTCCGCTGAGGCGAAAAAGTTTTGCTTTTCCTCCCCCTTTCCAAAGCAAAATGGGCGCCAGGATCAGAATGGTCAAATGATTGCCCGCCGCCAGGCCGAGCAATGTTCCTTCGAAAAACGAATTCTTCGGAGAAGGAGCAACAAAGCGGTAACAGTACAGCAAGGCTCCGGCCAGGAACACGTGCAGTGAATACACCTCGGTGATCACGGCTTGGGACCACAGGAGAGGGGAGAGCCCAAAAAGCAGGGCAGTCAGCCAGGCCGAAGGGCAATCAAACGACCTTTCCACATGCCTGAACAGAAGCGTCACGGCCAGCACAGCAAAAACCGCAGACATGAGATTGGTGCGCCAGGCCAACGTGCCCCACGGTATCGCTTGAAAGAGACGAGCCAGTAGCAAGTAAAGGGGGTAACCGCTGGGATGCGGTACGCCTCGCGTCGCAGCGGCTGTGATCAGGTCTCCGCCGTCGGCGCCGGCGTTGGCCCAGGTCAAATCTGGCGCCAGCGTTTGCGCATAACTTGCTGCCAGGATGATGACCAACGAACATAGGGCCAGCAGGGTTAAGGTCGCGGGTCTGGTTGACGGCAAGCGGCTTTTCTTCATGACAGGGGATGCAGGCGATGTCAAAGAAAAGAATAGCCCCTCGGGATTTAATCCTTGGGGCTATCTGGAGGACATTCGGGATACAACGGCTGTTACTTACCCTGCAGTGAGAGGATAACCGGCTGCTCGAAAGTGAAGCCCTCTGGCTTGTCCACGGCGAATTTGCCGCAGATAAGAGAAGGAGTGGTATCCTCTTTGATGGTTGTCTCGAGCGCTACCCAAGCATTCGCATTGGGATCCTTCTCGCGCAGTTTGGCATTCCACCAGTACCAGCCAATGGTTTCATTGGCCTTCTTATCTTTCCATTCAGGGACAAAGGGCACGCATACTTCCCCTTGCTGAGCGCCTGCTGCCGTGATGATGATGGCGTCTGGCGTCAGATACTGCCAGCCTTCCACGGGAGAGTAGTCCTGCCCTGCGTTTTTGAGCTCCTCGAAGGTCTTCAATTCGATCTTCGCCTCGCCGCTGCCGCACAGAGCAACGGTACCGATGCCGATGTCTTGTCCCGCCGGCAATGGATCGCAGGTGGAACTTAAGGCAAAGGAGAACTCACGCGGTACGGTAGGGACGGTGCCTTGCCGTCCGCTGCTGGCCCAGACGTTAAGGGCGACTACCGTCAGCGCTACCGTCAGGGCGAGGGCAATCACAAGATTTTTGGTTTTCATACAACACCTCCGAAAGTAGTAAAGTAGTTTTGACTTGACAACACTGTTTTCATTATACACAGGTCAGGGTGGGAAGGAAGGCCTTTGTACTTCGGTTTTTCTTCGGATTTTCGAGACCTTCGCTAGTGGAGTTCGAATACTACCTCGAAGGAGAAATCTTCCTGCAGAGATGTTTCCAGTGAATAAGAATGATTCTCGCTGACCCGTAAAGGGGAGGATGACTGCTGAATCACAGCATTCTCCGGCAATAATAATTGCAGGAGAAAAGAATCGCCCCTCGTCCCTGGCTGTTTTTGTACCGTCAAACGATATTGCCAGCGGTTTTCCCCAACCTGGTGAGCAATGGCCGGCAGGCGAAAGTCGAAGGTGGTTGCTAATGTTTCGCCAGGGGGGATGACCAGCAAGGTCCCAAAGACAGCCACACCGGCAATATTCTCGTTGCCAAGCAAATCTGTGCGCGCGGGCACAGCCTCTTCGCGCAAAGTACGCCCTGCTGGTACAGGATAAGGGGTTGAGGAAAGCAACTCGCTCCCTGCCGGCATATAGACTCGCAGGTAAACCCAATAACAGTCATACATAGGGTATTCGTTTGGCTGGGGCACGCCTTTGCCAACAGAGGCTGGCAACTGGTAACATTCCACGGCCACCGGCACTTTATTGGTATAGGAAACCCGGAGGTGGCTGAAAGGGGATTGAGGAATGCGCAAATCTACCTGATAACTTAAGGAGCGATCTACGAGGGCGTTCGTTTTGTTGAAGCCTACATTGGCATCCACTGCCATAAGGAAATCTTCCCCGTTTTTCGGGTGAAGATCTCCGTCCCAACCTCGCTGGCGAATCAGGGCTTGCGCTTCTGGATCCTCAAAGAAGAGCAGGATATGTTTCTGATCCAGAAGTTGCAAAATGGTTTTTACCAGAGCCGACAGATCATATCCCTGGCGGGAATTGATTTTTTCCAGAAGAGGCGTGGCCAGCCTGGCAATAAACCGCTTTCGATCCTCCAGCCTTTGCGGCGCGGCGGGCTTCAATAGGACTGCTCGCTCACTGCGCAGGTAATTCAGGACGTTATCTGCCGTGATCAGCTGTTCCTCGTCAGGTACGGCCACAGGCCCTACCACGCGCAGAATTTCCACCAGGGCATGCTGATCGATCGTGAGAACTCCTGCCACCGGGAATGGTCGAGAATAAGCATAGAAAAACTTGACCCATTGCACCGTGGTGGGAAAGTCGGTGAACCAGTTTGCATCCCGGAAGAGAAAGATATCGCTGCGCATGTACTCGCGTAGTTGCCAGGGGGGGCGTGGGTAAGGTTTGGTGAAATCATCCACCAGGTAGGAAGCTTCGAAGTTTACCTGAGTCAGTTTCCCGTTTGTCAGGGTCAATCGGCCTACGGCGGTTAGAAAACCACCGGTTGGCCGCAGTTCATCTTCGTTTTGAATCAGCAGAAGATATGTCTGCGGGCCATTGCCTGCTGCTCCCACTAATCGAGGAACCAATTGCACCAGAGCCAGGAGGTCGTTGGAAGGCAGCAAATCCTCCATCTTTACCAGGAAGGGGTCGACTTTTCTTTCCAGCAACAGGCGTGTGGCCTCCGAAAGCCGTGTATCCTCAATCTGATTGCGCATCAGGCGCGCGCGTGTAAGCGCCACTTGCATTTCTAACAGCGGGGAGTTGATCTCCTGTAAATTTGCCAGTGCTTCCAGGGGAGAGTGGCTATCATCGGTCATTTTCTCTAGCAATGGCAGTACGGCTCGCACCATATTGTCCGCGGCTGTCACAACCTGCGTAGCATAATCGAGGAGAAGCGGGGCCTGTGAAAGATCACCTCCGTACACCGGGACCCATTTCAGGAAAGGGGCTATGGACAACAGCGGCGTTATCTGCCGATGGAGCAGATGCAGGGATGCGCGCAGGGTGGAAAGGTGGGCTGCGGCCTCTTCTACTTCCTCCACATCAAGATTCTGAGGTTCGACCGCTAATGCCTGCGCGGCGAATGTTTCCAGGGCATGGACGTCCTGTTGGATAGCCTGAGCAGTTTGATAAATTTGCCATCCCTGCCAGGCTCCTACGACAATCAAAATAACGACAATGGCAATCCCGATGCCCATTCCCACATGTTTCCAGGCGCGAGGCATCTGCTTGTGTGACTTCTGCTTGATTTGCTGCTTGTTTGCGTGAGGAAGTGCTTTGCCCGCTTGCTCTTCTGCCTCGATCAATGACGCCAGACGTTCCAGGCCGCGCCGCTGCCAGTCACTCAACGTACTATAGGGCGCGGCTTCAGGCTCCCCGCTCACGAACCGGTAACGCTGACGTTGTGCCTCGGTGATTCGCTCTGTCTCTGGGCCAAAAGTGAACAGCAGCAGGGCTGAATCGATCGTTTGCCAGGCGTCACGCAATGAAGACGGAAAGGGGAGATGAAAGATCACAGGAGCGAAATAGCGAGCAGCCAACAGGCCAAATTCCCCCCAGCGACTATCCAACCTTTTCCCCTTCCTGGGAGGCGTGGCCGGCCGGAGACGCTGGAACAAACGAGCGAGCGTGATAATCAATCGTTCGCCAGGCGATAACGAGGCAAGACCTGGATCTCGTTCCATTTCCCTCTGTACGAAAGAACTGTCTACCCAGGGATGGGTGTCCAATCGTTGGGGAAAATGGATGTTTTCCAGGACCTCTTTTAGAAGAATGAGGGTGTGCGGGGATGGGGACATGGTCAGCGGTGCTTCTGCTGGAGAGCCAGCGTACAGATCCTGTCAAAGCCGCGCTCGATGATGCGCTTTAAGTCGAGTGCTATTCCTAACATTTCTCTTTCATCGCTGTTCCGGGGTTCTGGAATATCATAGGCTATTCCCTCTGCGGCTTCTCCCAGGGTCAGAATGCGAGAGGCTACCTGAGGGAACTCAACCGAAAGCGCCTCCTGCTGCCCTTTTTCCATGACCAGAATTAAGTCATATTGCTCCAATAGATCGGCCGTAACCGCTTGAGAGCGGTGAGTCTGCAAGTCAAGGCCAAATTGCGCCGCGAACCGCAGAAGGAAGGGCGCGGCGCCCTGCTCGGGTACCGCCCAAATGCCAGCACTGCCCACCTTCCATTCGTCCTCTTTATGATGCTCCTGGATAAGGTGTTGAAAGAGATGAGCAGCCAGCACCGAGCGAAAGCGATTTGCAGTGCATACAAAAAGTACGGCAGGCATGATCCTATTCAGTCAAATTTGTTCTATGGTCCCAATCGCCTGCAAAAGAGACACCTGCAAAATCGGATACTCTTTCACGGCACGGGAGTAGGTGGCAAGTAGGGGACCAACACCCAACTGCCCTTCAGGATCGTTTCCTCACCGGATAAAGCATTATAAGATAAGAAGTCCTCGCGAACGATGCCCAGTTCTGCGCTTAATCGATCGGCCAGTTGAGAGGCGTTGATATCCTCTACTACCTCATACGCATCAAACGCCGGCAAAGTGCCCCCGTCTCCGAGGCTTAGGGGAATGATTACTATCTGGTTGACCCACAGGGGTACGCTCAAAGAACGGTTAACGGCGCGAATCGCGTCAATGCTCGTGTGGTAAAGACTCAGGTACAGGCTGATGCTTTCCCCTTCTCGAACCCGATGAATAAGGAACTGATATGTTGTACCAATGGGTGTGTCCAGAGGCAAGAATACAGAGGGACTTCCAGTATAAGGAGTGGAGGAAGGAGACGGGGCAGGAGAAGGGGATGGCGCTGGCGATTCTGTCGCCGCCGCTGCCTCTGTCGCGGGTGCATTCGTCGCCGGGAGCGAAGTGGAGGCAACGACTGCTGTCTCGGACACTACCCTGAATGGCAGCCATCCCTGGATCAGCCCCCACGTAACTAATAAGACCACTCCCGCCGCCACCACTCCCAAGTAAAGGAGAGGCTTCCTCTTCTTTGGTTCAGTATGATGCTTTCTCTGGTAAATTCTACATTCTGTATACTCACTAAAACAAAGCCGGCTCTGGTATTCTAACGGCACTTTTCGGGGCGCGCCAGAGCGGTAACAATGATTCATGATTGAGGAAAACGCCATGGCAGTGGCTGGATCATCCCTCAAACCGAGATAAGGACAACTGGAAACTGGCCCCTTCTTGTCAGCCGCGACAGAGACAGGATTCGCCTTATTGCCTGGAATCATGGCTGCCACGCTCTCCGGCGGATTGAAGATCGCTTTCCCCATACCCTTTTAACCTTCTTCGCTACTATAGCCACTCTTGGTATAAGAAGAGTAGGCATAGTGGTAGTAATAAGAGGAAGAGGAAGAACGCGTTAGATTTAGCACTACACCGAGAACCCGGGCATGGGCACGTTGCAGTTGCTCGACGGCCAGGCGCAACGCGTCCTGTCGCGTTCTGCCTAACGTAACAACAAGGATGACTCCGTCCACTGCAGAGGCAAGAACAGCAGAATCAGCAACGATATTCGGGGGACTATCTACGATCACAACGTTTACTTGCTGGCAAAGGTCGGTCAAGATGTCTTTCATTTTGCTTGATCCCAGCAGCTCGGTTGGGTTAGGCGGCAAAGAACCGCTGGTAAGCAATAACAGTTTTTCATTTCCATCCCAGGGGCGAATTGCACTCTTGGCATCCATGGTATGGCGGAAAAGGTCGCTTATCCCCACCCGATTCGAAATACCGCAGAGGCGATGAAGATTTGGTCTGCGTAAATCTGCATCTAACACCAGCGCGCGCTTTCCTCCTTGAGCGATGATTGCGGCCAAGTTCAGAGCAATGGTGCTTTTCCCCTCGCCTTGCTCTGGGCTGGTTATCTGGATGACCTGCATAGGAGTTTGCAAGGCCAGGAATTCCAGGTTGGTACGCAAGGAGCGGAAAGCCTCTGCGAAAGGAGAACGAGGATGTTTTTCCACATAAGGCCCTATCCCTTCACCATTCGCTTTTATCCATGGGACGTATGCCAGGATAGGCAAGCCGGTGATCCGTTCCACATCCTCAGAACTCTTTACGCTTACGTCAAGCGCATCCCGTACAATCACGAAGGCGAGCGCCAGTACAAAACCCCCAATTCCTCCCAGCACCGTGTTTAACAGGGTTCGAGGCCGAACCGGTTTGTCGGAAGGGAGAGCGGGGGTAATCTGAACTACATTGGGCATGTTTTGCATACGCTCTAAGCGTACTGTTTCCCGATTGTTTAGCAAGGACAGGTAAATCTGTTGATATAAACCTAGTTGTTTTTCTAAGTTGGCAATTTCCGTAGAGGTAGTGCTTTCCACGCTCGAGGCCAGCAGACGCCCGTAACTGTCCTGATATGCCGCCAGGAGAGACTGCTGCTCGCTGGCAATCTTTTCTTGTTGGGCAATGGCTTTGCTGATAGCCCCTGCTTCCACCAATGGGGTCAGCCAGGCGATTGTCTGTTCCACTTCATCCAACTGTTGTTGAGTCTGATCAACAAGTTGTGATAGCTCCTCTAATCTCGCCTGCTTTGCGGCGACCTCCCCCGCGTTCTCTAATCCAAACTCGCCCCAATGATGGCGCCGCAGCTCATCCCACGTACGCAACTCCTCTAACTCGTTCTGCTGGTTTTCCAGTAAGGCCTTCAGCTGTTCTTCCTGTCTTTGGGCAACATTCAGCCGGTACTGTGCATTCGCAGCGCTGCCCAGTGCTTTTAATCTTGCGATCTCCGCCAGCGCATTGTCTATCATCTGTTGAGTATCCTGAATTTTCTGTTGCGCCGAGGTCAATGCTTGTTGATAGGCCGCTTGTTTTTCTTTCTCAATTTGGGCTTGCAAAGCGGCGATTTGCTTCTCCATATCCCCAATCTGGTTGCTAAGACTTTGTTCTGCCTCTGCATAACGTTGAGATTGTGTCTCCTCGTTTTGCTCCACCAGCACCTGGACAAAAGTATCGGCAATGAAAGATGCGCGTTGCGGATCGGTGTGCTGGACAGTAATATTGATCAGGGAAGTGTTTGTGACAACTTTTACCGAAACTTGTCGCGGCGTAATTTCTTCCCCTACACGAGAGGCTACTACATTTCTTACCCAGTCCTGTGACAGCAACTCTGCGTATGTTTGTGCCAGTTGTTGAACATTGAGCAACTGGGTGACATCATTTATCTGGGCAGGCGAGGACGAACGGCCTACCATAACTTGGGTGCGGGCTTCGTAGATAGGGGTCTGAAAACGACTGAATCCAAAGGCTGCTCCCGCTGCCAAAACAGCGCTTAGAATCAGCAACCATGCCCCATGTCTTATCAGTGACAGGAGATGTCTTACGTCAATTTCTTCTTCTTGAGGGTGAGCTATGGCTTCCATAATTCCCGGAGTAGTCCTCCTTACTCTCTGCTTTTTGAGAAACTTTTATCGCAGCCAGAACAGGCTTTTGTAGAATCGGGAGGCGAATGTTGTTTTTTGGGGGCCTTGCTATGGTTGCATTTACTATATACTTTTATTTTACCACTTTCGAGAGCGGAGTTAGCACGGATCGGCCGGATCGGGGCAGGCTGGTTTTAGGCTTTCTTCGCGTCGTGGATCAACTAACCGTGACAGTGGAGCAACCGGGTTTACGCTCTTTTCCCCTCGATCCGTCGCTTGGTGAGATTTTTACCCCGGCTCGACCTTTTCTCCATGCTGTTCGCATATCCTGTATTGTTAGGACTTCTCGATTATCGGCTGTGGATTATATACCGTCCGAAAGATTGGAGATTAATTCAGCCTCCCCTCTTATCGCAGGAAATCTACCTCCAGGCCGGCAATGAACTCGGCCAGCAGGCGCCCGGCGCGTTGAATGTCTTTCAGCGCCACAACTTCCACGGGCGTATGCATGTAGCGCAGCGGGATACCTACGATGGCCGTAGGTATCCCCTCCGCAGTGACCTGCGTGGCAAAGGCATCGGTGCCGCTATGACGCGGCATGTATTCCATGGCATGGGGGATTTCCAGCCGTTCCGCCGTTTCCTTGAGAGCCTGATGCAGGTGCGGATGAACGTTGGCGCCCAGGGCGATGGTCGGCCCTCCACCCAGGGGAAATGTGTTCCATTCGCTGGCTCCCGGCCCTTTTGCCCAGGTAACGTCCACCACCAGCGCCAGCGCCGGGCGCAAATCGTAGGCCGACGTGTAGGCGCCGATCAACCCCACCTCTTCCTGCACGGTGGCGACGGCCCAGACATCCCAGGCGTGCGGACGAGTCCGCAGAGTCTCCAGGCAAAGCGTCAGGGCCGCCAGGGAAGCGCGGTTGTCCAGCGCCGGCCCGGCCAGCGTCTCGCCGCTGAGGTCCAGAGGCGAAGTGGCGAAGGAAATTCTATCGCCCACCTGGACGATCTTTTCCACCTGACGCGGCGGGAGGCCGGTATCCACGAACAGGTACTCCAGGGGGACGACCGCATCGCGGATTTCTGGCGGCAGCAGGCGCGCCGGGGGTTGGGCAATCACCGCCGGCAGGTCTCCCGCGCGCGTGTGGACGATGACTTGTTGGCCAGGCAAAATGCGTTCATCTACACCGCCTACCTTGCTGATACGCAGGAAACCGTCCTTTATGCCGCTGACCATCAGCCCGATGGAATCCATATGGGCGGCAACCATCAAGGCCGGGCGTGGGGCCGGAGCGTGACCGCGCTGCAAGCCGTGCAGTGAACCCAGACGGCTGCGCTGCAGGTCGTCGACCAGATTGCTCCAGCGTTCAGCCACGACTCCGGCCGTCGCGGCTTCATAGGCGGACAGGCCGGCGGTGGTCAATAAGGTTTTGAGAAAAGGAAGAATGTCGCTCATGGCAGGTTGTAGAATCAGGGAGTAGGAGGAGTGGGGGGCTCCGTCGGCGTTTCGGAAGGGGAGGGCGTGACGGAAGGAAATGGGGTATCGCTCGCCGTCGCCGTCGGCGTGCTGGTGGGCAGCGGCGTCGGAGTAGGAAGCGGGGTGTTGGTGGGCAGCGGGGTGACCGTTGGGAGCGGTGTAAAGGTAGGGGACGGCGTGGGCGTCAGCGAGGGAGTGACGCTGGGCGTCGCCGAAGGCATCTGGGTTGCGCTGGGCGGGACAGGGGAAGCGGTCGGGGTAAGGGTCGGCGTCTCGCTGGGCGTGGGCGTCGCGCCTGGCGGAGTCGGCGCGCGTTCTGCCGCCAGGAAGCCCAGACAGTAGCAGGGTAGAGTCGCCAGGATGATACCGACCAGAAGCAGCCGGCGGGTGGCACGGGGCAAGCGGCTCATGATGATAAGTATACCAGTTTCCGTGTGGTTTGCGTTTCCGTTTCTGTACTCGCTGGCGTGGCTTTTGACCACCGCGGTCGGCTATCTGTGAGGATGGCCGTGGTTGCTGTTGCAAGACATTTTTGCCCCCGCGCCGAAGGCGCGCCCTCAACGGACCCGACCGCGGATGACAAACTCGCGTTGTCTGGCTTCTGATATAATGTGACCGCGATTCTTGGGAAGAGAAGGAGTGAACTATGCCTCTGCTTGTTGTTGTTGGCGCCCAATGGGGGGATGAGGGCAAAGGTCGTTTTGTGGACTGGTTGGCGGCAGGCGCCGATTACGCCGCTCGTTATAATGGCGGCGATAACGCCGGTCATACCGTAACCGTTGGCAAACAGGTGTTCAAGTTACACCTGATTCCCTCCGGCATTTTGCAGGCAGGCGTGACGGCGATTCTGGGCAATGGCATGGTCATCAACCCGCGCACGTTGCTGGAGGAAATGGATCGCCTGAGTCAGGCCGGGATAGAAATCACCCCGCGACGGTTGCACATTTCCTACGCGGCTCATCTGGTTACACCGGCTCATCAGGCGCTCGACCGTGCGCTGGAGGCG
Source organism: Anaerolineales bacterium (assembly GCA_034436275.1). Classification (GTDB taxonomy): domain Bacteria; phylum Chloroflexota; class Anaerolineae; order Anaerolineales; family Villigracilaceae; genus DAOTVX01. Next base: position 21,587 of record DAOTVX010000144.1, on the reverse strand, counting down.
GCGCGTGGCAGGGGCAGTATTGGCACAACCGGACGCGGCATCGGCCCCGCATATACGGACAAGGCCAGCCGCCAGGGCCTGCGGATGGTGGATTTGCTGGCCGAGGATTTCCCGGCGCGGCTGGAGGAACGTCTGACCGGAGCGAACCGAACCCTGCAAGCGTTGGGCGCCCCCTTGCTGGATATCGCGGCCATGAATGAGGAGGCACGTCTCTGGGCGGCGCGTTTGAAAGATTACGTGACCGATACCTCGGCGGAGTTGCATCGCGCCTTGCAGGCAGGCAAAACCGTCCTGGCTGAGGGAGCGCAAGGGACGTTGCTCGACCTGGACTTTGGCACCTATCCGTTCGTGACCTCCTCCTCGACGACGGCAGCCGGCGCGTTGACCGGCCTCGGTCTGGGCCTGACAGCGGCGCAGGGGGCGCGCGTCATCGGCGTCGTCAAGGCGTTTCAGACGCGCGTCGGCGGCGGCCCGTTCCCTACGGAAGTCCATGATGATCTGGCGTTGCGCTTGCGCGGCACGGGCGCCAATCCCTGGGACGAGTATGGCACAACCACCGGCCGTCCGCGGCGCGTGGGCTGGCTGGATGGCGTTCTGTTGCGTTATTCGGCGCGCCTTAATGGTCTGACGGAGTTCGTCGTTACCAAACTGGATGTGCTTTCGGGGCTGGAAACGATCAAGATTTGTACAGCCTATCGTTATGGCAATGAGGTGTTGACCGAACTACCGTATGGCGCCACTGGCCTGACGGCGTTCGAGCCGGTTTATGAAGAATTCCCCGGCTGGCAGGAAGACATTACCGCGGTGCGCCGCTGGCAGGATTTGCCGCAGGCGGCGCGGGACTATCTGGGGCGTGTGCAGGCGCTGGTTGGGGCGCCGCTGCGCATCGTCTCGGTGGGGTCGGAACGGGGACAGGTCATCGAGTTGTAGATTCGTCCCTTGTGCCGGGCCGCCCGCTTCATTCGTGCGTTCGAGCGCGGCTATCTCCCCAGCCGTAACGGTGGCGAATATTGGGGAGAAGGTATTCGCGGAAGAATCGCTCCACATCGTAGGCTGGTGCCCAGCCCCACTCCAGACGGGCGAGCGAATCGTCCACCTCCTCAGGCCAGGAGTCAACGATGCCCTGGCGACGTGGCTGAGGAGCGAAGGTAATTTCAGCGCCCGGAAAGGCGCGCAGGGCGCGCTGGCGAAATTCCTCTGCCGTCAGGCTGAAACTGGTCACGTTGTACACGACATGGCGCAGCGCCTCACGCGGCGCGGCGGTCAGCTGGAGCAAGGCCCGGATCGCGTCGGGCATGGCCATAAAGGGCAGGCGGGTATCGGCGCGCACGAAGCAGGCATAGGGCTTCCCTTCGGCGGCGCGGTGTAGCATTTCGGGGCCATAGTCGCTCGTTCCCCCTGATGGCACCGTGAAGGCGCTGATCAGGCCCGGAAAACGCAGGGCGCGGAAGTCGAGCATGGCCGGCGGTTGGGGGTCCAGATGGCGTTGACTGTAGTAATGGCTGTAGTACATCCCCAGTTTTTCACAATACAGTTTGTTGCAGCCGTACATGGTGTGAGGCGTGTTCCATTCGTCCTCTTTTACTTTGCCGGCGGATCGCTTGGTCGCCAGGTCAGGCAGGCCATAGACGGCGATGGAACTGGGGAAGAGAAATTTGACCGCCCGGCCGCGTTTTTCCGATTTGTAGGCGGCCAGCATCAGCAATTGCATCGTTCCTTCGACGTTGATGCGATGGGCCTCTTCGGTGGCTACTTCTGCTTTCGAGGAGAGCGAGGCCGCCAGATGGAAAATGACATCAAAATCGTAATCGTAAAAGATTTTGACTTTGTTGACCAGATCGCCCTGAATATGCTCGCGCGAGAATGGCTGGAGGCTATCGGGCAGGGGTAACAGGTCGGTCGTAACGATACGGCAATTCCCCTGTTCTGCCAGGGCGCGAACGAGGGCTTGCCCAATCTCCCCACAGGCACCGGTCACCAAAACCGAGGTTTCCGCCATAGGCTACTCCTTGTCAGGGATACTCTATCTTGTTACCACCATTCTATACCATTATTGTCTGACATATAGGCCAAATGCCGCGATGAAATTCACAATTCTGTTTGATGTAAGGATGACATCTTTCCTGTCTGGGAGGGGGACAGGGTTTTGTGGTATCTTTGAGGGTATGTTGCGCTCCTGTCGTTGCCTGCTCCTTTTGGGATGGGTAATGCTGGCTTCCTGTACGTCGTTGCCTGCCTCGACCATGCCGCGAACGCCGACGGCTGTGACCGGGACGGCGACGCCAACCGTACTCTGGTTCCCTCCGACTCGCACCCCTACCCCTTTCGTCGTTCCTACTCCCACGCCGGCGACCTTGCCGATGCGAGGGGAGGAAATTTTTCGTGATGACTTCAGCCGACCAGAACTGTGGACGATGAGCACGCTGCCGTCGGCGCGTGTGGCGCTGGAGAGGAATCGCCTGATTCTTTCTCTGGATGGCAGGCGTCTCTACCTGATGACCTTGCGCGCCGGGCCGACTCTGAGCGATTTCTACCTGCAGGTGAAGGCTCGCCTGAATCTGTGCCGCCAGAATGATGCGTATGGGGCGCTTTTTCGCGCGGCGAGCGGGGGGGATTATTATCGTTATATTCTCAACTGCCAGGGGAAATTACGCCTGGAGCGCGTCCAGGGTGGGCAGGTTATCGCTTTGCAGGAATGGTTGGAGAGCGGGGAGGTGCCACGCGGCGCGCCGGGCGAGGTCACACTGGGCATCTGGGCCTTGGGAACGGAAATGCGTTTTTTCCTCAACGATCGTTTTCAGTTTGCCTTGCGCGACCCGCTCTTTCGCGCCGGGCAGGTAGGGCTGTTTGCGCTTGCGGCTGGCGATACGCCGCTGGTGATCGCATTTTCGGATCTGGCTGTCTACGCGGCGCTCCCCTCTCCTCTGGCCGGCACTGCCTCTCCCGCCCCTTGATTTCAGGGATACTGGGGTGGAATCTTTTCCAGGGCGACCTTGATGAATTCGGCCAAAACGTTGGGCGGGAGCGAATGGCGCAGAAAGAGTTCCAGCGCCGGGCGGCCTGGGGAAAGCAGACCCGTCGGCGCATCCTGAGCCGAGATGATGATCACTGGCACGGACTCCATAGCGGGACGGGCGCGGAAGGCTTTCAGCCATTCTACGCCGTGCATGTCGGGCAATTCTAAATCGAGCAGGATAGCGTCAATGGGCTGGCAGGCGAGGATTTCATCTGCCTGAGCCGCGGAGAGGGCGCTGAAGAGGGTATAGTGAGCCTGTCCGGCGGCGCGACAGGACTGCTGAATGAAACGAATCATCGCGGGATCGTCATCAATGATGAGCAGGCGCGCTTCGGGCTTCCCCAAACTCTGCAGCGTTTGCAGAAGTTTCTGGCGGCTCAGCGGCTTGACCAGATAGGCGTGAATCTTGTGGTCCTGTAAAAATGGGCGTGGCAGGAGGAAGCGAATGATGGGCAAATCGTAGGGTAGTTGACCGGCTGGCAGGGGATCCACTTCGCCGGAAAGCAGGATGGCGCGCGGGAACAACTGGCGCGCTTTGAGAAGGGCCTCTTCGGGGGATTCGGCAGGGTGGAGCCGATATTCGTCCAGGAAATGTTGTAGCGTGGAGAGTTCTTCGGCATCGGAGGAAAGGAGAAGGACAGGCGGCTGAGGGGGCGGCGCTGGCGCGCCAGAAGGGGCAGTGGAGAGGTCGTAATGGGCGGGAGTGAGGGGCAATGTGAAGTAGAATAGCGTGCCTTCCCCAAGGGTGCTTTCAACGCCCATGGTGCCGCCGTGCAGTTCAACGAATTGGCGGCTGATGTGCAACCCCAGGCCGCTGCCGGCGCGTCGCCGCCAGTTTTCTTCACCTACCTGACGGAATTCTTCAAACACCCTGGGCAAGTCCTCTGGGGCGATGCCGCTGCCGGTATCGCGTACACTGATCAGCAGAGCGTTTTCCTGACGCTCGACGCGCAGCGCGACGTAGCCCTGATCGGTGAATCGTAAACCGTTGTTGAGCAAATTCAACAGTACCTGGCGGATGCGGGTGGTGTCTATAAATACAGACGGCAAATCGGGTGGAATTTCGAGGCGCAGTTCGATACCTTTCTGTTCGAAGGCATGGGCCAGCATGGCGCGCACTTCTTCTATCACCTGTTCGATGCGCGCTCGTTCGCGGTAGAGGGTCATCTGCCCGGCCTCGATTTTCCCCATGTCGAGAATGTCGTTAATGAGACGCATCAGGTGTCGGCTGGAGGCGTAGATTTCCTGAATGTCGTCATAAAGGCCGGGAGGCCATTGCTCCAGGGGGGCGTACGTTTGTGGGGCGTTGACCATTAAATCGCTAAAGCCGATGATGAAGTTCAACGGGCTGCGCAATTCATGGCTGACGGCCAGCACAAAGCGATTGCGGTTTTCGCGCGCTTCTTCGGCCTGGGCGCGTGCAAAGGCCAGCATTTTGTTGGCCTGTTCCAGCTGGTAGTTGGCCTGATCGCGGTCTTTCAAGATGCGGCTGATTTCGGCGCGGTGGTTGCGGGTCTCTTCCAGCAGGCGCTGTGCCTGATGATAGTGATAGGAAGCCGTATCCAGGGCCGTCAGCAAGCGACCCAGGGCGCTCCAGCCTACAATCGCGATGAATACACTCCCCAGGGCAATGCTGATCCCGTAGACGGGGGGCATGCCGTTGGAGCGCATGAGCGCGACCACCGCGATCACGATGACCAGTACACTGGCCGCGGCCACGGGCACGCCCAGAGTGGCCACGGCCAGCAAGGGCAGGGCAATCCATAGCAACAATGCCTGCGGCGCGCGATAGAGGGCATAACCGAGAAAGATAGCCACGCCCAATCCCAACAGCCAGAGGATTTGGGAAAGGAAGTAATGTCGGCGCAACAGGTGCAATGTCAGCCCGATCAACGAAGCCATGAAAATTGAAATCAACCACAGGCTGGGGCTGAAGAGGTGCGGAAAACCTACAGTGCCGACCACATGGACGACGAAATAGAGGCCGGCGATGGTGTAAACCAGCGTGCGGGCGTTCTCGCGCATCAGGTCTTGCATTTCCGGGTCGCTGTGGACCACACTTTGTAGCCAGCGCATGGCGATTACTCCGCGAGTAAAGGCAAATCCGTTTACCCTTTCGTGATCCGGCCCGGCCAGGGGATTACTTTTCCAGCAGGTGGAAACGGGATAAAGCGTCGAGCAAGTCTTTTTGCACAATGGGCTTTTTGATGAAGACAGCCGCGCCCAACGAGAGCGCCAGGTCAGCATCGCCCCAGGCCGAGCAGACCAGAATGGGGATGGAGCGGGTTTGGGGTTCGAGTTGCAGCGCCTGTAACAGTTCCCAACCGTCAATGTGGGGCATCATGACGTCCAGGATGATGGCCGCTGGTTGTAGTTGTCGGGCGAGGGGGAGCGTTTGCGACGGATCGGTCAGGCCAATGACTTTCAGCCCACTTTGGGAGAGGTAGCGCTGATACATCCTTTGGGCGGCGGGCTGATCGTCCACCACCAGTACGGTGCGTTGCGTGGGCAAGAGGTGCAGCACGAGCGTCGCTTCACCACTGGGCTGGTTGGTGGGGAAATGTTCCTCGAGTCGGGCTGGCAAACTGGCGGCAAGACGTTGGACGAAGTCGAGTGAGTCGCGCTCGGTCTTGTGCAGACTTTGCCAGTCGGCCTCCAGGGGGAAGGTTACCGTCAGGGCGGGGAGCGGGTCGGCGGTCAGTTTCAGGTATAGCGTGTCGCCGCTGTGGAGGTGGAGGGCGTAGTTGAGCAGGGCCAGGATAGCCTGCCGCAGCAGGGTCCGATCGGCAACGACCGGCAGAGGTTCAGGGGTGAACGTTATGTCGAGATGCACATGTTCAATTTCCAACCGCCGGGCGAGCAGCGCGCCCACGCCACGCACCACCTCGTTCAGATTGAGGGTTTCTGCCTGCGGTTCGAAGAGTTGTTGTTCCTCACCGGTGAGGGGAAGAGCATCGGAAACGGCGTGGGGGATGTAGCGTTCCCAGATGCGGAGGCTTAATGCCTGAAGAGCGCGGCTGTGGTCGCGACGGAACTGGCGGTCGCCAATGTACAGGCTGGCGGCGATGAGGTGAGGGTTTTCGCCATCTACATAGCGTCGGCGCAGGATCAGGTAGGGGCGCCACTCCGGGGAGGTAAGGATGACCTCTCCTTTGGGGCGCAGGCGTTCGATTTCTTCAATGATGAGGCGTTGCACAGCTTCTGCGCGGCGTACCTCGTCGCCGGGGGGCAGGGAGAAGCAGGGGGTTAGCGGATGGGTTTCAATGGCGGTCAAATCGTACAGGCGCAACAGCAAGTCTTTGAACAGGCTGGTGAAATCATTCTGGTTCATGTCCGTTCTGTGTCCATCGAAAGTCCGTCAACGGCTTGTTATGAACAGGAGCGATCGATATACTAATTGTAACCGCGCTCTCCAAACTCGGGAGTGGTGAAGAATCCGTTTTATCAAGTTCAGGAAAGGAGAAAAAGATGTCCCTCAAGAAAGTTTCCCTTATGTTTTTCAGTAGCGTTGCGCTGCTGGCGGTGCTGCTGACGGCCTGCGGCACGCCAGCGACGCCGCCGCCCACGCAGGCTCCCCAGCCGACAGAGGCTCAACCGACGGAAGCCCCCACGCCGACTCAGGCGCCTGCCAAACAACAGGTTGAAGTCTTCTCGTGGTGGACGGCTGGCGGCGAGGCAGAGGGTCTGGCTGCCATGGTCAAGGTTTTCCAGGCCAAGTACCCGGATATTGAATTCGTCAACGCGGCAGTGGCCGGCGGTGCCGGCACGAACGCCCGCGCCGTGCTGGCGACGCGCTTGCAGGCCAACAATCCTCCGGATTCATGGCAGGGGCATGCCGGTCAGGAATTGATTGGTACGTATGTCAAGGCCAATCAGTTGCAGCCGCTCAATGACCTGTATGAGTCGGAAGGCTGGTTGCAGGTCATGCCGGAGACGCTCATCCCGCTCATCTCGGAAGGCGGCAAGATTTACTCTGTGCCGGTCAATATTCACCGCGCCAATGTCCTGTGGTACAACCCCAAGATTCTGGCTGACAACGGCATTGCGGTTCCCACCACCATTGACGAATGGTTTGCCGCCATGGATAAGCTGAAGGCCGCCGGCGTCACGCCGCTGGCGATGGGCGAGCAATGGACGGCCATGCATTTGTTCGAAACGATCTTGCTGGGTACGCTGGGTGTAGAGAAATACAATGGCCTGTGGAACGGGACAACCGATTGGGGTAGCCCGGAAGTGAAACAGGCCCTGGAAAATTACAAGAAGGCTCTTTCCTACACCAACGCCGACGCGGCCTCGCTTGCCTGGCAGGATGCCGCCCAACTGGTGGTAGATGGTGATGCGGCCTTCAATGTGATGGGCGACTGGGCCGAGGGCTTCTTCCGCAGCCTGGGTAAGACCCCCAAAGTGGACTATGGCTGGGCGCCGGTGCCGGGCACGGTCGGCGTCTTCCAGTTCCTCTCCGACTCGTTCGTCTTGCCGGTCAATCCTCCGCATCCTGAAGCCGCGCTGGCCTGGCTGAAGGTCGCCGGCTCAAAGGAGGGCCAGGAAGCCTTCAACCCCATCAAAGGCTCGATTTGCGCCCGTACCGATTGCGACAAGTCGCTCTTTGGCGAATACCTGCAGTCTGCGATGGACGACTGGGCCAAGGACATTGTGGTCGGTTCGTTGACGCACGGCGTGGTGGCCAATGACTCCTGGAAGACCGAGATCAACAACGCGCTCGGTATCTTCCTCGCCGACCTGAATGTGGATAACTTCCAATCCGCTCTGGTGGCGGCGTGCAAGAGTTCTGGCCCTTGCCAGTAAAATCGTAGTAGGATGGGCGGGGGAGGAGGTTCCGCGATTTTCTTGCAGGAACGTTCCCCCGCCCTTTTTGCTGGTCATTTTGCCAACGAGGTGACGATGTCACGCTGGTTCAAGCATCTGGATTTTGCAGCCATGGCTCTGGTAGCGCCCTCGCTGCTGGCAGTGATGGTCTTCGTCTACGGGTTCATTGTCTGGACCATGCGCGTTTCGTTCAGTCAATGGAAAGGCCTGATTCCGGATTACACGTGGGTGGGCTTGAAGAATTACCTGGAGTTGTTTTCGGACCCTCGTTTCCATGTAGATATTCGCAATACCGTAATTTTCACTGTTGTTTTTGTTGGCGGTTCGCTCGTGCTGGGTCTGCTGCTGGCGATTTTGCTGGACCAAAATTTGCCGGGTGAGGATTTTTTCCGCAATCTGTTCATCTTTCCGATGGCAATTTCATTCATTGTGACCGGTGTTGTCTGGCGCTGGTTGATGAACCCGGCCACCGGCAGCCGTATCAGCGGCTTGAACCAGTTATTCGACCTGCTTGGTCTGGACTTTCTCATCAATCGCTGGCATACCACACCGATTTGGGGGATTGCGGCAATTGCTTTGGCGGCCATCTGGCAGATGTCTGGCTACACCATGGCGCTGTATCTGGCCGGTTTGCGTGCCATCTCGGAGGAACTGCGCGAGGCCGCTCGCGTGGATGGCGCTTCGGAATTTCAGATTTACCGGTACGTGGTATTACCGATGCTGGCGCCGGTTACTTTAAGCGCTGTGATTATCCTGGGGCACATTTCGCTCAAGGTCTTCGATTTGATTATCGCCGTGGCCGGGAAACAGTTACCTCTTGATGTTCCGGCTATTTACATGTGGCAAATCACCTTTGATGGCTATTTCTTTGGGCGTGGCGCAGCGATAGCCATCCTGCTCCTGCTGGTTGTGTCGTTGCTGGTCATTCCGTATATTCGTTATACCTTAACGCATAAGGCAGAAATATGAGTCCGAAACGTCGTCGGCGTTCGTGGTTTCAGGCACGGTATCTGTTGTATCTCCCGTTGCTCTTGATGACGGTCTTCTATCTGATTCCGATGTACGTCATGCTGGTCACCGGCTTCAAGGCGTTTGCAGAGGTCAGTTTGAAGACCATGTGGGTTTTACCGCGCGGGATCCACATTGATAACTATGTGGAAGCGTACCATAAACTGGCACCGCATTTGTGGAACAGCCTCAACATGGTGGTGCCTGCGGCTATCATTTCTTCCTTCATTGGTTCTATCAATGGCTTTATTCTGGCGCGCTGGCCGTTTCGGGGCGCGAACGTCATTTTCCCCTTGTTGTTGTTTGGCATGTTCATCCCTTACCAGAGTATCCTTATTCCTCTGGTGGAGTTCATGCGAGATATTGGGCTGTATGGCACATTGGCCGGTTTGATTCTGACGCACGTGATTTATGGAATACCGATTACTACCCTGATGTTCCACACGTATTACACTGGCGTACCAAAGGAACTGGTCGAGGCGGCACGAATGGACGGCGCCAATGTGTGGAAGACATATCTGTACATTCTCCTGCCCATTTCCATTCCCAGTTTTGTGGTGGTGCTTATCTGGCAGTTCACTGCCATCTGGAACGATTTTCTCTTTGCTGTGGTCTTGACCAGCCCGGAGCACTGGCCGATTACGGTGGCTCTGAACAACATGGCCGGCAGTCAGGTCATAGCCTGGAATGTGCAGATGGCTGGCTCGCTGATCACGGCACTGCCGACTTTGCTGGTTTACATTTTCCTGGGCCGTTATTTCCTGCGCGGCTTGCTGACAGGGGCGTTGAAAGGTTGAGGGTCATCGCAAATGTTCCTCTAGCCGTTGCATGGTGGGCGCGGCTTGCTGACAGGGGCGTTGAAAGGTTGAGGGCGCTTCCAGACAGTGGCGCCGGATTTGCCTCAAGCGCGGTGAGAGAGACCGCGCTTTTCCTTATTAAGGCTTCAAGTTAAGGAAATTGTATACCGGCCATTACAAACAGGATAGTGGTCAGGTGACCGGTTTTACTGTATAATGCTATTACCGTTCCATTCACCTGATAAGGAGTAGGCTATGCGTCGAGGCAGATCTTCTCTGTTTCTTTTGCTCATTCTCATTGTTGTCGTGGGTAGCGCCGTGTTGTATCTCCGCCTCAAGAAGCCCGCCTCACAGGCTGGCCCTGTGGAGGTGGCTACGCCGACGTCGTTGCCGACCGTGAGCGTGGTCATTGCCGCGCAGAGCATTGTCCAGGGCGCCCAGATTACTCCGGAGATGCTCACCACGGCGGAAATTCCCCAGACGATGTGGCTGGCGACGTACTTTACCGATGTCAACGCGGTGGTTGGTCAGTATGCCAAGATTTCTTTGGATCCAGGCATGTTCCTGACAACCGCCATGGTCTCGGCGACGCCGCCAGTCTCCCTGCCGGGCTCGCGTTGGGCCACCCTGATTCCCAAGGGTATGACCGCTATCTCGGTGCCGGTTACGCGCCTTTCCTCCGCAGCCTATGGTATTCGGGATGGCGACCGCGTGGATGTTATTGCTACTATGCTGCTGGTCGAGGTCGATTCGAAGTACCAGTCTCTTCTGCCCAACCAGACGGCGGCGGTCTCTCCCAGTAAGGGCAAGCAGATTCTCATGGGCGGCGGCACCGTCGAAGCACCAAGCGGGACGTTGACTACAGGAACACAAATCACGACTCTGACCGCTCAGACGGTTACCGGTTCCGTGCTCTCGCCGCTAGGCCGCGTTGAAAATGAGCCGGCGCTAGGGGTACCATTCTATGTTGTGCCGTCGGAAAAGCAGCGCCCACGCCTGGTAAGCCAGATGGTCATCAAGAATGTGCAGGTGCTGCATGTCGGCACTTTCCCTTTGACCGGCGAACAGGAACAGACATCCGCCATGACTCTGCCGGCGCCGGCCACGGAGGAAACGCCAGCGGCGGTTACCCCGACGCCAATGCCCAGCGCCGGAGCAGCCCAACCGACGGAACGGCCGGACCTCGTCACCTTGATTGTTTCGCCCCAGGACGCGGTGGCGCTGACCTACTTTATGTACAGCGGTGCCCAGTTGACCTTCACTCTGCGGAATCCTGCGGATGATGGCCAGTACGATACCGAGGCGGCTACCCTGGCCTATCTATTGGCTCAGTACAATATTCCGGTGCCGGTTGCGCTGCCGTACACGTTCGAGCCGCGTCTGGATAAACTGGTCCAACCGGTATTGCCGAATGATGTGGTGATTGTGACGCCGTAACGGGCAACACGAGACGATGGAGTTGGAGGCATGGCTGCAGGCGATAAGATTCGAGTGCTGATTGTGGATGATGTTGCCGAAACGCGCGAGAATATCCGTAAACTGCTGCAGTTTGAATCCGACATCGAAGTTGTCGGCGCCGCGCGGAGCGGACGTGAAGCGATTCAACTGGCACAGGAGACAACGCCGGATGTCGTCCTGATGGACATTAACATGCCGGATATGGATGGCATCGCGGCTACCGAGGCGATCCGCCAGCGAGCGCCGTACATTCAGGTAGTCATCCTGTCGGTGCAGGGGGACCAGAATTACATGCGGCGGGCGATGATGGTTGGCGCGCGCGATTTCCTGACCAAGCCGCCCATGCCGGATGAATTGACGGCCGCCCTGCGTCGCGCCGGGGCTGTGGCGCGCGAGGAGCGCGCCAAACTCACCGTAGTCGCGCCTGGCCCGGGCGCGATGCCAGCAGCGATGCCCGGACGGGTTTCCTACGGCAAGGTGATTGCCGTCTATAGTCCAAAAGGCGGAACAGGGTGTACGACGGTCGCGGTCAACCTGGCGCTGGCATTGCACAATGAGGAAACCCCTGCCGCGCTGCTGGACGTCAGCCTTCAGTTCGGCGATGTGGCGGTTTTCATGAACGAACAAGGCAAGAATACCATCGTCGATCTGGCCCCACGCGCGGCGGAACTCGACCCGGAAGTGGTGGCCAGCGTGATGATCAAACACGCGGCCAGCGGTTTGCATGTGCTGGCCGCGCCTGCCCGACCAGAATACGCCGAGCAGATCACCAGCGAACAAATCAGCAAACTATTGAATTACCTGCGCCAGTTATACGCCTACATCATCGTAGATACCGATTCCTATCTGACGGATGCCGTGCTGAGTGTGCTGGATTCCAGCGATGTGATCGTCCTGTTGACCACGCAGGATATCCCGGCCATCAAAAACGGACGGTTGTTCCTGGACCTGGCGCGTTCGTTGGGCATGCCACCGGAAAAGATTCTTTTCGTGATGAACCGTTACGATCGGCGTATCACGATCACCCCTGAAAAAGTGGGCGAGAATCTCAAACACGAGGTGTCTGCGGTGATTCCGCTGGATGAGCGCACCGTGATCCCCTCCGTTAACCGCGGTGTTCCCTTTATGCTCGATAATAAATCTTCTCTGGCAGCGCGTGGAATTTACCTGCTGGCCGAGGCCCTGCGGACTCGGTTGACGCAGCTGGAGGAGGGAACACACGAAGCGGAGAGGAGCAAACGGTAACGTCGGAGGTTGAACCATGTCTTTGCTGCGACGCATTGAACAGGGTCAGGGGAGACCGCCAGCCGAGGGCGGTAATGTGGTTCCGCGGCCGGTCGCGCCATCCTCCCCGGCTGCGCCGTCCTCGCCGGCACCTTTGCCCTCCCCTGCGCCAGCGACGGGGACCGCGCCGGCAGCCTCTTCGCCGGGCGCGCCGGCAGCCTCTTCGCTTGGCTTGCAGACGCGGCGCGTCAGCGCACCGGACGCCCCCTCGCAAACAGGCACGTACTTTGACCTGAAACGGCGCGTGCAGAACCGTCTGCTCGCCGAATTGGATCCCTCGCTGGACATCAAGAAAACGGATGAGGTGCGCCGCGTCGCGCAGGAGTTGTTCGACCGTATTCTCACCGAGGAAAACATCATCCTTTCGCGGGCGGAACGGGCGCGCCTTTTCGAGCAAATCGCCGCCGAAATCCTCGGCTTTGGTCCGCTCCAGCCTCTCCTGGAAGATGATACCATCTCGGAGATTATGGTCAACGGCGCCAAAAGCATCTATGTCGAACGGAATGGTAAATTGCACCGCGTGCCGATCACCTTTGAAAGCAACGAGCATGTTATGCGGATTATCAGCCGTATCGTTGCCCCATTGGGGCGGCGCATTGACGATTCCAGCCCTTATGTAGATGCTCGTCTGCCAGATGGCTCGCGCGTGAATGCTTCCATTCCCCCTATTTCGCTGATTGGCCCGACTCTGACCATCCGTAAATTCTTCAAAAACCCCCTGACAGCCGAGCAATTAATCGAACTTGGCACGATCACGCCCGAAGCGCTGCAATTTCTCAAAGCCTGTGTCCATGCGCGCCTGAACATTATCATCTCTGGCGGCTCCGGCAGTGGTAAGACGACCCTGCTGAACATTCTCTCGGGCTTTATCCCGCCCGACGAACGCATCATCACCATTGAAGATGCCGCCGAGTTACAACTGCGTCAGGAGCATGTGGTTTCGCTGGAAGCGCGCCCGCCAAACATTGAAGGACGTGGTGAGGTGACCATTCGTCAGTTAGTCATCAATACCTTGCGTATGCGTCCCGATCGCATCATCGTCGGTGAGATTCGCGACGAGGCGGCGCTGGATATGTTACAGGCCATGAACACGGGCCACGATGGTTCCATGAGCACCTGCCACTCCAACTCACCGCGCGATACCCTGTCACGGTTGGAGACGATGACGCTCATGGCGGGTATGAACCTGCCTTCGCGTGCTGTGCGTGAACAGATTGCCTCGGCGATTGACCTCATCATTCACGAGGAACGCATGCGCGATGGTTCGCGCAAGGTAACGCACATCACGGAAGTATCCGGTATGGAAGGCGAGGTGATCACCACCAGTGATATTTTCATCTTCGAGCAGACCGGCTTTGAGAACGGCAAAATCATCGGGCGACTGAAGCCAACCGGCCTTCGCCCGAAGTTCATGGACAAGATTGAAGCCTCGGGCATTCAGCTGCCGCCGTCTATTTTTGGCAGTGAAGGCCCCCGTCGTTATTGATTAACCAGCCTTGTCTGGTCAGGAGGCGATTATGTCGCTGTTGAAGCGTCTGGAACAGGGTCAACCGCCGTCCTCAGCGGGACGGCCAGTGACGCCTGCTTCTACGCCGTCATCGTCGCCGGCTGCTCCTCCAGCGGGTAGCCCCCGTCTGGAAACGCTGGCGCGGCAGGCTCCGCCACCGCCGGCGGTCAACCCTCAGGCCAGCACTTACTTTGACCTCAAAGCGCGTGTCCAGAATCGGTTGGTGGCCGAGTTAGACCCCTCGATGGACATTTCCAAGCCAGAGGAGCTTCGCCAGACGATTCACGAGCTTTTTGATCAAATCCTGACGGAAGAGCATATTGTACTCTCGCGGCCGGAACGGGCGCGCCTCTTCGAACAAATCGCGGCGGAAATCCTCGGCTTCGGCCCCATCCAGCCGCTGCTGGAAGACGATAGCATCACGGAAGTGATGGTCAACGGCCCCCGCAATGTGTACATCGAACGGAAAGGGAAACTGCATCGGGTACCGATCACGTTCGAGAACGATGAACATGTCATGCGCATCATTGAGCGCATCGTTTCACCGCTGGGGCGTCGCATTGACGAGTCCAGCCCATACGTCGATGCCCGCCTGCCCGATGGCTCGCGCGTGAACGCGATCATCCCGCCCATTGCCCTGACCGGCCCAACGTTGACCATCCGTAAGTTCTTCAAGAACCCGATTACCGTTGAGCAGCTGGTTCAGTTCGGCTCGATTACACCCGAAGCGTTGCAATTTGTCGAAGCCTGTGTCAAGGCGCGCCTGAATATTGTGATTTCCGGCGGTACCGGTTCGGGCAAGACCACTTTGTTGAACATTCTCTCCGGTTTCATTCCTAACGATGAACGTATTATCACCGTGGAGAATGCCGCCGAGTTGCAGTTGCGTCAGGAGCACGTCTTGCCCTTCGAATCCCGCCCGCCGAACATTGAAGGGAAAGGGGAGGTGACCATCCGGCAACTGGTCATCAATGCGATTCGTATGCGCCCGGACCGCATTATCGTCGGCGAGATTCGCGACGAGGCGGCGCTGGATATGCTGCAGGCCATGAACACCGGCCACGATGGTTCCATGACCACCTGCCACTCGAACTCGCCGCGGGATACGCTGGCGCGCCTGGAAACCATGACGCTGATGGCCGGCGTGGAACTGCCGGTGCGCGCCATCCGTGAGCAGATCGCCTCGGCCATTGACCTGATCATCCATCAAGAGCGCTTGCGCGATGGCTCGCGCAAGGTTGTGAATATTACCGAGGTAACCGGCATGGAAGGTGATGTCATCACCATGACGGATATTTTCGTCTTCGAGCAGACCGGCTTTGAAAACGGCAAGGTGATCGGGCGCTTGCGCCCAACCGGCTTGCGTCCGAAATTTATGGACAAAATCGAGGCAGCCGGCATCCATTTGCCGCCCTCTATCTTTGGCGTTGGGCAGAGAAGCCGATAACCCGTTTCGTGGAGGCAGCAGGACAGGCCATGGACCTGACGACTCTCTTGATCATTGGTGGCGGCATTGTCATTGTACTCTTGATTGTGGGCCTGGTGATTACCTCTCGCAGCGAACGCGGCCTGGTCGAAGAGCGTTTGGGCAAGTACCTCGAAGAAGAGAAGGCGGAGGAAAAAACCAAACCGGCCACTTCCGCGGTGACCGGCTGGGTAAGCAAGCAGGTGGAAAAAACAACCTGGGGCGAGCGGATCGCGCGCAACCTGGCACGCGCCGACATCAAACTCAAACCGGGCGAATTCTTGTTCATCTACGCTGGCGTGGTACTTGGCCTGACCGCCATCGCGTACCTGCTGGGTGGTAGACATATCGTTTCTGCCTTGATTGGCGCCGTCTTCGGTTTCATCTTGCCCAACATTTATGTCAATCGCCAGAAGAGTCGCCGCCTGACGCGCTTCAATGACCAGCTGGCCGATATGCTCAACCTGATGGTCAACGGTCTGCGAGCAGGGTACTCGACCCTGCAAGCGCTGGAGGCGGTGAGCAAGGAACTACCCCCTCCCATTTCCGAAGAATTTCGCCGCGTGGTGCAGGAGGTGCAGTTAGGTCTTTCGCTGGAGCGTGCGCTGGACAATTTGTTGCGCCGTATCCCCAGTGATGACCTGGACTTTGTGGTGACTGCCATCAACGTCCAGCGCGAGGTTGGCGGTAACCTGGCGGAAATTCTGGACGTTATTTCCTACACCATTCGTGAACGAGTGCGCCTGAAAGGCGAGATCCGCGTCCTGACGACACAGGCTTCCTATTCAGGCCGCCTGCTTTCTCTGTTGCCAATCGGTTTGCTGCTTTTTCTGTGGTTTATTAACCGTCCCTACATCATGGAGTTCTTTAAACCCGAGAATCGCACCTGTGGCATCAGCGCTTTGGGCCTGGCGGGAGTCATGATTACGGCTGGCTATTTTGCCATGCAGAAAATCGCCAATATCGAGATATGACAGGAGGTGTACCATGACGGCCTTGATCATTGCCGGGCTTGTGATCGCGGTGCTTGTGGTACTGATCATGGTGGCCTATTCCAGTCTGAGCAAGCGTGAACAGGAAGAAGACGATCCCTTGACGCGCCGCCTGGCCGAAATCACTCAGGCGGGCGAAACGATTACCAGCCTCGAGGATGTGGAACTTTCACAACCCTTCGCGGAACGGGTAATTTTCCCGATTATCAAGCGCATTGGCGAGGCCTCTGCCCGTTTCACTCCCCAGCATCAGCTGGAAACCGTCACCAAGCAACTGGCATTAGCCGGCAACCCTGGTCGGCTGGATGCCTCCACCTTTCTGGCTTTGCGCTTTGTCCTGGCTGGCGTGTTAGGCGGGGTGATTTTATTGCTCTCGCTGGTGGGCAAATGGCCGTTCAGCCGTCAGGTTCTGTTTGTCGGTGGAGCGGCGATCATGGGGTATATCTTGCCCCAGCGCTACCTTTCCAGCACGATCCAGAAACGACAGAAGAATATCCGCAAGGCCATGCCGGATGCCCTCGACTTGCTCACCATCTGCGTCGAGGCTGGCCTGGGATTGGATGCGGCCATGTCGAAGGTGGCAGAGAAGTGGGATAATGAACTGTCACAGGCCTTCGGACGGGCGATTCGCGAGATTCAACTCGGTAAGGCGCGTCGCGAGGCCCTGCGCGACATGGCCGAACGCATTGGCATTCCGGAAATGACCAGTTTCGTCGCCGCTCTCATTCAGACCGAAACGCTGGGTGTCAGCATGGCGAAAGTGTTACGTATTCAGTCCGAGCAAATGCGCCTCAAGCGTCGGCAGCGAGCAGAAGAGGAAGCGCACAAGGCGCCGACCAAAATGCTCATGCCCCTCGTCGGCCTGATCTTCCCCACCTTGTTTATCATCTTGCTGACCCCGGCTGCGCTGCGCTTGATGAAAGTTCGTCTCTTCGGTTGAAATCGGCCTCTTTTCGGTTGCGTCCTCAAATCGGTGCTGTTCCTGCGGGGAAAATCCCTTTTATGCGTTGGACGCCAATGCGCGGGCAAGCGGCTCTCTATAGCCTTTTCTTTCAGGGGCTGGACTGGCTCTACCCGCCAGTCTGCGTCGGATGTGGAACGTTGGGCTGGCGCTGGTGCCCGTCCTGTCAGCAGCAGGTCACCCTCCTGACGGAGAAGGTCTGCGAGGCATGTGGCGCGCCGCTTTCTTCAGCGACCAGGACTTTCTGTTCATCGTGCCGCCGCGCCCGTCCCCCCTTTCAGGCGCTGCGTTCATGGGCCGTTTTTGCAGGTTCGTTGCGTCTGGCGCTGCACCATTTGAAATATCGCCGCCATATCGGGCTGAGCGAATCGCTGGGCAAGCCCCTGGCTCACTTTGCGCGGCGTCTGGCCTGGCCGGTGGATATGGTGGTGCCGGTACCGCTGGGGACGAAACGCCTGGCACAACGCGGGTATAATCAGGCCGCATTGCTGGCCCTGTTTGTGGCCGCAGAGAACGGCTGGCGCTATGCGCCTCATACGCTCTGGCGTGTGCGCGAAACGCGCTCACAGGTGGGGCTTTCCCTGGAAGAACGGCAGGTGAACGTTCAAGGCGCTTTCCTGGCCGATGCCCGGCGAGTGGCCGGACGTCACGTCCTGCTCGTAGATGATGTGGCAACGACGGGAGCGACCCTTGCCGCCTGTACGCAGGCTTTGCTGACCGCCGGCGCGCAGACCGTTTACGCGCTGACCCTGGCCCGGGCTGTGCCGGGGCAGGATGCCCCTCTTGATGTTCCATCCCTGCCTGGCGCTGACGTTCGCCTGGATTGAAGTAACTGTTCTCGTGCCAACGTTTGGCGATCGAGCATCCTATACCATCCTGGAGGATCCAATGACCCTGAATGTTGAAATCTTTACCCGTAACATGGAGATTGACGAGGCCATTCGCGACTACGTGAGCAAACGCGCGGCCCGACTGGACCGTTATCTGCCCGAACTGGATACGGCTCGTCTGGACCTGGCCTACCTCAAGTCGGCGCGCAGCGCCAACGATCGCTATGTGGCTCAGATTACCGTACGCGGCGGACGTGCTTTGCTGCGCACCGAAGAACGCGCGGATAATATCCGTTCGGCCTTTGACTCGGCGCTGGAAAAACTGGAGCGCCAGATTGACCGTTACAAAGGGAAGCATCGGCGCGGACGCGGCGATGGACGCTCGGCGGCAGAAGTCGTCCCCGTACCGCAAGAGGAAGTGGAAGAAACCCCCGTCATTGCGCGTCGTAAGACCTTCTCGCTGATACCCATGAACGAAGCCGAGGCCCTGGAGCAGATGAAATTGCTGGGCCACGATAACTTTTTCATCTTTTACAATGTGGAAACGAATGCCATCAATGTACTCTATCGCCGGCGTGATGGCACCTATGGCCTGATTGAGCCGACGATTGGCTGATCCGCCGGAGGCCTGGCGGTTGCATGCCGGGCCTCCTTTTTTACTTTACCTGTATTCCCTGCCAGAAGGCATCCTGGGCAGTCCTGTGACCTATGGAAACCATTGATTTTGACGATCACCTGACGGACGAACTGATCTCCTCCAGTGGTGTTGACACGGAGGCCATTGAGAAAGCCACCGCGCGCATCTTGCGCGCCATCGGGGAGGACCCCGAACGCGAGGGGCTGCGCCGCACCCCCAGGCGAGTGGCGCGTATGTACGCCGAACTGATGGCAGGCTATCGCACCGACCCGGTGGCGCTGGTCAACGATGCCCTGTTTGAGGTTAAGTACGATGAGATGGTTATCGTGCGCGATATTGAGTTTTACAGCCTCTGCGAACACCATCTTCTGCCGTTTCTGGGCCGTGTTCACGTAGCCTATTTGCCTCATGGCAAGGTGCTTGGCCTTTCCAAGATTCCGCGTATTGTGGACATGTTCGCCCGGCGCTTGCAGGTTCAAGAACGCATGACGCGCCAGATTGCCGATTTCCTGCGCGATTTGCTGCAACCGATGGGAGTGGGGGTTGTTGTGGAAGCCTTACACCTGTGCATGATGATGCGCGGCGTCCAGAAGCACAACGCGCGCATGACGACTTCGGCCATGCATGGCGCCTTTCGCGCCAATTTAGCCACCCGTCAGGAATTTCTGGATAATATCTCGCGCGGCGCCTCGCCGTTGCAGATTTAAGCGGGCGTGCGCTCAATTTCGACGCCCACGCTGGCCACTCCGCTTACGGCGTGCGGCTTTTGCACGCGCACGATCACTTTCTGCAGGCGCGGCTGGCGGAGGCACAGGTGGGCGACGTCTTCGGCCAGTGCCTCTACCGTGCGCCAGCGCGCGGCCTCAACTCGCGCCCGTACCGCCTGAGCCACCTCGGCATAGTCCACGCTGAGGCTCACGTCGTCAGCCTCCGCCGCCGGTCGGGTATCGATCTCCAGAGTAAGATCAATCCAGACTTCCTGGGGATAGACGCGCTCCTGTTCCGGAACGCCCAGAATGGTGCGCACTCGCAGGCCGTGAATGAGAATCCGATCCATCGCTCCTTCAGTGCTTGTGCCCGTTCTTCTTGGGGCAAAAATGTCCTTCGGCTTCCATGGGTTCGCCGCATTGGGGGCAAACCGGTCGTCCGCGCTGGATAACCTCCAGACTCCAGCGCGCCAGTCGTCGTGCCTGTGTGCGGGTGCACCAAAAGCGGACGGCGGCTGCCTGGTTGGGGTCTTCGCCCTCCACTGTTATCTCACGCGCCAGAATGACCACCAGATCGTGTTGGGGCTCATATCCCAGGCCGAGGGCGCCGGCGCGAAAAAGAGCGTCCACCGGCGGCTGGATGCGCATTTCTTCCTCGTGGAAATCGGCCTGGGCTTCAGGAAGGCCAGGGAATTGTCGCGCCACCTCGGCCAGCATCTGTTCGATGCTGACAGCCAGCGACTGGAGTTGCACTTTCTCAATCAGAATGCTGATGGGCTTCGTTTCGCCCTCGCGCCAGCCTTGCAAATAGAAAACGCGTTGGCCCGGCCGTCCGATGGCATCGGCGGTGATGTGGCGCAGAGGGATAACATCCAGTTCAAAGCGTGGCATCAGTCGGGCTGTTTGATCTGGAACACGTCGAAGTCACGCGCTACGCTCACGTTGGGAAAGATGGCCTGGGCTTCCTCCAGGACGTCCTTCTCCCGATAGCGGCGCGAGATATGGGTCAGAATCAATTGCCGCACGCCGGCTTGCACGGCCAGTTCGGCGGCCTGGCGGGCCGTCAGATGGGAGAACTGGCGGGCCATGTCTGCCTCTGCTTCGAGATAGGTGGCTTCAATGACCAGCGCATCGGCGCCGCGACAGTACGCGAGCAGGTCGGCAGTTTGCCCGGCATCCCCTACGTGCACCAGACAGGCACCACGACGCGGCGGGCCGAGGACATCGTCGGGCCGCACCCGGCGCCCATCGGCCAGCGTTACTTCCTGCCCTTCTACCAGAAGGCGACGCAACGGCCCGGCGGGTATGCCCAACGCCTCCGCCTTTTCCGGCAGGAAGGGACGACGCGTGCGCCCCTCGAAGCGAAACCCCAGGCTATCGGCGCTGCGGTGATAGACCGGGAAGGCAGAGATGGTGAAATCCTCCGCTTCAAAGAAGACGCCGGGCCGAATGGAATGCAGGTTGAGCGGCATCGGCGGTTTTGCCCCGCGCAGCACTACGCCATACAGCAGGTCACGAATACGGTCAAGCGCCCAGCCGCCGGCATAGATGTTGAGTTCATCAATGGTTTCCCAGCGCATGAAGGTCGAGAGCAAGCCGGCCAGGCCCAGGATATGGTCCAGGTGACCGTGGGTGATGAGGATGTGGTTCAGGTTGCGGAAACCGATCCCGGCCTGGAGAATCTGGCGTTGGGTGCCCTCGCCGCAGTCAATCAAAAAACGGAACTCATCATGTTTGACAATTTGCGCCGAGAGGCCGCGTTTCACCGAGGGAGCGGAAGCAGAAGTGCCGAGGAAGATGATTTCAAACAAGGTTATTCTGCCTCATGACAGGAAATTTGCGTAATTGTACCTCATCTGGCCTCTCTCTGTTCTGATTCGCCTGGACCGCGATCGGAGCGTCGCCAACGAAATTGTTAACGTTCACGGACGACCCGGCGCGGCTGACACAACGTTGATATAATCGGACATGATTATGGATATTGCAGAAATTACCCGTCTCTCGGACCAGTTTGAACAGGCTACGCCGCAGGAAATCGTCGCCTGGGCGGTGAAAACCTTTGCCCCCGCGATTGCGATGAGTTCTTCGTTTCAGACGC
>DAOTVX010000143.1:0-9376 GCA_034436275.1 Anaerolineales bacterium | reverse complement strand
ATGGAGAACCCTCTGCCTCTTGTCATTGCGAGCGTAGCGAAGCAATCTCCCGGCAAGCAAGGGGATTGCTTCGCCGCCTGCGGCGGCTCGCAATGACAAGGATGGATAGTGGGTAGGTTGTTACGTTTTTTTATAGCTGAATTCAGTGATTTTATCCCAGCACAGGATGCGCGCGAACGATTCCTCGCCTCAAGAAGTAGTATAATGAGGTCTCGAAGACGATATTCCCTCCACGCCGGTCGAGAAAGATGCTGACGATTTACCCGTTCACTGCTATTGTCGGTCAGGAGCGCATGAAGCGCGCCTTGATTTTGAACGCCGTGGACCCGCGCATTGGGGGCGTGCTGATTCGTGGCGAGCGCGGCACGGCCAAATCCACCGCAGCCCGTGCTCTGGCCGCCCTGCTGCCCAAAGTGCGCGTGGTGCGCGATTGTCGCTTCGGCTGTGATCCCGACGCGCCGGCTTCCTGGTGCACCGAATGTCGCGAACGGGCGGCCTCCGGTGAGCCGCTGCCGGTGGACGAAAAAACCATTCCTTTTGTGAACCTGCCCGTCTCAGCCACCGAGGACCGGGTCGTTGGCACCCTGGATATCGAACTGGCGATTCAGAAGGGAGAACGGCATTTTGAGCCGGGCGTGCTGGCCGCCGCGAACCGGGGCCTGCTCTACATTGACGAAGTCAACCTGCTGGATGACCACGTCGTGGATGTCTTGCTCGATTCGGCGGCCATGGGGATGAACATCGTCGAGCGCGAAGGCATCTCCTTCACCCACCCGGCGCGCTTCATCCTGGTCGGCACCATGAACCCGGAAGAGGGCGACCTGCGCCCCCAGCTCCTCGACCGTTTCGCCCTGTCGGTGGATATCACCGGCATCCGCGAGGCGCGCGAGCGAGTGCTGATTATCGAACGCAACCTGGCCTTTGAACGGGATCCGGATGGCTTCCGCAATCAATGGCTGCCCCATGAACAGAAACTCTCCCGTATGATCGAGCAGGCTCGTGCCCTGGTGGATAAAGTCACCTACACCCGGCGGGATTTGCTTAGCATTGCCTCGTTGACCTCCTCCCTCAACGTGGATGGCCACCGCGCCGATCTGGTGATCCTGAAAGCCGCGCGTGCCCACGCGGCTTTCGAAGGTCGGGAGGCCATCACCAATCGCGACATCGCGCTGGCCGCCGAACTCGCCCTGCCTCACCGCCTCAAGCGTGGTCCCTTCCAGCAGGCAGAAATCTCACCGGCGCAGTTACAGGAACGCATTGAGCAATTACAAGGCATGGCAGGCGATGAAGGGGAGGCAGAAGAAGAACGTTTACCGCAAGAGGAAGGAGTAAAAAAAAACTCGTAACCGACGTGGAGACAGGGGAAGAGACTCTTGAGCAGGACGCCGCGCCAGAATTCCCTTCCCAGTCGGCGCCGCCCGAAGTCTCCCTCGAGGCGCGCTGGTGGGAGGGGGGCCGGAAAGTAGAAGTCGGAGAAACGTTCGCTCCACGCCGCCTGGACACGCCGCTGGATAAACTGACGCGACGCCTGGCGGGTCGGCGCTCACGCACGCGCACCGAACGCAAACGCGGACGTTACATTCAAGCGCGGCCGGCCAACGGTCGCACCGATGACGTGGCCTTCGACGCCACCCTGCGCGCTGCCGCCCCTTATCAAAAACGGCGCGCCAGGCAGCGCGAACATCTGGCGCTGGCAATCCAGAAGAGCGACCTGCAGCGGAAAGTGCGTGTCAAGAAAACCGCCAATCTCATCCTCTTTCTGGTAGATGCTTCCTGGTCTATGGCAGTGGCCGAGCGCATGACGGCTACGAAAGGCGCTATCCTTTCGCTGCTGACCGACGCTTACCAGCGGCGTGATCGGGTAGGCCTCATCGTATTCCAGAAAGATCGCGCCACGCTCGTCCTGCCGCCCACGAACTCGGTCCAGCTGGCGCAACGCGCCCTGGCCGATATTCCCGTTGGGGGCAAAACGCCCCTCTCCGCCGGCTTGCTGCTGGCCTATGAGGTGCTGACTCAGGAGCAACGCCTGCACCCCGATGTGGAACCCCTGCTGATTGTCTTGACCGACGGCGCCGGCAATGTCTCCATCGGCCCCATGCCTCCCCAGGAAGAAGCCTACCGTTTTGCCGAACAAATCGCGGCGCGACATTTCCGCAGCGTGGTGATCAACATGGAACACGTTTCCTTCGACCAGGGCCTGGCTCAAACCCTGGCCAACCATCTCCAGGCGCCCTGCTACACCCTGGGCGAACTCAAGGCAGAAAATCTGCTGCTCGCCGTCCGACGCGAAATGTAGCAAGTACCTTGCCTCCCCGCCGCCTTTGTGCTATCCTTGTGATGGAAGAACATGGTTGTTCCTGGACATGCCGGGCTTACTCCTTATGCCCGCAATCGTTCCCCGGTTTGTTTGCGAGCGGCTCGAACGCCGCGGCAAAATTCGATGCCGTTAGAAAGAGAAAAGGACCATGGCGGAGAAGATACTGATCATTGATGACGACGTCGATACCCTGCGTCTGGTAGGCATGATGCTCCAACGGCAAGGATATCGGATTGTCGTTGCCAACAATGGCAGCCAGGGCTTGATTCAAGCCGAGAATGAAAATCCCGACTTGATTTTGCTCGACGTGATGATGCCGGAGATGGATGGCTACGAGGTGGCCCGGCGTCTGCGCGCGAACCCGGATACGGCCAGCATCCCGATCCTGATGTTTACCGCCAAATCTCAACTGGATGACAAAGTGACGGGCTTCGAAGCCGGCGCCGACGACTATCTGACCAAGCCAACGCACCCCTCCGAACTTCTGGCTCACGTCAAAGCCTTGTTAGCGCGCTCGACCAAAGGACGACCGGCAGCCGAGACGCCCAAAGCCGAACAGCGCGCCTTCACCGTGGGCGTCCTGGCAGCGCGCGGCGGTCTGGGCGTTTCGACCGTGGCCGCCAATCTGGGCTGCAGCCTGTCCATGCTGGCCAGGGCGGATACGATTGTCGCCGAACTGCGTCCTGGCCAGGGTACGCTGGGCGCAGACCTGGGGCAGACCGACCTCGACGCGCTCACCCAGTTATTACAGGCCAATCAGTCAGAGATTACCCGCCAGAAGGTCAGGGATTCCCTCTTCACTCTCCGGGAAGGAATATCGTTCTTATTCGCTTCCATGCAGCCGCGCGACGCGGCGTTAATGGGCAACAGCGCCCAGATCGAAATCCTGCTCAACCGCCTGGTTTATCTGGCCTCCTACCTGATTCTCGATTTGGGATCCGGCCTGCCGCTCTGGACACAGAAACTGGTTAAGGCCTGTCAGGCGCTGGTACTCGTTGTGGAACCTCAGGAAGCGTCAGTGCAACACGCGCGGGCCTTGATTGCCGACTTAACCGCCCTGGGATGCAAAGCGCAATCCATTCTGCCGGTCACCGTTCACCGTGTGCGTTCGGAATTACAACTGAACTGGACGCAGGTGCAGGAGCAATTAGGATACCCTGTGGCCGCCGCGATTATGCCGGCGCCAGAACTGCTCTATCAGGCAGCGCGGATGAAGACCACGGCAGTGCTGTATCAAGCCGATTCGCTGGCCATCCAGCAGTTCGCCCTGCAATTCCGCAAACTGACCGAGGCCATCCTGAGCCTGGAAAAACAAAAGGCATGAGTGACACGCGAAATCCGTTGCAGGATTATCGTCGCCTCATCGAGATCGCGCGCGATCTGGCCTCCACGCTCGATCTGGATACTTTGCTAACCCGTATTGTCCACGCGGCTGCCGACCTGAGCGGGGCCGAAGCAGCCTCGATCTTACTTTACGACGAGGCCGCCCACCGCCTTTACTTTCAGGTAGCCACCAACCTGGACGAGCCTACCATGCGCGGTCTGGTTGTGCCAATGGATAGCATCGCCGGCTGGGTAGTCTCGAACCGCAAGCCGGTGCGCGTGGCCAACGTTCATCAGGACCCCCGTTACTTTGGTGTGATCGAAGAAACAACCCGTTTCGCCACCCACTCGTTGATGGGCGCGCCGTTGATTGCCAAAGAGCGCGTCATCGGTGTTCTGGAGGTCTTAAACAAACGTTCCGGCGAATTTGATGATACGGATGAGGACTTGCTGACCGTTTTGTGCGCACAGGCGGCCATTGCCATTGAGAACAGTCGCCTGTTTCAACAATCCGATCTGATCGCCGAGTTCGTGCATGAACTGCGCACCCCTCTCTCGTCCATCAACATGGCCGCCTATCTGCTCCTGCGGCCAGAAATCTCTCAGGAACAGCGTGACCAGATGATTCGCAACATCTACGACGAAACACAGCGTCTGCACACGCTGGCTTCCTCTTTCCTCGATCTGGCCCGTCTCGAATCCGGGCGTGTTCAATTCCATGTGACCCGTTTTGACCTGCGGCCCTTGCTGGATGAATGCTGTCAGGTCATGCAGACTCTGGCTCAGGCCAGTCATGTGCATGTGGCAAGCGAGGTTCCCGCCGATTTTCCTCCAGTGGAAGCGGATCGGGATAAATTCAAGCAGGTTGTGCTGAACCTGCTCAGCAACGCGATTAAATACAACCGTCCTGGGGGCAAAGTCACCCTGACGGCGACGCTGGAGGAGCCATTCTGGGCCCTGCAGGTTGAGGATACGGGAGTCGGCATTCCCGCCGAGGCAATCCCGCGCCTGTTTCAGAAATTCTACCGGGTGCAGGGAACAGAACAACGCGCCGCCGGATCAGGCCTGGGACTGTCTATCTGCAAAAAGATAGTGAACGGACATGGAGGGCACATCGAGGTCCGTTCTCAGGTTGGCCAGGGGACGACCGTCGCCGTCTATCTGCCGCGCCGGATACGCACTGCGGCGCAGACAGGACTACATTGAGGTTACTAGCGGAGATTGAGGCGCATACCTCTGCAGCGTCGCCGGCAACCGCAGGCCCTGCAGAATCAATGTCTGCACCCGCCAGAGATAGGCGCAGCCGGTGAGCAATTGCAGGGCAATGTCCGCCACATGGCGATTGGCCGGTTGAGCCAGATAGGTATTGCGTGCCCAATCGTTGAAAGTCCCCATGGCCGGGCCACACCAGATCTGGTAATCCATCTCACGCCCTTTTTCGCCGTTGACTGCCCAGCGCGAAGATAGCCCCAGATACCAGCGGAAAATGAGCGCCATTTTCTGGTGCGGATCGCGGTTCGCACGCTCCAGCTGTGCCGGGTCGCGCCGGGTGAAGAAGGCGACCGTCTCGCTCCAGATTTCCTCCAGTGGACGGCGGAAAATCTGGGCTTCCAGTTTCTGACGTTCGGCAGGGGGAATTTCCTCAATAGACGTATAGCGGCTGTAGAGTTCGTACAACTTCTGTGCACGCATGGCGAAAAGTGTCCCGCGCTTCAATACCTGTACTTTGACGCCCATCTCGAACATATCCGCCGCAGGCGCCATCGTGACCTCGGCCATATCGGCCTGAGCCAGCAAATTTTTGACATGGTCACAGGTGCCCGCTTCGACGCAGGACTGATTAACCGAGCCGGTCACCACATACGCCGCGCCCATGGCAAAAGCGGCCAGAGCCGCTGTCGGCGTGCTGATGCCACCGGCAGCGCCAATCCGCACCGGTTTCGGATAGCGACGCTGCGCCTGAATCTCGTCCCGCAGGGCCAGCATGGCAGGCAGCAGGCCAACCAGCGGACGGTTATCCGTGTGACCGCCAGAATCGGCCTCGACGGTCACGTCATCGGCCAGCGGGATTTCCAGCGCCAGCCGCGCCTGTTGCTCGGTAATCTTGCCCTCCGCCAACAGCCGGTCGAGGATATCGCGCGGGGCAGGCTCCATGAAACGGCGCGCCACTTCCTTGCGCGAGAGTTTGGCAATCACTTTGTTGCGCGCCAGAATGTTGCCGCGCGCATCCGTTTGCAGGCCGGCCAGACGATAGTGCACCAGCGGCACACTCAGGTCAACGTAAGCCGAGGCCTCTATGACCGGTACGCCATACTTCAGATATAAGTCCACCAGGCGCTGTTCCAGGCCGGTTTCATTGGGACTGAAAATCAAATTGAACGCATAGGGACCTTGCGGCAACGCCTCTTGAATCTGACGAATGGCCGCCTCGACGCGTTCTGGCGCAAGCCCGGCTGCGCCAAAGGAGCCGAGGAAGCCAGCCTTACCGAGGGCAACGACCATTGCCACAGAGGCAATGCCATTTGCCATAGCGCCGCCATAACAGGCGTAGCGCGTCCCATAACAGGTTTTGAAGTCGCTATCTCCGAGCGCTTCGGGCGTCAGCGCCGGCGCCAGGGCCAGCAACGCCGCATTCCCCTGTCCGGCGACCGGCCGACCTTCCACCGTCAGGCCCGGCTGACCGTCAAGGCGCACGGCATAGACCGGGCGGTGCAGGGTCAGAAGCGCTTTCCTGGCCTCTTCCTCATCATGGGTGATCGTTTCGCGGGGGCCTTCCCACCCTTCCCAGACAGATACGCCGTTAAAATCCCAGGACATTGCTCACCTCGCAGGAAAATCTTGGCCGGCGCGTTCCATCAGGCTCTGGTAGAGCCGGCTGATTCTGTATAACCCACAACTGCCTCACAAGAGGCGAATCGTTGCCAATCCATCTCGCGTTATAATGATAATACTTCCGGGAAGAAAGCAATCCTCGCCTCTGCTATGAAACCTTTACCTCTGATTTTCACCTATGCGCGTCGTTATGCCTGGCATCTGACGCTCACGGCTGTCAGTATGCTGGCGTTGGTAGGTATTCAACTGCTGATCCCCTGGTTGATTCGGTCGCTGGTGAATGAAGTGACGAATGTCACGCCAGGGAAAAGCAGCCTGGCGTATATCAGCCGTCTGACTGGCGTGGCTTTGCTGGCCTATGTGGGGAGAGGCATATTGCAATTTGTGCGCTCCTATGCCGCGCACATTGCCGGCTGGGGGGTAGTGGCTGATGTGCGCAAGTATATCTACGATCACATGCAACGTCTTTCCCTGCGATTTTATGAAGACAAACAGGTTGGAACATTGATGTCGAACGTGGTCAACGATACCGACCTGTTTGAGCAACTCATCGCGCATGCGATTCCCGATGTGGTGGTCAACCTGATTACCTTAGCGGGCGTGGTGGCGGTGCTGGTAAGCCTGAACTGGAAATTGACTCTCCTGAGTGCAGCCCCGATACCGCTGGTAGTGCTCTCGTTGCGTGCCTACGCCCGTTACGTTCGTCCGGCTTTTCGTTACCGCCAACAGCAACTGGGGGAATTGAACGCCTTGCTCAACGACAACCTCTCCGGCATTCGCGAAATCAAGGCGTTCACCCGAGAGGTAGAAGAAACGCGGCGAGTCTGGCGAGGAATCGAGAATTATCGTCAGTCGCTGCTGCGCGCTTTGCGCCTGATGGCCACTTTCCAACCCTTTATTGAGTTCACTTCCTCGCTGGGTACGTTGATTGTGCTTTACTTTGGCGGACGGTTAGCGTTACAGGGCGCTCTGCCGGTGGCCGATCTGGTGGCCTTTTTCCTGTATCTGGACACGTTCTACGCGCCGGTGCGCCAGTTAAGCGGGGCCTGGGAGTCGATCCAGTCATCCCTGGCCGGAGCAGATCGCGTGGCCGGCCTGCTGGCAGAGCCACAAGAACCACAAAATCGGCGCGGCGCCGTTCGTTTTGAGCGACCGGCGCAGGGTGAGATTCGTTTCGAGCATGTGTATTTTGAATACCTGCCGGGCGTGCCTGTGCTGGAGGACATCTGTCTGGAAATCCCGCCCCAAACTGTCACCGCGCTGGTCGGACCAACGGGAGTAGGGAAATCTACACTGGTCAGCCTCATCCCACGTTTCTACGATGTGACGGCAGGCTCGATTTACCTGGATGGACGCGACATTCGAGAGTATACGCTCGATAGCCTGCGGCAGCAAATCAGCATTGTGTTACAGGATGTGTTCTTGTTCTACGGGACGGTGCGCGAAAACCTGCTCTTCGGACGACCGGATGCCAACGAGGACGAGATGGTTGCGGCGGCAAAAGCGGCCAACGCTCACGAATTTATCCTCGAACTGCCGCAGGGGTATGATACGCTGATTGGCGAGCGCGGCGTAAAACTTTCCGGCGGACAGAAACAACGCCTCTCGATTGCCCGCGCCCTGCTCAAAAACGCGCCGATTCTCATCCTGGACGAGGCCACCTCCGCCGTCGATAGCGAGACGGAAATGCTCATTCAGCAAGCACTGGAGCGGTTGATGAAAGGCCGCACCACAATCATCATTGCTCATCGCCTCTCCACCATACGCCGGGCGCATCAGATCATCGTGCTGGAAGACCGACTCATTCGCGAACGGGGAACGCACGAGGAACTGATGGGCCGGGAGAACGGCCTGTATCGCAAGTTATATACAGTTCAACAGCACTGGATAACGACGGGATGAAGGCCTGCGGCAGAGACAGCAGCAACCGTCCGAGTCAAGAACGGTGCGCTTGAGAATAGAGGCAACGCTTCTCGAAAACCAGGGTAACTACTCAGCCATGTCATTGCGAGCCGCCCAAGGCGGCGAAGCGCTCTCCCCTTTATCAGGCGAAATGGACTGCCTGGGGATTGCTTCGTTGCAAAGAACGCTCCTCACCATGACATCCACAACGGTTTTGAGACAGGGCTAAATAATTACAAACCAGGTTTCCATGCCATGAGGTGATATGACTCTTCCTGCTTTGCTTTTTGGTATCCTGCTGGCCGCGTTTTACGGAGCCCTTTTCCATGTCTGGAAAGGGGATGCTCTAAAGCGACTGTTCCTCTATCTTTTTCTGGCAGAAATCGGTTTTTGGGGTGGTCACGTTCTTGCGGCATTTCTCCACTGGAACTTTGCCACGATAGGCCCTCTCAATGCCGGTCTGGCGACTCTGGTCTGTTTTCTGACGCTGTTCGTCGGGCGCTGGCTGAGTCAGGTCGAAGGCCGGGTGGCCGCCTAGCATCCTGTGCGTTTTCAATATGGCCAGCGTCATTAAAAAGAACTTCCCTCCCACCGGGGAGGGAAGTGAATGGGTACGCTCGACGTTACAGAGGGCGCACGTTAGCGGCTTGCAGGCCCTTGTTGCCGCGCTCGACTTCGAACTCTACCTGCTGGCCTTCTTCCAGATTACGAAAGCCATCGGCCTGAATGGCGCTGTAGTGCACGAAGACATCCGGGCCACCTTCACGGGCAATAAAACCATAGCCCTTGGAGGCATTGAACCACTTGACGGTTCCGACAATACGTTCTGACATTGCTTCATTT
The DNA here is from genome assembly GCA_034436275.1 of Anaerolineales bacterium. Taxonomy (GTDB): domain Bacteria; phylum Chloroflexota; class Anaerolineae; order Anaerolineales; family Villigracilaceae; genus DAOTVX01. The sequence continues at coordinate 159 of DAOTVX010000143.1, read as the reverse complement.
CTCCTTACAGAAAACGAATAAGATGGTTGTCAGGGTTCGAGCCGTGGTACAAAAAACGCTGACCCTCTAGCATCGCGAGGGCCAGCATTTCTATTGACCAACTCCAACGCGAACACTAACGCCTTGACTATATCAGGTTATCCTGAATCCGTCAAGGCC
>DAOTVX010000142.1:0-5112 GCA_034436275.1 Anaerolineales bacterium | reverse complement strand
AAAAATGCTTGCGGCGGTTTGGGTTTCGGGGTATAATGCAATCACTATATTCTCGAGAAACGGAGGTCCAAATGGCTAGTGTTACGTACGAACATGTTACCAAAGAATTCGGCGATGTCGTCGCGGTCAACGATCTGTCGTTGTACGTGGACGACGGCGAATTCGTCGTCTTCGTTGGCCCCTCAGGCTGCGGCAAAACGACGGCGCTGCGCCTGCTGGCTGGCCTCGAAGAGGTCACGCGCGGGACGATCATGATTGGTGATCGTGTCGTGAACGATGTCCCGCCTAAAGATCGCGATATCGCGATGGTCTTCCAATCTTACGCCTTGTACCCGCATATGTCGGTGTACGATAACATGGCCTTTGGCCTCAAACTGCGTAAGGTTCCGAAGGCAGAAATCAAGCGTCGCGTTCAGGAAGCGGCGGAGATTTTGGGCATTCAGGACTTGCTCGATCGCAAACCCCGTCAACTTTCGGGCGGTCAGCGTCAGCGTGTGGCGCTCGGGCGCGCGATTGTCCGCGAGCCAAAAGTCTTCCTGCTGGATGAGCCGCTCTCGAACCTGGATGCCAAACTGCGCATTGCCATGCGCGCCGAACTCACCAAACTCCACAACCGCCTGAAGGCAACTTTCATCTACGTGACCCACGACCAGATGGAAGCCATGACGATGGCCTCGCGTATTGCGGTCATCAACAAAGGCGTGCTCCAGCAACTGGATACGCCGCAGGTGCTGTACGATTATCCCAACAACATGTTCGTGGCTGGCTTTATTGGTTCGCCGGCGATGAACTTCTTCAAGGGTCATCTGCGCAAGGCCGATGGCAAACTGGTCTTTGACACGGGCGCTTTCTATGTTCCCATTCCTCAGGAACGCGTCAAGGCCTGCCAGCCGTATCTCGACAAGCCGGTCATCCTGGGCATTCGTCCTGAAGATGTGCACAACCCCCAGTTTGCGCCGCCCGGCATTAACGCCGCGCTGGTTTCGGCGAAAGTGGATGTGACCGAGTTGATGGGGAATGAAATCTTCCTGTACCTCGTTGCCGGTCCCGATTCGTTCATCGCGCGTGTTGATCCGCGTTCCTCCTATCGCATTGGCGATCAGGTGCAGGTGGCCTTCAACATGGATCGCTTCCACATGTTCGATCCCGATACCGAGGCCGCTATCCGCTAAACCGCGTTTTGCTCTCCAACCGCCGGGCGCCCACCGTCCGGCGGTTTTTTTGTCCACGCCAGGCCTTTTTCAGGTAAAATAAAGGCGGTCTGCGTACCAATCTTGTCCTGGGAGAAATGATGGTCATGGAAACTATCTATAAACTTGTTCTGGTGCGACATGGTCAAAGTGTGTGGAATCTCGAAAATCGCTTCACCGGCTGGACAGACGTTGGCCTGAGCGAACAGGGCATTGCCGAAGCGCACTCGGCCGGTCAGTTGCTACGCTCGGGCGGTTACACCTTTGACATTGCCTATACCTCCGTCCTCAAGCGTGCCATTCACACGCTGTGGATCATGTTGCAGGAATTAGAACTGGAATGGATACCGGTCGTCAACGCCTGGCAGTTGAACGAACGGCACTATGGCGCGCTGCAAGGCCTGAACAAAGCCGAAATGGCGGCCAGATTCGGCGAGGCTCAGGTCAAAATCTGGCGGCGTAGTTATGACGTCCCGCCGCCGGCGCTGGAACTGGATGATCCCCGTCACCCGCGCTTCGACCGCCGCTATGCCGGCCTCAAACCCGAGGAACTCCCCTGCACCGAATCGCTGAAAAATACGCTGGAGCGGGTGCTTCCTTACTGGCACAGCACCATTGCGCCAACCATCCGTCGCGGCCAGCGCGTGCTGATCGCGGCCCATGGTAACAGCCTGCGGGCCCTGGTCAAATACCTGGATAATCTCTCCGAACAGGAAATTGTCGAACTGAACATCCCCACCGGCATTCCGCTGGTCTATGAACTGGATGCCGATTTACGACCGCTCACCCATTATTACCTGGGCGACCCGGAGGCAGTAGCCAAAGCCGCGGCGGCAGTGGCGGCACAGGGCAAGGCGCAGGCGTAATGCTGCTCCACCTGTATCTCCTGCGGGCTTCGGGAGGCAGGGAAGATTCTTCCCTGCCTCCCGTTTTTTCTCTGGTCTATTTGGCGTAATCTACGGCGCGCGTCTCGCGAATCACCGTCACGCGAATCTGACCGGGGTACTGCATGGTCTCCTCGATTTTCTTGGCAATTTCGCGCGCCAGACGCGTCGCGGCCAGGTCATCAATTTCCTCGGGCTTGACGATGACGCGCACCTCGCGCCCGGCTTGAATGGCGTAGGCCTGCGCCACGCCTTTGAAGGATTGGGACATTTCTTCCAGCGAGCGGATGCGTTTGATGTAGGCTTCCAGGTCTTCGCGCCGCGCCCCAGGCCGCGCGCCGGAGATAGCATCGGCGACTTCGGCGATGATGGCCTCGATACTTTCCTGCTCTACTTCATGATGGTGCGAGGCAATCGCGTTGACCACCGTTTCCGGCACGCCGTACCGTCGGGCGAATTCGGCACCGAGCATGGCATGGGTGCCTTCCTGGTTGTGGTCCATCGCCTTACCAATATCGTGGAGGAAGCCGGCCATGCGGGCGATCTCCACGTTGGCGCCTAACTCCGCGGCCAGGATGCCGGCCAGTTTGGCCACCTCCACCGCGTGGGCCAGTTGATTCTGGCCATAGGAGGTGCGGAATTTAAGCCGCCCCATCATGCGCAGCACTTCGGGATGTAAACCGGCCACGCCCGCCTCAAAGGCCGCCTGTTCGCCTGCTTCCACAATCGCGCGCTCGACGGCTTTCTGCTCATCCTCAACGATTTTCTCGATATGCGCCGGGTGAATGCGCCCATCGAGAATGAGGCGGGAAAGCGCCCGCCGCGCCACCTCACGCCGCACCGGATCGAAGCACGAGATCGTGACGGCGTCGGGAGTATCGTCCACAATGACATCCACACCGGCGACCTGTTCGAAGGCGCGAATGTTGCGCCCGTTACGGCCAACGATGCGTCCTTTCATTTCCTCGTTCGGCAGCGGCACGATAGCCGTGGTCACTTCGGCGACGTTCTCGGTGGCAACGCGCTGGATGCATTCGGCAATGAGTTTACGGGCGCGTTTTTCGCCTTCCTCGCGCGCTTCCGCCTCAATCTGGCGAATAATGCGCGCCATATCATTGCGGGCATCTTTTTCCACTTCTGCCAGCAGCAATGCCCGCGCTTCCTCGGCGCTCATCTGGGCAATGCGCTGCAGGTGCTCCATCTGCTGTTGATGCAAACGCTCCACCTCGTTGAAACGCCGGTCAATGGCGCTTTGCCGTTTGTTGAGCACCTGTTCGCGCTGCTCTAACCGTTCCAGACGCTGATCGAGTTCGGCGCGGCGACGTTGCAGACGCTCTTCCTCACGGTGGAGTTCCGCCCGCATTTGACCGATTTCCGCCTCGGCGGCGCGCGTGGCCTGAAGGGCATTATCACGCGCCTGCAGCTCAATGGTCCTGGCCTGCTCGCGCGCCTCCTGCAGAATCTTCTCTGCCTGCTGCAGGCGGCGGCTGTGCTCCCGGCCAGTTTGCGCGCGACTGATCAGATAACCCAACAGCAAACCCAGAAGGAGAGCCAAGCCGGTCACAAGGTAAAAGGTCGTATTCATGGAATTGTTTCCTCGTCTTTAACAGTCTCGCCGTCCGCGTGCAATTCATCCCAGACCTGCGCGCAGACCGACGGAATCAGAGCATAAGAAAACCCGCGTCGCGCCAGAAAACTGCCCAGTTTCCGATAGAACTCGCCTTGCGCAAGGCCGTGCAGCCGCCGCGCCTGCCGCCGCGCTGCCTCCAGGGCCAGCGACCCGGCATCGGTCATTTCGTGCAAAACCTCATCAATAATCTCCTCGGCGATGCCCTTGCGCCGTAGTTCCATCTGCAAGACCGCCGGCGCGCGCGGACGGAAGGTAACGCGGTTCTCAACCCAGGCGCGAGCGAATGCCCGGTCATCCAGCCAGCCGGCCTCTTGCAGGCGTTGCAGGGTCTCCTCAATCAGCGCGGACGACAGGCCATGTTTTTGAAGGTTCTGCCGCACCTCTTGCACCGAGCGTGGGCGAAAGCGTAAAAAATGTAACGCTTTTTGATACGCCTCTTCACGTTCGTCAGCGGCTCGCAGCGCGGCAATCTTGTCGTCGCTGAGTTCCTGACCAACCTGCAACCAGGCCGCCACCAGACGCCTTAAGCCAAAAGCGAATTCCCCATCCAGATAGATGTTTACCCGGTGAGGATTTTTCTTTTGCGGTTCGATGGCAGTAATTCTGGGTGACATTGTTTTAAAACAAAACCGCCGCGGCGCCGTCCGTTGAAGTACTGGAGGGCCACGGCTGGGGAAAATGCTCTTGGATAAGCCTCTTCTCCCCTGCGACAGTCAGTCGAAGGTAAGAAGAATACCAGCAGAAGCGGCCATGCCGCCTGCCTTATTGCTGGGGTTCAACTGGAAAAGCCATCAGTCTCGCAATCGTTAATCCTGCTTAATCCTGCAATGACCGGTTTCAAGACAACCAGACTTCCTGACATTGCCCAAACTTCAGGGTGATGGGCCGACCCCGTTATTATCCAAGAGAGCCATGACCGCCAGCACGAACGGCGGTATTTTTTGATAATTATTATACTCGAAAATCCCGGGCTGTTGTGACGAGGCGCAGGGGGCACATTTTTTCGGGAAAACGTTAACTGCCGTGATCGTATTGGCGGGCGAACTGTCAACGAATGCCTGACCACGAATAAACGAATCGCCGCGCGCCGCATTCGTTGATTCGTTCTTCCCTGACAGGCCGGAAAGCCTGTCTTACGGTTGTCTGCGGTCTGCTCCTGACAGGCTGGAAAGCCTGTCTTACGGTTGTCTGCGGTCTGCTCCTGACAGGCTGGAAAGCCTGTGCTACGGGCGTTCGCTCTGCATTCGTTGATCGTTCTTCCTTCGAAAATTTGAGTCACACCCCCAGGGGCGCCTTGGGCGGGGAAGGGCGATGATTTTACGGGGGCGGCGCAATCTATCCCAGTTCCGCCTTGCGAGCGTTGAGATAGGCCTCGAGGCGGCGCAGTTCGTCAAGGCGGATGGCGCGC
>DAOTVX010000141.1:0-9195 GCA_034436275.1 Anaerolineales bacterium | reverse complement strand
CCATCCTTGTCATTGCGAGCCGCCGCAGGCGGCGAAGCAATCCCCTTGCTTGCCGGGAGATTGCTTCGCTACGCTCGCAATGACAAGAGGCAGAGGGTTCTCCATTAGCCATGGTAGGTAGTTACGGAAAACAGGCTTCCGCCGGTGGGATGGGCGGCAGCCTGTCGGAGCGCGGCCGGTGGCCAGCGCATCAGCGCAGGGTTGCTTCCACGTGCACGGTCTCTGCCCCCGGCTTCCAGGGGACGACGGTGCCGGCAATGGGTTGACCGTCCACGATCAGCGAGACCTGATTGCCCGGCCCGGCGCGCCGCACCGAAATTTCGTAGCGAACGCCGCGATAGAGGCGCGTGGCAGTGAAGCCCTCCCAGGCGGCAGGAATCACGGGGCGGATTTCCAGGCCGTCGTAGGTGGGGCGAATGCCCAGGATGTACTGGGTAATGGCAACGTAATTCCAGGCGGCAGTGCCGGTCAGCCAGGAGTTCTTGGCCTCGCCGTGAGTAGGGGCATCGCGGCCGGCGATCATCTGGGCGTACACGTAGGGTTCGCATTTGTGCAGGTCGCTGATTTCCTCGCGCGCCGAGGGGTTAATGCGCAGGTAGTAATCATGCGCCCGGTCGCCGCGCCCAACCAGCGTTTCAGCAATCATGATCCAGGGATTGGTGTGGCAGAAAATGCCTGCGTTCTCTTTATAGCCGGGAGGATAAGAGGAGATCTCGCCCAGATGCAAGTAGTAACGGCTGTAGGCCGGTTGTTGCAGGATGATGCCGTGCGGCGTTGCCAGATATCTGGCGACCGAATCGAGCGCCTTTACCGCCCGGCCATCTTCCAGACCCAGGCCGGCCATGATGCACATCCCCTGCGGCTCGATAAAGATTTTGCCTTCTTCATTTTGACTCGAACCGATGGGGCGGCCAGAGTCATCGTAGGCGCGGCGGAACCATTCGCCATCCCAGCCGGCTTCCCAGACCGCTTTCTCCATTTGCTCCATCGCCGTGCGGTAAAACTCGGGCGGGCGCACGTCAAAGGTGGCCGCGCGCAGACGCGCGGCGTAGCGTTCGGCAATGGCGATCATCTCTTTGGCGGCCAGAATGAACAGACCGGCGATGAAGACGCTTTCGGCTACCTTGCCGTCTTTGTTGGTGGTCGTTTGGAACGATTCGCCGGGGGTAGCGGAAAAGCAGTTCAGGTTCAGGCAATCATTCCAGTCGGCGCGACCGATCAGCGGCAGGCCGTGGGGCCCAAGACGGTCAAGGGTATACTGGAGGGCGCGCTGCAGGTGTTCGTAGAGCGGCATTTCGCTGCCCGCTTCGTTCTCGTAGGGCACGGCCTCGTCCAGAATGGACCAGTCGCCGGTTTCCTTAAGGTAAGCGGCCACAGCCAGCACCAGCCAGAGCGGGTCGTCGTTAAAGCCAGAGCCAATGTCGTTGTTGCCGCGTTTGGTCAGGGGCTGATACTGGTGGAACGCGCCGCCGTGCTTGAGCTGCGTCGCGGCCAGGTCCAGCAGGCGTTCCCGCGCCCGTTCCGGAATCATGTGCACGAAGCCAAGCAAGTCCTGGTTCGAGTCGCGAAAGCCCATGCCGCGCCCGATGCCGCTTTCGAAATACGATGCCGAACGACTCATGTTGAAGGTCACCATGCACTGATAGGCGTTCCAGATGTTGACCATGCGATTGGTGTGGATATCGGGCGTATCTACCTGCAATTTACCGAGGAGATTTTCCCAGTACTGGTTCAGGGCGTGGAAGGCCCTCTCCACGTATTTCCGCTGCAGATACTTCTTGATGATGGGCAGGACCGTCTGTTTGTTGATGGTCTGCGAGTCGGGAGGGTCGAATTTGGCGTCTGGAGGATTTTCGTGATAGCCCAACAAGAAAACGATGCGGCGCACTTCGCGCGGCCGGAGTTCGATCTGCACATGGTGCGAGCCAATGGGTTGCCAGCCGTGGGCAATCGAGTTGGCCGATTGACCGTTTTCGACCGCTTGCGGCGAATCCCAGCCCCGATAAGGCCCCAGGAAAGCCTCGCGTTGGGTGTCGAAGCCGGTCAGCGGCTCGGAACAGGCAAAGTAGGCAAAATGGTTGCGCCGTTCGCGGTATTCTGTTTTATGGTAAATCACGCTCCCGTCCACTTCAACCTGGCCGGTGGAGAAGTTGCGCTGGAAGTTCGTGGCGTCATCCCAGGCATCCCAGAGACAAAACTCAATGGCCGAGAATAGCGACAGATCGAGGATTTCATAACGGGTATTGATCAGCGTCACTTCCCAGATTTCCAGATTCTCGCCCAGCGGCACGAAGTAACGGACGGTCGTTTCCACGTCGCCGTAGAGCGAATGGATAATGGTGTAACCCAATCCATGCCGGCACTCGTATTCGTCGGGCCTCTTGCGCACCGGCATCCAGGTTGGCGACCAGTAATCGCCGGTGGCGTTGTTGCGCAGGTAAAGATAACGGCCTCCCATATCCAGCGGCGCGTTGTTGTAACGGTAGCGCGTCAGGCGGCGCAGACGGGCATCACGATAGAACGAGTATCCCCCGCCGGTGTTGGAAATCAGCCCAAAATACGCCTCGCAGCCCAGATAGTTAATCCACGGCAGCGGCGTGTCGGGACGGGTGATGACGTATTCACGACGCGGATCGTTGAAATAGCCATAACGCATGGGAGCCTCCTCAGGGCGGAATTGCTATCAATGACTTCCTTGCAAAAAAGTGCTCTTTTCACCACAGAAACCGCACCGATCACAGAGATCAGGGGTAACTACCTGCCCACTACCCATCCTTGTCATTGCGAGCCGCCAAAGGCGGCGGAGCAATCTCAGGTTTCACAGAAGCAATCAGAACCTTCACGAGATTCGCGAGGGGATTGCTTCGGCGGCGACTCGGGCGGCTTCGGCATGACCCTGTCGCCGCCTCGCCATGACAGGGGGCGGGTAATCTAACATTGTCGAGTTACAATCTTCCACTCTCTTCATGGTGAGGCTTTGCAGCGGACCTGTCAATTACCTGTCAATTATACGGGAAGTAAGAGCAAAATGTAAGGAATAATGGGGCTCAAGACAGGCTATAATAATGACACGGGAGTAATTTCGCTTCGCTTCAAGGCCAGGCTCCGCCGGAACAGACATGCCGAAACGTTCCCCACCCCCCTCTCGCTCTCCAAAAGTGCGCGTGCTGGTTGCCGTAAGCGACGCAGAACTGGCCGCGCAGATTGGCGCCATGCTGGGCCAGGCAGGCTACCTCGCCCTCGGGCCGGCCGTCAATCGCGAGCAAACCATTGCCCTGGCGCAGGAGCAACACCCCGAGGTCATCCTGCTCCATCTTCATCTTCCGGGCGCGGAGAACGGGCTGGAGATCGCCGAGGCGATTCGCCGCCAGGAGGATACCCCTATCATTTACCTGACCGCCGAGGGCGATGACCTGCTGATTCAACAGGCGGCCCGCACCGAGCCTTATTCCTGGCTGACTCTCCCCTTGCGGCCGGCAGACCTGCTGGCCGGCATCGAGGTCGCGCGCTACAAGCAGCGCACCGAGCGTCGCCTGCTGCGCCTCAACCAGATTTTGCGCGTCACCCGCGATATCAACCAGTTAATCACGCGCGCAAAAGACCCCGATCTGTTGTTGCAGGAGGCCTGCGAGATTCTGGCGCAGACGCGCGGCTATGCCCTCGTCTGGGTTGGGCTGAAGGACGAAGCACAACAACGCCTGCGGGTCGTGGCCAGCGCCGGACGGGCGCGCGATTATCTGGACGGCATTGTGATTACCTGGGATGATTCCCCAACGGGGCGCGGCCCAACCGGGGCAGCGTTGCGCTCGCTCCAGCCGGTCGTCTGCCGCGACATTGCGAACGATCCGGCCTTCGCCCCCTGGCGCAAGGCGGCGCTGGCGCGCGGGTTGGCCTGTTCGGCGGCCATCCCCATGCTCTACGGCGGTCAGACTGCCGGCGCCCTGAATATCTATGGCGATCGCCCCGGCCTGTTCGATGAGGAAGAAGTCAACCTGCTGCAGGAAGTGGCCGCGGACCTGGCCTTTGCGCTGACTTCCCTGCACAGCGCCGCAGAGCGGCAACGCCTGGACGAAGCGCTGCGTCACAGCGAGGCGCGCTATCAGGCTTTCTTCAACGCCGCCGGCGAAATGGCTTTCCTCAAGGATGATGGCTTCCGTTACCTGATGGTCAACGAGGCGTATCGGCGTTTCCTCGGCAAGCCGCTGGAAGAAATCCTGGGGCGCGACGACTTTGCCTTGATGGAACCGCGCGTGGCGCGCACCTGCCGTCAGACCGACCGGCAGGCGTTGACCGAAAACCGCCTGGTCATTGCCATCGAACCCATCGGCGAGCGATTGTACGAAACGCGCAAGTTCCCCGTGCCGTTGCCAGATGGGCGGCGCGGCGTCGGCGCGTATCTTCGTGAAATTACCGAACAAAAACACGCCGAAGACGCTTTGCGCGCCAGCGAACAACGCTTCCGCGCCCTGACCCAGCATACCAGCGCCGCGATTTTCATTTACCAGGGGCGTAAGTTCCGCTACGTCAACCCTGTCTGCGAAACAGTCACCGGCTACACTACTGAAGAATTGTTACGCATGGACTGGTGGGACCTGGTACATCCCGATTTTCGCGAGATGGTGCGAGCGCGCGGCCTGGCGCGCCAGCGCGACGAAGCAGTGCCGGACCGTTACGAGTTCAAAATCGTGACCAAAAACGGCGAGGAGCGCTGGCTGGACTTCATTGCCGGCACCATCGAATACGAGGGCCAGCCGGCCGCCATCGGCACGGCTTTCGACATCACCGCCCGCAAAGCAGCCGAAGAACAACTGGCCGCGCTGGCGATGCGCTTCAAATGGCTGTATGACTATGCCCCCATTCCCTACCACATCCTGACTCCCGAGGGGAGCATCGCCGATGTCAATCAACGCTGGTGCGAGGTGTTGGGCTACTCGAAAGAAGAGGTCCTCGGCCGGCCGATCTTCGACTTTATCGCCGCCGAAGAGCGTGAAGCGGCGCGCGCCTCCTTTGAGCGCAAGAAACACAGCCGTGAATCGTTCGTGGAAGGCAGTGAGCGCACCTACTGCACGCGCGCTGGCGCCCGCCGCATCTTCAAGACCTACGATTTTCTGGCCTTCGACGAGGCCGGCAACCTGACTGCCGTTCAGACCACCATTGAAGACATTACCGAACGCAAGCAGGCCGAGCAGGCGCTGCGCGAATCGCAGCAAATGCTGCGTCTGGTGCTGGATACCATCCCGGTGCGTGTCTTCTGGAAAGACCGCGACTCGAACTACCTGGGCTGTAACCGTCCCTTCGCTCTGGACGCCGGCCTGGCCACGCCGGAGGAGATCCTCGGCAAGAACGACTTCGAACTGGGCTGGAAAGATCAGGCCGAAATGTACCGCGCCGACGATCGCGCCGTCATCACCAGCGGCCAGCCCAAACTCAACTATGAGGAACCACAGACCACGCCGCGCGGGGATACCATCTGGTTGCGCACCAGCAAGGTGCCGCTGGTGGATGCCGACGGTCAAATTCGCGGCGTGCTGGGCACATACGAGGATATCACCGAGCGCAAGCAGGCCGAGGAGGCCCTCCGCCGTCATCTGGCCGAACTGGAAACGCTTTATGAGGCCAGCCTGGCCATCAGTCAACTGCTGGAGCCGCAGGAGATCGCCCGGCGCTTGCTGGAAGCGCTGGCCAGGAATATGGAGTGGCACCATGCGGCCATTCGCCTCTACAATCCGCAACGCGACGCGTTGGAACTGCTGGCGCTGAGCCGGCCGGGCCTGGAGGCGGAGGCTTTGCCTCAGGAAATTGAGCGGCTGAACCGGCTGGTGCAACGTCCCGGCCAGGGCCTGAGCGGCTGGGCCTTTCAGCACGGTCAGGTGGTGCGCCTGACCGATCTCCAGGCCGATGCCCGCTATGTGGAGTCCTTTGCCGGTATGCGCTCTGGCCTGTATGTGCCCATCCGTCTGGGTCAGCGCACGCTGGGCGTCATAGCCATTGAAAGCGAAGAAGAAAGCGCCTTTAGCGAGGCCGATGAACGCCTGCTGAGTATGCTGGCCGCTCAGGCCGCCGTGGCGTTTGAGAACGCCCGCCTGTATCAGGAAGCCCTGCGCGCCGCCGAACGCCGCATGGTGTTGCACCGCGCCGGCCAGGAAATCAGCGCCGCCGGCCTCGACCTGGAGACCATTTACGCGGCCACGCAGCGCGCCGTGGCGCAACTCATGCCGGCGGACGTGTTCACCATTGTCCTGTACGAGCCGGCGCGCCAGGAAATCAATGCCGTCTATCTCTGGGAACACGGGCAGCGCTACCCGCCGCAGCGCGTCCCTTTGGGGCAGGGCATTTCCAGCCGGGTCATCCAGCAGCGCCGCTCGTTGCGTGTGCACGATTACCGCCGCGAACGTCCGGTCGAACGGGTGCCCTTTGGCAGCGGGCGTGAACCGCGCGCCTTGCTGGTGGTGCCGATGTTCGCCGGCGAGAAGGTGGTGGGCGCCATTTCGGCTCAATCCTACACCGCCGGTCAGTATAGCGAGGAGGACGAACGCCTGCTGGAAATGCTCGCCGCCTATGCCGGCACGGCCATCGAAAACGCTCGCCTGTATGCAGCCGAACGACATCAACGCCAGCTGGCCGAGGCCCTGCGCGATGCTCTGGGCGCCGCCGCCTCCTTGAGCCGCGCCCTCGACGTCGAAGCCGTGCTGGATGAATTGCTGGATACGCTGCGTCAGGTCGTCCCCTACGATACCGCCTGCATTATGGCGGTGGACGAAGCCGGACGTACCGCCACCGTCGTCCGCAGCCGGGGATATGAAAAATACGGCCAGGCCGACCGGATTGCCCACCTGACCTTTGACCTGGACGCCACCCCGAACCTGCGCCGGATGTGGGAGAGCCAGACGCCGCATACCATTGAAGACGTGCGTGCTTGCACGGAGTGGGTTGATCTGGAGGTCAGCGCGCATATTCGTTCCTGGGCTGGGGCGCCCATCGTTGTGGATGGCAGGGTGATCGCCTTCTTCTCGGTAGATAGTGAGCAACCCGGCTTCTATACCGCCGAGCACGCCGCGCTGCTCCAGGCCTTTGCCGGTCAGGCGGCGCTGGCGTTACAGAATGCCCGGCGCGTGGCGCAAATCCGTCGCCATGCGGAAGAAGCCGAGGCGCTCTATCAAATCAGCCTGACGCTGGGTCAGGCTTCCAGCCTGGAGACGGTGGCGCAACAAACGATTCAGGCTTTGCAGCGCCTGATGCACTGGCAAAATGCCGCGATCTTCCTGATTGATGAAAGTGGGGAGAGACTTTCGCTCTTTGCCCACAGCACGCTGGGGTTGGATGAGCAAGACTTGCAGGCCGAACTGGCGCGCCTGCGCTCGCTGGCGCCGGCCCTGGGCGAGGGCATTGTGGGTTGGGTGGCGCAGTATGGCCAGGCGGTGCGCAGCGGCGATGTCCGCGCGGATGTACGTTACCGGCAGGCTTTTCCCGAGACGCGCTCCGAACTATGCGTGCCGCTACAGGTCGGCCGGCGCACGCTCGGCGTCATCAACGTCGAAAGCCCGGAACGCAATGCCTTCGACGCCGATGACGAACGCCTGTTGACCTCGCTGGCCGGTCTGGTGGCGGCGGTCATCGAGCGCCTGCGTCTGCTCGAGGAGGCCCAACGCCGCGCCGATGAACTGACAGCCCTGATGCGCCTCTCCCAGGACCTGCGGATGGCGCGCAACCGCGCCGAGATGTTCCCCATAATTCTGGACAACCTGAATCGCACCTTCCCGGCGCTTGGCGCGGCCATCGCCATCACTGACTTTGAGAATCAGGAACTGGTCATTGAGGCGGCCGGCGGCGTCGCTGCCGAAATCAACGGCCTGCGCCTGGCGCTGTCCATGCCCGGCCTGGACACCATCTTGCGGGAAGGGCAACCTTACCTGAATAACCGCCCTCCGCAAACGGCGCTGGCCTTCCTGCCCCCGTCTCTCCAGAACCTGCCGGCCGTTGCCGCCGTGCCGCTGATGGTGCAGGGATTCATCATCGGCTTGCTGGCGCTGGCGGCCTCCCGTGAACTCGCCGCGCGCGAGGTGCGCCTGCTCAACTCGATTGCCGACATTGTGGCCAGCGCCATTCAGCGCGCCACGCTCAACGAACAGACCGAACGGCAGCTGCAACGGCTGACCGCGCTGCGCGCCATTGACCTGGCCATCAGCACCGTCACGGATGTGCGCGTCTTGCTCGATATCCTCGTCAGTCACATGCAGGCGCAACTGGGAATGGACGCGGTCGCCATCCTGACGATCGAGGAGGCCGGCCAGACGCTGGTCTATGCCGCTGCCTCTGGCTTCCGTCGTTCCCTGCGTGCGGTGCATCTGCGCGCCGGCGAGGGGGTGGGCGGGCGGGTGCTGCTGGAGCGGAAGAGCCTCTCCAGCCTGACTCATCCGGAAATCCCCCTGCCTCATCTGGAGGGCGAGGCGTTCCTGTTCTATCAGGGCGTGCCGCTGGTCAGCAAAGGGCGGCTGCGCGGCGCAGTCGAACTGTACCATCGCGCACCGTTCGCCCCCAATCGGGAATGGGCAACCTTTGCCGAAACCCTGGCCAGTCAGGCGGCGATTGCGCTGGATAACGCCGAAATGTACACCAACCTGCAGCGCGCCGCGCTTGAACTGGAAGCCGCCTACGATGCCACGATTGAAGGCTGGGCGAAGGCCCTCGACTTGCGTGAACACGAGACCGAGCGTCATTCCCGCCGCGTAGCCGAAATGACGCTCGAACTGGCGCGCCGCCTGGGCGTGAGCGAAAGCGATCTGATTCACTTCCGCCGCGGCGCTTTGCTGCACGACATGGGCAAAATTGCCGTTCCCGATGCGGTTCTTCTCAAGCCCGGCCCGCTGACCGAGGAAGAATGGAAAGTAATGCGCGCCCATCCCCGGACGGTATATGACATGCTCGCCCTAGTCGCCTACCTGCGCCCGGCGCTCGATATTCCTCTCTTCCACCATGAACGCTGGGATGGCAGCGGCTACCCCTATGGCCTGAAAGGGGAACAAATCCCGCTGGCGGCGCGCATCTTCGCCGTGGTGGACGTGTTCGATGCCTTGACCAGCGACCGCCCTTACCGCAAGGCCTGGTCGCGGGAAAAGGCCATCGCTTACCTGCGCGAACAAAGCGGCAAACAGTTCGATCCCAGAGTCGTGGCGGAGTTCCTGCAGATGATCGGCG
>DAOTVX010000140.1:0-15431 GCA_034436275.1 Anaerolineales bacterium | reverse complement strand
ACGCGAAGGCTTGTCAATCTTCTTACGCCGTGATAAACTTTGCCTGCCGCCAGCGACGCCCTTCGTGGGCGTCGTTGCCTGTGGTAATTTCTGATGTGGGCCGGCTATGGATATTCTTCTGACGGGTTCTGTCGCTTATGACTATTTGATGACCTTCCCCGGTCTTTTCAAGGAGCAGATTTTGCCCGAAAGGCTGGAGAAGATCAGTCTGTCGTTTCTGGTAGATTCGATGTCGCGCCAGCGCGGGGGCACAGCGCCCAATATCGCCTATACACTGGCTTTGTTGGGGGAGCGTCCGCGCGTGATGGCTACTGTAGGGGAAGATTTTGAAGAATATCGCGCCTGGCTGGAATGTCACGGCGTAGATACGAGGCTGATGCTTACCATTCCCGGTGAATATACGGCGTCCTTTTTCGCGACTACCGATCGCCTGAATGCCCAGATTGCCTCGTTTTATCCGGGAGCGATGCGCCATGCCGCGCGTCAACGTCTGAGCGAGGTGCAACCACGCCCTGATCTGGTCGTTATCTCGCCGAACGATCCGCAGGCGATGACGAATTTTGCCGCCGAGTGTCGCACGCTGCAGTTGCCTTACCTGTACGATCCGAGTCAACAGGTGCTGCGTCTGGAAGGGCCGGAACTGGCACGCGATCTGGATGGCGCGCGCTTTATGTTTGTCAACGACTATGAATTTGAATTGATTTCCCGCAAGACCGGCCTGGGGCTGGCGGAGATGCTACACCATGTGCAGGTTTTGGTCATCACTCGCGGCGCGGACGGTTCCTCCATTTACACGAACGGTCAGGAGTACCATATTCCAGTTGTGCCCCCGGAACGCATTGTTGATCCGACCGGCGTAGGGGATGCCTATCGGGGCGGTTTTCTGGCCGGGTATGCGCATGGCTGGGACTGGGAACTGTGCGGGAAGATCGGCGCGCTGGCGGCGACCTACTGTCTGGAGCAGCAAGGCCCACAGAGTCATTCCTACACGCGCGCTGACTTTGTGGCGCGTTTCCGCCGCCATTTTGATGATGGCGGACGGTTGGAAGCCTGGCTATAGCATTTTTACCGCCTTCCTCATGGGGAAGGCCTATCTCACAAGGAGCAACCATGGAGAGTTATGACATCAAAGATATAAAACTGGCGGAGGGTGGTTGGCGGCGTATCGAATGGGCGGAGCGGGAAATGCCCGTTTTGCGTCGCATTCGAGAACGGTTTGAACGCGAACGCCCTTTGCAAGGCGTGCGCATTTCGGCCTGCCTCCATGTCACGACGGAGACGGCTAATCTGGCGCGCACGTTGCAGGCTGGCGGCGCCGATCTGGTGCTGACGGCTTCCAATCCGCTTTCCACGCAGGATGACGTGGCGGCGGCCTTAGTCAGTCGCTTTGAGATTCCAGTTTTCGCCATCAAAGGCGAGGACAATGTCACGTATTATCGTCACATTGCCGCCGCGCTGGACCACAAACCACAACTGACGATGGACGACGGCGCAGACCTGGTCTCGGAACTCCACAAGAACCGCCGCGACTTGTTGCCGGGCGTCCTCGGTGGCACGGAGGAGACCACGACCGGCGTGATCCGGCTGCGGGCAATGGCCGCGGATGGAATGCTCCATTTCCCGGTGGTTGCGGTCAACGATGCCATGACCAAGCATTTCTTCGACAACCGCTATGGAACGGGGCAATCTACCGTTGACGGCATTGTACGGGCGACGAATGTGCTGTTGGCCGGCAAGAAGTTCGTGGTCGCCGGCTATGGCTGGTGTGGGCGCGGCCTGGCCAGCCGGGCGCGTGGGATGGGCGCTCATGTCATTGTCACGGAAGTGGATCCGCTTAAGGCGCTGGAGGCCGTGATGGATGGTTTTGAGGTGATGCCCATGCTGGAGGCGGCCAGAATTGGGGATATCTTCTGCACCGTTACCGGCGATATTAACGTGATTGACCGTCCGCATTTCGAGGTCATGAAAGACGGCGCGATTGTGGCCAATTCCGGGCATTTCAACGTGGAGATCAACATTCCGGCCTTGCGCGCAATGGCGGCTGGCGAGCCGAAACTGGTGCGGCCTTTTGTGGAACAGTATGAGTTGCAGGATGGACGCCGGATTTATCTCCTGGCGGAAGGCCGGCTCATTAACCTCGCCGCCGCAGAGGGACACCCGGCGGCAGTCATGGATATGTCCTTTGCCAATCAGGCGCTCTCGCTGGAGTATATGGTCAAAAACGCCGGCAAACTGGCGCGACAGGTTTATCCGGTGCCGGCGGAAATTGACGCGGAAATTGCGCGTCTCAAACTGGAAACGATGAATGTCCGCATTGATGTTCTGACCGAGGAGCAGGTGCGCTACCTGAACTCGTGGGAGGAGGGAACGTAGCCGCGCATGGAAAGGCTTGTTCAGGAGGCGCGGCGACTGTTCGGCATCCGCCTGAGCGACTGGCAGGTGGCGGCTCTGCAGACCTACGAACGCGAACTTCTGGAATGGAATCGTCGCTTCAACCTCACGGCTATCCGTGATGTGGAAGGGATACGCATCAAGCATTTTCTGGATTCGTTTTCTTGCGTGCTGGCCTGGAAAGACAACCCGCCCCGTTGCCTGGTAGATGTAGGCAGTGGGGCGGGTTTTCCGGGTATTCCCTTGAAAATCCTTTACCCTTCGATGTCGTTAACCATTATCGAGTCGGTGGGAAAAAAGGCGCGTTTTTGCGCTCATATTGTCGAGAAACTGGCTCTGGAGAAAGTGGAAGTGATCGCCGCACGCGCGGAGGAGGTTGGGCACTGGGAGGCCCATCGTGAGCGCTATGACTGGGCGGTTGCCCGCGCCGTGGCAACGTTGCCGGTCCTGGTGGAATATCTCCTGCCTCTGACCCGTCTGGGGGGGCGTGTGCTGGCGCAGAAAGGGGAGGGCGCCCGGCTGGAAGTGCATCAGGCTTTGCGTGCGCTGAAGATTTTGGGCGGCGAAGTGCGGCAGTTGATCCCGGTGATTTTACCGGGCGTGGTGGAAGAACGCTGCCTGGTGGTGGTGGATAAAATTGCGGCTGTTCCTCCCCAATATCCGCGGCGCACAGGCGTACCTGCGCGCCGGCCGTTGTAGGGGCCTGTTTTCAGGCCGATTTTTCTGCGGCATCACTTTCTTCCGGATCGTCCTCTTCCCAGTTGTATTCGCGTGGTGTATCAACGATCTCATAATTGTAGCGCGGGGTGCGAATCGTGCGCCGCGCGTTGGCATCCATTTCTG
This sequence comes from Anaerolineales bacterium, assembly GCA_034436275.1. Taxonomy (GTDB): domain Bacteria; phylum Chloroflexota; class Anaerolineae; order Anaerolineales; family Villigracilaceae; genus DAOTVX01. The sequence continues at coordinate 12,197 of DAOTVX010000140.1, read as the reverse complement.
CGAGCGACAGGGCCGAGCGTTCTTCGATCCTTCTGCCGGTGCGCTCTTTCGCCTGCCGGTAGAGGACAGGGAGGATTTTGTGCAGGTCAGCAACAACCCCGTAGCGGGCGACCTTGAAGATGGGTGCGTTGGGGTCAGCATTAATGGCGATGATGGTCTTGCTGGTCTTCATACCGGCCAGATGTTGCACCGCGCCGGAGATGCCGAAAGCCAGGTAAACCTGTGGGGAAACCACGCGCCCCGTCTGGCCAATCTGGATAGAATAAACGGAGAAACCGGCCTCTACGGCCTTGCGCGAGGCGCCGACGGCGCAGCCCAATACCTCTGCCAGATCGTAGAGCAAATAAAATCCTTCGCGACCGATGATATTTTCGGCAACGCCAGCCTGGATGCGTTCGGCGTCATTGCCCATCCCGTATCCGCCAGCGACAATCAACGCCGCGCTGCCCAGGTCGGGCATACGTTCCAGCGCGTATCCATCGGGCGAGGTGGGAATCTCGCTCTTCTTCATGGCCGGGCGAATCTGCCGTACCGTTCCCTGCCGCCCTGCTTGTGGTTGTGGGCGGGGGAAGGCGCGCGGGCGCACGGTGACGATCGCCGGTCGGGTGGTGCAGATTTCTTTGATGAGTACTTTGTCGCTATAGGCAGGGCGCGTGATGATGGTTTCGTTTCCTTCGATGGAAATGGCAATGGCATCTACCAGCGCGCCGAGATTCAAATCCACGGCGCTGATGGCGGCGATGTCCCGGCCGCGTGTGGTGTTGGGGAGCAGGAGCAGGTCGAACTTTTTTGCTGTCCCGTCAGGCAGGGCGCCTTTGCGCACCATCTTGACAAAGGCGCTGGCGTATGGTTCCGGGCGGTATTCGTCCACAGTCTTATCGTCAATGACGAGCGCCTCGTCCGCGCCGTATTCGAAGGCGGCGCGCGTCAAGGCTTCCGTTTGGTAGCCGATAATCGCAGCCGCCACATGGCCGAACTGGCGAGCCAGCCCAATGACTTCCCAGGAGGCAGGAATCGGGTTGCCGCGAAAATGATCTACATATACCAGGACGTTCATAGCACGCCCTCCGCGCTGAGAATATCCAGAATACGCCCGGCGATCTCTTCGGGGGTGCCATGGAGGTATTCGCACGTTGTTTCGCGTTCCGGCGGCAGGCTGGCTTCGCCCCAGCGTACCAGCGGTTTGGGAGGGGTGAGGCCGAGATCGGCCATGGTCCACACGGGGATGGGGGTACGTTCGGCGCGCCGTCTGGCAAAAAACGATGGGGGACGCGGAATGCCGATATCCTTGGCTACACTGCAAACGATGGGCAGGCGGGTGTTCACAATCTGACGCCCTTCCTCCATCGTGCGCGCCAGCCGTGCTTTTTGCAATGCAGTTTTGATGGTGGAAAGATAGGTGATGGCTGGCCAGCCCAACAAACGCGCCGTCTGCGCGGCTGTCAGTCCGGTATCGCTATCGGCGGCCTGCCGGCCAAAGAGCACGACGCCGACCCTTTCCGTGGCGTCAATTTTGCGAATCGCAGCCGCCAGAATGCAGGCCAGCGCGCGCGTATCCAGTTCTTCCGGGGCAGGACCTGCGATGCGGATGGCTTCCTGGGCCCCCATGGCCAACGCATGGCGTAAGGCGACTTCGGCGCTTTCATCGCCAACGCTGATGGCAGTGATGGAGAATGCTTCTGGAGAGGCCAGATCTTTCCATTCCACGAATGTCAGCGCTCCCTCCAGCGCATATTCGTCCCAGGGATTGATTATTAATGATGCGTTATCCCAAACGATACGGCCATTCTCAACGCGCACCGTTTCCGGCGCGGGAATTGCTTTGACACAGACGATTACTTTCAAGGCATTGCTCCTGTGTACAATGTTGCTCTACCCAGCGGCCAGTAAACCCGGCTGGCTCGCCAGGCAGGGCGGTTTTTCATGTGACAGGAATAATTTTGATCCGAGGCCTCTATCAGGAGAGGCCTCGGCTTTGTTGACACAGCAAACCTGCCAGCCATCTCGCGCCGATACCGGCCAGCTGTTGAAGCGAGATGGCTGGCTATCGAATAGGAAAGGCAAAAGAACAGGCTCTCAGGCCCAGTTTTGTTTCTTGATGAAGTTGGTAATCACAGGGATGTTCAGCCACTTGCCGTTATAGGCCTCAATGGCGGGCCAGATGGTCAGCAGCCAGAAAAGACTCCAGCATATCCCGCCGAATCCTACGGTAATAACCGTCAACAGGACGCCAACAATGGCAATGACAGCATTGAGGACCAGTGACTGTACGGCATGGAACTTGATGAAGGGACGCGTCTTCTTTTCCTCCATCAGGAGAACGATGACGGCCAGAGGCCAGATGGGGTAACCCAAAGCCGCCCAGAGACGGTCATCACTGGTAACTTCGGGCGCAGCAGGTTGAGTGCTCATGTGTTCCTCCAGGAAAGTAAAGTAGGTTTATGAAACGAACTGCTCCCATTGTACAGCCAAGACGGTTTTTGCGCAACTGTCAGGCGTGAATTACGCTGCCCGGTGTTGCGCCCAGCAAGGCGCGCTGGACGTTGCCGGGTGTCTGGCCGGAAAAAATGACCACCTGCAGGCCGGGTACTTCCTGTACCAGAGCCAGCATATGTTCCACTTTGGTTTTCATGCCGCCGGTCACATCTGGTTCTGCCGCACTGCCTGCATGTTCCCGGCAGATGGCGAAGGTCTGGGGAGTAATTTCCTGAATGAGGCGGGTACGCTGCGGAAAGTTTTCCCAAACGCCATCCTCCTGGCCAGCCAGCAGGATGCGCTCCGGGTGCAGCGCGCGCGCCAGATAAGCAAAGAGCGCTTCTGTGGAAAGGATCACGCCGCCCAGCGCCTGATCAAAGACGACATCGCCGTAAATGACCGGTATCAGGCCGGCCTCCAGCGCGGCTCGCAGGTAATACAAGTCCCAGATAAAAATTTTCTCTTCGTGGGTGGAGACGGAGGCTATGGGAGGCAGGGCAATCACCGGCAGACCGGCGCGATGCAATGCCTCGATGACGAGGTGATTGAGCGTCGCGGCATGGTACCAGACCTCGGCAAAACCATGCCAGTCGGCAGTTGTCTCGGCGCCACGCTGGAAATGATATTGTTGAGCGGCGGCGTGCCCGAATGAGCCGGACCCGTGTCCTAACACGAGGCGCAAGTCGGGTCGTTCGCGCCGCGCGGCGGCGATCTGGGCCGCTACGTCGTCCAACTGCTCCGGTCGAGGGGTATAGGGCCGGCTCTTATCCGTAATCAGCGAGCCGCCAAGTTTGAGGAAAACGAGGGGCATGTAAAAACTGTAGCATGTTCTGCCCGGACTGTCAAGAAGCGGTTATAATCTGACGATGTGGGACTCGATATTCATAGTGGTGTGATGACGGCGCTGATATTGTCAGTGCTGGGGGCCATCTGGGCGTTCCTCGGCGGGCTGGTTGCTTTGCGCCGCGCCCGGCAGATGCAGTTCTTCCGGCTGCGTCGGCGGGAAATCAGACGTGGTTGGACTTCTCTCTTGATCGCGCTCGGTTTGTCTGGCCTGGCAATCTTCCTCTGGCGCGCTGCTGAGCCTCTGGCTTATCGTTTCTACCCGCCGACCGGTACACCTTCGCGCACGCCGACAATCACGCGCACGCCAACGATTACCCTGACACCGACCATCACACTTTCCCCAACGATTACCGATACTCCTTCCGTGACCGATACGCCTACGCTGACTCCCACGCCCTCCATACCAATGGCCGTAGAAATGCTATTTGCCAGCAATGTGACGCCCAATCCCGAGGCGGTCTTCAGCCCATTGCAGTTTGCCCGCAAGATTTCTCAGGGACAGGCAGTAGAACCGAGTCAGGTGTTCGATAATCCGGTGGGTCACCTGTACGCTGTGTTTTCGTACGATAACATGACGCCGGGCGTCCAGTGGACGGCGCTCTGGTATTATGGGGATACTCTGGTTCACTTCGAAACCAAGCCCTGGGATGGGGAGGTGGGCGGTTGGGGCTATACGGACTGGGAGCCTGAGCCGGCGCGCTGGCTGCCGGGTACCTATACGGTCATTCTCTTCGTGGGGCTGGACTGGAAAGTCAGCGGCCAGTTCGAGGTACGTGGTGAGCCGCTGCGCGCTACCTATACTCCAACGGTCACACCAACCCCCACGCGTACCCCGCGCCCGACCGATACGCGCTGGCCTTCCCCTACGCCGAGCCATACGTCAACCCCATTGCCCACGCGCACCCCAAGCCCTACGCCCACGCGGTGACGAAGCCTCAACTACCTGTAGCCGCGGCGAGGATAGAGATCAACTCCTCGGCGCTCAGTTCTATCGGGTTGCCCTTCATGCTGCTGGCCTTGCTGGCCTGCGCGGCGATCATGGGGAAATCGGCGGGAGTAATCCCGTAGGCGCGCAAGGGGGGAAGGTTGAATTCCTCGATGATTGCGCGTAGCCAGAGAACGCTGTCCTCGGCTCTGGCCTCGGAGGAGGCGGTGAGCCAGCAGGCAATCTGACGGTACCGTTCGATGGCTGGTGATTGTGGGGCGCGCTGGCGCAGAGCTTTCAGGTTGGCCTCGATGACGAAAGGCAGCAACCGACCACAAAGTGCGCCGTGGGGGGCAGGGAACATGCCACCCAGCGGCCCTGCCAGCCCATGTACGGCCCCGAGACGGGCATTCGCCAGCGCCATTCCGCCAAAGAGACTGACCAGTGACATATCTTCACGCGCGGCCAGATCGGCGCCATCCTGATACGCGCGGCGCAGCGAGCGCGCCGCGCGCGGGATGCCTTGTGCGCAAAGAGCATCGGTAAGGGGATTGGCGGCATTGGAGACGAAGGGTTCGATCAGTTGGGTCAGAGCATCCAGGCCGGTGCTGGCTGTGATCGCTGGCGGCAGGGAAAGAGTCAGTTGAGGGTCAACAATGGCCAGACGCGGCAACAGGAAAGGACTGCGCAGACTGACTTTGAGACGATGGGCCGGCGAGGCCAGGACGGCGTTGCGTGTCACTTCTGAACCGGTGCCGGCAGTGGTGGGAATGGCAATGCAGGGCAATGCCGGCTGCCGCAAGGGTTGTCCCTTGCCGATGACTTCCAGGTAATCGTAGATGTCGCCCGGGTTGGTCAACAGGGCGGCGATGGCTTTGGCGGTATCCAGCGCCGAACCGCCACCGAAGCCAATGATGAAGTCGCTCTTTGTTGCCTGTGCCTTTCGCGTAGCCAATAAAACCTCATCAACCGCCGGTTCATGATGAATATCCCAGAAAGTGACAACAATTCCAGCCTGTTGCAGCCCTTCCTGCAACGGCGCGGCGCGCTCGCGTGAATCGGTCACGATAAAAGCGCGCTGACCAAGCGAAGGTGCCAGGGTGAACGCTTCGTTCAGTACACCGGGGCCAAACAGGATGCGTTGGGCAGTGGCAAACTCAAAACGCATTACCAGCCCTCGTCGTCAGGAAACACATTGTTGAAGCGTACACTGTAACGCGGCTCGGCCATCATTGGTTCGACCGCATCGCGCCAGATTTTGTAATGTCTCGTTTCTTTGTGTTTCGCGGCGTCTTCGGGCGAGCGATAAACTTCTACCAGAATGAAGCGCGTCGGATCGTCCTGTTGTTGCAGAATGTCGAAGCGGGCAACGCCGGGTTCCTGAATACTGTGGCGAGCGTTTTCTAATGTGGCCGTTTTGAAGGCTTCGACTTTATCAGCATGGGTGTGAACGTGTACGTGGACGATAAACATAGGTCAACTCCTCCAGAGAATCGTATGGGGGTACCCGCAGAAGGGGGTTATGGTTCAAGCCGTGAGAGCGAATCGTCTCCCTGCAGGAGATAGTCCAGAATCATATCGTTGGTAATCCACTCAATTGGCGCAAGATCATCGGTAAAGATGGTTGTGGTCGGGGGGGTGGGCTGGAGGTTCGCCAGCGTGATTTCCATCGAATGGATGAGCAACGGGTGCGCTGTCTGATCGGTTGCAAAGGTCACCAGGTTGCGCTGGAAATCCAGGATGGTGGTGGGTTGGCGCGTCGCGTATATCATGGAGTTGAACGTGCCGGGGATGTCCATGACGTAAACGGTAGAGAAAAGGGTACGGATGGTCGTCGCCAGACCGTCAATCAGCCGCCGGTCGCTGGCTGTATGTCCAACATTGATGGCCAGGGCACCGTCGGGTTGCAGGTGATCGGCGACGATCTGGAAGAACTCGACAGTCGTCAAATGGGGTGGAATGTAGGGCGGTCGGTAGGCATCCACGCAGACAAGATCATAGCGATAGGGACTTTCGGCCAGTCCCCAGCGGGCGTCCTGGACAATGATGTTCAGATTGGCCAGGTCCATGCCAAAGTAGCGCCGCCCAACGGCGACAATTTGTGGGTCAATTTCGTAGCCATCCACGACGACATTGGGGAAAACGGCCAGAGCCTGACGGGCAGTTGTGCCGGCGGCCAGGCCCAGGATAGCGATGCGCTGGATGGATTCGGGCCGGCGATCAGGGTAGAAAAAGGGGCCAACCAGGAACTGTTGCCAGGGGCCACCAAAATCCAGGACGCCGGGGGCGTACACCGAGTGCACCCCCTGCCCTTCGTTCAGCCGCAGGTAGCGCGTGCTACCTTGTTCAATGACCTGGATGTAATTGTAGGCGGATTCACGTTCGTAAATCTGACCCCGCGAGGCTTTGATCGTCCCTTGCTGGCCGTACAGAGCAAGGAATGTCAGAATGCTTATCATGACACAACACAACAGGAAATGCCGCCACTTGCCGTTTAAAGCCAGACCGATCGCGGCGACCGTCAGCAGCAGGCCGCTGAAGACCAGAAAAGTTCTGGCGGTGCCTATGGTTGGGATGAGGACGAGAGCAGGCAGGAAGGTGCCGAGGAAGGAGCCGAGGGTAGAGATGCCGTAAATCATGCCGGCATCGCGCCCGCTGTGTTCGGGTGTTTGTACGATCAGGCGGATGGCAAACGGCGAGATCGTGCCGAGCAGGGTGACGGGCACGGTGAACAGGATGAGGACGCTGGCGAAAGCCCCTGCCAGAATGCCCATCTGTAATTGGTCAAAGGCCTCGGCGGCCAAACGCAGCACCGGCCTGGCAAGGGAAGGAATAATCCCCAGGGTAAAGGCGGCCCAGGCCAGGATGGAGTACATCGTATGGAAATGGGGGGAGCGGTCGGCCCAGCGTCCGCCCAGAAAATAGCCGGCAGTCAGGTAAATCAGAATCAGGCCAATGATGGCGGCCCAGACCAGATTCGAGGTGCCAAAGACATTCCCCAGCAAGCGCGAGGCGCAAAATTCTGCGGCCAGGGAGGTCATGCCCGCCACAAACACGGTGAAGTAGAGATAGGCGACAGACTTTTGCTGCGCGTTGGGGGTGCGAGTGATCATTGTCGCGACATCTCGGGGTGGGTGAGACGGATGGGGAGACCTTTGCCGGCCAGGTACGCTTTGATTTCTGCTACCGTATATTCGCCGTAGTGGAGAATGGAGGCGACCAGAGCCGCGTCGGCCTTGCCTTCGGTCAAGACCTGATAGAGATGTTCTGGCTTGCCGCCTCCGCCAGAGGCAATGACGGGAATGCTGACGGCCTCCGCAATCAGGCGCGTCAGACGCACTTCATATCCTTCTTTTGTTCCATCCGCGTCGATGGAATTGACGACCAGTTCGCCGGCGCCCAGTTCTTCGCCGCGCCTGGCCCACTCAATCGCATCCAGCCCCACTGGCAAACGCCCACCGTTGATGACAATCTCATAACCGGAGGGGATCTGGCGGCTGGGAGGCACGCGGCGGACGTCCATCGAGAGGACTACAGCCTGCGAGCCAAATGCCCGCGCTGCTTCGGCGATGAGCGCGGGGCGGCGTACAGCCGCTGAATTCACATTGACTTTCTCGGCCCCGGCCAGCAGGACACGATGGCAGTCCTCTACCGTGCGCAATCCTCCGCCTACGGAAAAGGGGATGAACACCTGGGCGGCCACGCGCGCGACCACGTCAATCATGATGGCGCGGTTATCGCTGGAGGCCGTGATGTCGTACAACACCAGTTCGTCCAGACCGTCCTCGTAATATTTTCTGGCCTGAATAACCGGGTCGCCAATATCTCTGGTATCAACAAAGCGCACGCTTTTTGCCAGTTTACCGTCGCGCACGTCCAGACAAGCGATGATGCGTTTGCTTAACATGCCTGTTATCTCCGCGTGCGAAGTGCTTGTGGATGCGCTTATTATGACACAATCCACAATTTACGCAAGGTCAAGCAGAGAAAATCGAAAGTTTCTGGTATTGACTTTCCACCCCCTTTTCCTTACAATAGCATCGAATTCACTGCGCAGTGAAGCAGAATTCGCCATGAGCGCGGCCGGGCCGTTCCTGCCGGACACGCGCTCGATTTCTACTCCTGGAGGCCCTGGATGCCTTTCTCTTTTCCTTCCCGGCGTGCGGCTGTATTTGCGGAGATACCCGATGAGCAGTGGTACGACTGGCGCTGGCAGTTAAGTCATCGCCTGAATACCGCCGCAGAAATTGAGAAGGTGATTCCGTTGACCGATTCGGAACGGAGAGCCCTGCAGACAGGGGGCCTGTTTCGCGTGGAGGTCACGCCTTACTTTATCTCCCTCATTAACCCCGATGACCCGGATGATCCGATCCGCAAACAGGTGATTCCTACCGAGCAGGAAATGGTACCGTTTACGGCCATGATGGAAGATTCACTGGCCGAGGACCTGCATTCGCCGGTACCAGGGCTGGTCCATCGTTATCCGGATCGGGTGTTAATGTTGGTCACGACGCAATGCGCCTCGTACTGTCGTTATTGTACCCGCGCGCGCATCGTGGGCGATCCAACGGCCACCTTCAGCCGCCAGGAACTGGAGAGGCAGATTGACTATATCCAGCGCACGCCTCAGGTGCGCGATGTATTGCTTTCCGGCGGCGATCCGCTGGTGATTGCTCCGCAAGTGTTGGAGGAATTGCTGACGCGCCTGCGAGCCATTCCTCATGTGGAAATTATCCGTATTGGTACGCGTGTGCCGGTTTTTCTCCCCATGCGCATCACCCCGGAACTGACCGATATGCTGCAGCGTTTCCATCCGCTGTGGATAAACATTCACGTCAATCATCCCAACGAGATTACCCGGGAACTGGCCGAGGCCTGTGACCGGCTGAGCCGGGCCGGCATTCCTCTGGGGAATCAGTCTGTGTTGCTGGCGGGCATCAATGATAACGTACACATTCAGCGTCAACTGGTGCAGGCTCTGGTGCGCATCCGTGTCCGCCCTTATTATCTTTACCAGTGTGACCTGGTGCCGGGCGCCGGTCACTTTCGCACGCCGATAGCGAAGGGCATTGAGATTATGGAAGGCCTGCGCGGCCATACTTCTGGGTTTGCCGTGCCGACCTACGTGGTGGATGCGCCGGGCGGCGGCGGCAAGATTCCACTTATGCCCAACTACCTGCTCTCCATGTCGGATCATCGCGTGGTGTTACGTAACTTCGAAGGTTATATCACCACTTATGAGGAACCGCTGGATTACCGGCCGGAGAAAGCGGCCAAATATACGGCTCCGAAACGCCCGGAGCCAGGTCAGGCCGGCATTACGGCCTTGCTGGATGGCGAACAAATGGACATCAAGCCGGAAGGCTTCGACCAGATTCATGCGCGTGGCGGGGCGCACCACCGCTTGAAAGATGGGGCGAAATGGCAACCGCTGGGCATTGGGCCAGATAGTTCGTCGCCCGTTTCTCATCGAAAGAAAAAGCAGGAGCGGCAGGCAAAAACATAGCCACCGCCTTGTGGTCGTTGTCACTGATCTGGTTACAGAGAAAGGAGGTCTGTATGCACTACCGTAGATTGGGGCGTTCTGGTTTGAAGGTCAGCGAAATTGCCCTGGGTTCCTGGGTTACCTTTGGGGCGCAAATTGACGAGAAAACTGCCAGCGATCTGCTGCACGCCGCCTATGACGCTGGCGTAAACTTCTTCGATAACGCAGATGTTTACGCCAGTGGTCAGGCAGAAGTTGTGATGGGACGCGCGATTAAGGATTTACCCCGTCAGGCGCTGGTGATCTCCAGTAAGGTTTTCTGGCCAACTATGCCTGGGCCGAATGGGCGCGGCCTTTCGCGCAAGCATGTCATGGAGTCGCTCCATGCTTCGCTGAGGCGGCTGGATACCGATTATCTCGACCTGTATTTCTGTCATCGCTACGATCCAGACACGCCTGTGGAGGAAGTGGTGGAAACGATGGACATCCTGGTTCGTCAGGGAAAAATCCTGTATTGGGGTACTTCTGAATGGCGGGCCTGGCAGATTGCGGCGGCCTTTTATACGGCAACGGAGAACCATTGTGTTCCGCCGACGATGGAACAACCGCAGTACAATTTGTTTCGACGCAAGCGGGTAGAAGAGGAACTGGCGCCGCTGTGCAAAGACCTGGGCCTGGGCCTGACCACCTTCAGTCCGCTTTACTTTGGCATCCTGACCGGTAAGTATAACGAGGGTATTCCTGCCGGGTCGCGGGCCTCACTGGATGAAATGGCCTGGATGCGGGATAACCTCACGCCGGAACGCATTGCTTTGGTGCGTCAGTTAAGCGCGGTGGCGGCAGAGCTAGGCCTGACGACGGCGCAGCTGGCAATTGCCTGGATTCTGCGCCGTAAGGAGGTCAGCAGTGTGATTACCGGCGCGACGAAGATCAGTCAGTTGCAGGAGAATCTGGCGGCCGCGGAGGCAGTAGACAGGCTGACCGATGAGGTGCTGGAACGGATTGAGCAGATTCTGGCCGGTCATAGAGAAGAAGAATAGTAACTATGTAGCCCTGTCTCAAAGCCGTTGTGGATGTCATGGCGAGGAGCGTTCTTTGCGACGAGGCAATCCCCAGGCGGTCCATTTGGCCTGACAAAGGGGAGATTGCTTCGCCAAAAAAGGCGCGCAATGACATGGCTGAGTAGTGACCATAGTGACAGAAAACATGGCGTTTTACAGAGTAACATGGTCGAGGTAGTTACTCGCAAATTATCTGAGGAGGCCTCTGTGTCACTGGAAGCGTTTACCGCGCAGATGTTGCCGGCGGTGGAGAAGGAATTGCAGCGTCTGGTTGCTCGTCTGGACGCACCGCGCACCGCGCTTTTCCATGAAATGCTGACTTACCATCTGGGATGGACGGGCGAGGGCGCCGGACCTGCCGCGACGGGGAAGCGCCTTCGTCCGCTTTTGCTTCTCCTGACCTGCGCGGCGGTCAGTGAGACAGGCAATCAGAAAGAAGAGCAGGGCGAGGAGGCCTGGCTCGCGGCGTTGCCGGCCGCCGCGGCAGTAGAATTGATTCACAATTTCTCGCTGGTACATGATGATATTCAGGACAACAGCGCGTTGCGGCGTGGTCGGCCGACGGTCTGGAAAAAGTGGGGCGTGCCGCAGGCAATTAATGCCGGCGACGCGCTGTTTATCCTGGCTCAACTGGCGTTGCTGGAACTGGAGAATCGCCTGCCGCCCGCGATTGTGCTTCGGGCCTCCCGTATCCTGCAGGAGGCCTGTCTGGCGCTGTGCAACGGTCAGTTCCTTGATCTGGACTATCAGGAGCATGCCGACCTGACACTGGAGGACTACTGGCCGATGGTGGCCGGCAAGACGGCAGCGCTGTTTTCTGCCTGCGCTCACCTCGGCGCTTTACTGGGCGGGGCCGATGAGGCTCTTCAGGAGGCTTACCGCAACTTTGGCCATTATCTCGGCCTGGCCTTTCAGGTGCAGGATGATTATCTCGGTATCTGGGGTGAGGAAGCGTTGCTCGGCAAATCGACGGCCTCCGATTTGATGGAGGGCAAGAAGTCGTTTCCGGTGTTGTGCGGCCTGGAAAAGAACGGGGCTTTCGCGCGTCGCTGGAAAGAGGGTCCGCTGCGCGCGGAGGAGGTTGCGCTTCTGGCTGATCTGCTGGCTCAGGAAAGCGTCAAACTGCGAACTCTGGAGACCGTTGACGCCATGACTGATCTGGCTCTCAAGATGCTTCTCCAGGCTGACCCGTCCGGCGCGGCAGGCGAGGCATTGTTTGAACTGGTTAATTTCCTCTTGCGCCGGCAGGCGTGAAATCTGGTATAATTTTGACTACCAAGCGGGTGTAGTTCAGTGGTAGAACGAATGCTTCCCAAGCATTATGTCGTGGGTTCGAGTCCCATCACCCGCTCAGGAGCCGCTTCCAGAACGGAGCGGCTTTTTTGTTTGGGAAAAAGCGCATGCC
>DAOTVX010000139.1:0-1621 GCA_034436275.1 Anaerolineales bacterium | reverse complement strand
TTGTACTGAGCATCGTGGGCGGCGCAGGCGCGGCCGGCGGGATGCGGGGCAGCGTTTCCGCTGGCTACCGAGGTCTGGGCTTGAAAGAAGCGCTGGCTGGAGCGAGAAAAGCGGTTCGCTGGGAAGGCGTAGGGTGGCAGAAGCTGAAGAGCAACCTGAAGGCCTGGCGCAAGTACGAGGGGACGGGCGTTCAGGGGGTGGGGAGAGCGCAGGTAAGCGACGGAGCGATAATAACCGACCTCGACTTTGGCAACTTGGTAGCGGTTGATCTTTGAAAAATCAATAAAAAAGAAACGGCTCTTTGCCGAAACCCTTTAATAGGAAACGAGTTAAAGGAGGGCAAGAGCCGTGCGGACGACCGCCGTCCTTTCCATATTTTCGGCACATCTGGGGTGGCTACTGAAGTTTTTTCCGCGCCGAAGGTGGCGCGAGCATGCCGTCCATCTAATCCTGGGTCTGTTGCTATTGCCACGGTTCCGTTCCATTGCGGGGATCGCGCGCGAAGTGCAGGGCGGCAGTCCCGACGATCTGCATCACTTTCTACACGACAGTCCGTGGGACTGGGCGCACTGTGCCTGGGCGCACTGCAGTGAAATCGCCCGCCGTCTGAAAGACCTCAGGGGGCCGACGCGATTGATCATAGATGACACTCCCGTGGCGCGCAACGGGCGCCGCATCGAGGGGTGCGGGATGCATTACGGCGCAAAAGGACTGATCCGCGGGCAATGCGCCGTGACTTCCGCGGTGGAACGCGGGGGGCTGTTGCTGGGCTTTTTGTGTCTGGGCTACCAGCCGAAACGAGCGTGTGGCGCCGGGGAGTTTCGGAGCAAAGTTCAGTTGGCGCAGGAGGTGTTGGGATGGGCGTCAGTGCTGCTGGAAGGGCCGGTAACGGTGTTGTTGGATAGTTGGTACAGCTGCAAGAGCGTGCTCAAGCAGATTCAGGCGCAGGGGTGGCGCTACGTGGCGGCGCTCAAGAGCAATCGTCGCGTGCGGGTGGGCGGGCGAATCATACGGGTGAGTGCCTTGGCCAAAGGCCGCCGTCAGAAGGTTCGCGTGCGCATTTCGCGCCGACGTGTGGTTAGCGTGAGCAAAACCATCGTGGAGTTGCCCGGCGTGGGGACGGTGGCGCTGTTCGTGACGGAAGTTGGTGACGCGGAGAAATTCCTGGTCTCCAACGACCTGGCTTTGACGCCTGAAGAGGCGGTGCGCGAGTACGCGGCGCGCTGGGGCATCGAAACGATGCATCGGGACCTCAAGCAGCATCTTGGGTTCGGCGAATTGTGGATGCGTTCGTGGCTGGCGGTCCAACGACACTGGACGCTGTGCCTGGCAGGCTACAATGCGCTGAAGCTCTGGAACGCAAGCTTGCCGTCCCGGCAGAGAGTAAAAACGGTGGGAGCCATGGTGCGCAAGTTACGCCGCCAACTCACGCCGCGAAACGCTGGTTCGTGGGTCAGATCGTACCTGAAGGCGGCGTAAATTGCCAAAGTCGAGGAGGTTCCCACATGCCGAAGACCCGGATGCCTTCCTCGAACAGCCACTTCGGAGTTTTCTCGATCTTATCCATTACGCCTCCCCCTCCCATGGCAATCGCCGCCTTCCCATCGCGGGCGCGAACCGG
>DAOTVX010000138.1:0-3917 GCA_034436275.1 Anaerolineales bacterium | reverse complement strand
ATCCTTGTTCTGGTTGCTGTCGTGGTTATTGCTGTTTTGACTGTGCTCGGCCCGATCATCGGCAACGTCTTCACCAAAGTCAACACGCACCTCAATACATAGTTCCCGTTGTTGTTACGCAATCAGCGGGACCTGCAAAGGTCCCGCTGATTTTTTTATCTACGTGTTGGGGTACCGCCCCCTCGCCGTTCTTTCGAGTGTGGTGAGCGTCGTTCGCCGCCTGCCGGGCGTGAACGTCCCCCCTGATCGGGGCGCGATCCAGCGGCAGCATGGTTGCCGCCCGGCCGGTCGCGCTGGCGGGCTTCCTCCACACTCCAACCTTCCAGGACCGCCTGGCGCGAGAGTCGCACCCGGCCTGCCTCATCAATGCCGGTAACCATGACGGTCAATTCGTCACCCGGCTTGCAGAAATCTTCCACCCGTTTAACCCGCTCGCTATCCAGTTGCGAAACGTGCACCATGCCGTCCACGCCGGGGATAATCTCTACAAAGGCGCCAAAGTCGGTGACGCGCGTCACCTTGCCGGTGTAGATTTTGCCGAGTTGAGGCGTTTCGGTCATGGCCTCAATGCGTTCACGCGCCAGGGCGGCGCCGTGCTCTTCCGTCGCGGCAATGTAGACTGTGCCATCGTCCTCAATATCAATGCGGGTGCCGGTCTCCTCCTGCAAGGCACGGATGGTCTTGCCGCCCGGCCCAATCAGCAAGCCGATTTTGTCCACCGGTATCTTGAGAATGAAAATGCGTGGGGCATGAGGCTTTAACTGCGGACGCGGCGCCGGCAATACCGTCAACATGGCGTCGAGGATGGACAGGCGTGCGCGTCGCGCCTGCTCCAGAGCCTGGGCCAGGATATCACGGCTGAGGCCAGCGATCTTGATGTCCATCTGCATCGCCGTAATGCCCTGACGCGTGCCCGCCACCTTGAAGTCCATATCGCCCAGATGGTCTTCTGTGCCCAGGATATCTGTCAGAATCACATATTGATCGCCCTCTTTGATAAGACCCATCGCCACGCCCGAAACCGGGGCCTTGATCGGCACGCCGGCATCCATCAGCGCCAGCGTGGAGCCGCAGACTGAAGCCATCGAGGTTGAGCCATTGGAAGAGAGCACTTCCGAGACCAGCCGCAGCGTATAAGGGAAGGTTTCCTCCGGCGGAATGACCGGTTCCAGAGCGCGTTCGGCCAGGGCGCCATGCCCAACCTCGCGCCGGCTCTGACCACGCAATGGCTTGACCTCGCCTGTGGAAAACGGCGGGAAATTGTAGTGGTGCATGTAACGCTTGGTTTCAACCGGGGTCAGCGTATCGAGTTCCTGAGCTTCTGCCAGCGTACCCAACGTGGCCAGAGTCAGCACCTGAGTCTCGCCACGGGTGAACAGGCCGGAGCCATGAGCGCGCGGGGAAATATCTACCTGGCACCAGATCGGGCGAATTTCGTCAGGAGCGCGGCCATCAATGCGTCGGCCGGCAGTCAGAATACGCTCACGGACGATGCGCTTTTCGGCTTCCTTGAAGGCTTCTTTCACCGTCGCCAGACGCGCGGCGTTTTCCTCGGCAGTCAACGTCCGCGCACCGGATTCGTCCGCTGGCGCAAACTCTGCCAGGACCTGTTCCTGCAATGCTTCCACAGCGCTGTAAAATTCCTGTTTGGTCAGAGGGGAGATCAGCAAGGCTTGCAACGGTTCACGCACACGCGCAAAAACTTGTTCTTTCAATGATTCATCCGGCAGGAGGATGGTTACTTCCCGTTTGGGTTTGCCCACCTCAGCCACCATTTGCTGTTGCAGATCAACCAGAGGTTGAAGCGCCTGGTGGCCAAACTCCAGTGCCGCAATCATGACCTCTTCAGGCACTTCCTTTGCCCCACATTCCACCATCAGGATCGCCTCGCGCGTGCCAGCAATACGCAGGTCGAGCTCCGATTTTTCCAGTTCCTCAAACGTTGGATTGACGACGAACTGCCCGTTCAGGCGGCCAATGCGCACCGCGCCGACTGGACCATTCCAGGGAATGTCGGAAATCGCCAGCGCGGCCGAGGCCGCGTTGATACCCAGGATATCAATGGGATTGCTGGGATCGGCAGAGAGCGAATACATGATGACCTGCACCTCATTGCGCATTCCTGGCGGGAAAAGGGGGCGAATGGGACGATCGGCCAGGCGCGCCGTGAGGATCGCCTCTGTAGAGGGCTTGCCCTCACGCCGGAAGAACGAACCTGGGATTTTGCCGGTTGCATAGAGCCGCTCTTCGTATTCTACACTGAGCGGGAAAAAGTCCACGTCCTGACGTGGCTCGCCCATGGTCGCGGCAGCAAACATGACCGTATCGCCCAGGCGCACGGTGACCGCGCCGCCGGCTTGCGCGGCCAGCAGGCCGGTCTCTATGATAATTTCCCGCCCGCCGACCAGGGTGGAATAACGTTTTCCTTCGGGTTTCATCGTTTTTTCTCCTTACTCTCCCGCCTGTCAGGGACTGAAAGAAGTTGCCAACGCGCCCGCGAATGTTGGTTGGCAACCTTTCTCAATTCCTGACCCGGCGGGGCAATGAAATGGCGCCAGGGGAAGAAGGTCATCCTGTCCTCCCCCGCGCAGAAAAAGGGTAGATGGGGACTGCCCATCTACCCACAATTTGCCGGAATTACTTATGGCGCAGTTTCAACTGCTCGGTCAGCGCGAGGTAACGTGGATAGTCCCTGCGCCGCAAATAGGCCAGCAAACGGCGACGCTGACCGACCAGTTTGAGCAGACCACGTCGGCAGGAGTTATCGTGCTTATGCAAACGCAGGTGCTCGGTTAACTGGCTGATGCGCCTGGTCAAGAGAGCAATCTGCACCTCCGGCGAACCGGTATCGGCCTCATGGCGACGATACTCCTGAATCAGTTGCGTTTTGATTTCTTTTTCCAATGGCATGACGTATGCAATCCTTTCACGATAGTTTTTTGCAAGTCTCCGCACCGGCAGGGATTAAGCCGCCAGTGGGACCAGTACATGCGGCCTACATTATACCAGAAAATGATGCATTCCGGCATAGCGGATCGGGAGAGCATATCGAGGTTTGGACCTCGGCCTGTGTATAATCCCGCGGGATCGGGCAATTATGGGCCGACGGAGGCGACTTTGAGACCCTTTTTACGGAGCGCGATCTCCTCTTTTGCCTGCCAGCATCCCCCCTTCCTCCCCCAGCGTGATACGCTCTCCGGCGGCGAACAGGGATAATAGATCGGCCCGCTCGAAGACAGGTCGCCGCTGCCCAACGATGGAGGCTATCCTACGGCGTCGGCGCGTCGGCTGGGGTAGTGGTTGGCGTTTCCGTCGGTGTATCTGTCGAAATAATGATCAGTGTCTGCGCTGGAGTCACGGTTGGTGTCTCTACCATGATGTCCGTCGGTAACCCGGTCGGCGTAACTGTCTGCAAATGCTCCGGATACGAGAGCATTAAGTCCGCTACGGAAGGCGGAGAAGGAAACCAGGATTGTGTAAGACCATCAATCTGCCACCAGCTCTCGGAGTCCAACTGTAAGTCAAGCACATACTTGAGAAGAAGTTGCCCTGTCTCATCCACCAGCGTAACTCCTCATCCATGTCATTGCGAGCCGTTTTTTGGCGAAGCAATCTCCCCTTTATCAGGCGAAATGGACCCGCTTGGGGATTGCTTCGTCACAAAGAACGCTCCTCGCCATAACATCCACAACGGTTTTGAGACAGGGCTAACTAGTTACTGTCCAGTTGACGCAAGGCCTTCAGGGCATTGCAGGGCGGGGTCAACGCTTACCGGGCCGGGGAGGCAGTGGGCGTCGGCGTATCGGTCGGTATCACGGTCGGGGTCTCGGTAGCAGCACAGATGGGGGTTTCGACCGCCGCGCCCACGAAGGTCAATTCGCCACTCTCTCGATCCCAACTCCAGATATTTCGCTGCG
>DAOTVX010000137.1:0-12642 GCA_034436275.1 Anaerolineales bacterium | reverse complement strand
AAACTACAGTACTTCGTGATCGCCGCCGTCAACGTCGTCTTCCCGTGGTCAATGTGCCCCATCGTCCCCACGTTCAGATGCGGCTTCGTCCGCTCAAATTTCTGCTTCGCCATGGTCAACTCCTTCCAGGGTATAACGAATGTTGCTACGAAATAATTTGTTTTGCCACCGACTCCGGCACGGGAGCATAGTGGTCGAATTCCATTGTAAAGACACCGCGACCCTGCGTGGCCGAGCGCAGTTCGGTAGCATACCCGAACATTTCGCCCAACGGCACGACCGCGCTGATGGCCTGGGCATTGCCCGGCCGCATTTCCAGGCCGCGAATTTCGGCGCGCCGGGCATTCAGACTGCCCAGGACATCACCTACGAACTCTTCCGGCACTACCACTTCGACCTTCATGATAGGTTCAAGCAACACAGGCGCGCCCTGTTGCACACCCTGACGGAAAGCAAAGGTCGCGGCCATCTTGAACGCCATCTCGTTCGAATCCACCTCGTGGAACGAGCCATCGAACAGAGTAACCTTAACATCGGTGACGGGGTAACCGGCCAGCACGCCACTATCGGCAGCCTCGCGAATGCCCTTTTCAATGGCCGGGATAAACTCGCGCGGAATAACGCCGCCAACGATTTTATCCTCAAAAATCACGCCGCTGCCGCGCTCGGCCGGCTCGAGGGCAATCACAACATGGCCATACTGCCCGCGTCCGCCTGTCTGCTTGACATAGCGGTAATTCACTTCGGGCACCGCGCGGGTAATCGATTCGCGATACGCGACCTTCGGCTTGCCAACATTGGCCTGAACGCGGAACTCGCGCACCATGCGCTCGACCAGCACCTCAAGATGGAGTTCGCCCATCCCCGAGATGAGAGTCTGACCGGTGTTTTCGTCCACGCGCACGCGAAATGTCGGGTCTTCCTCGGCCAGTTTGCGCAAGGCATCGGCCATGCGATCCTGATCGGCGCTCGTTTTCGGCTCAATCGCCACCGAAATCACCGGCTCCGGGAAAGTGATGCTTTCCAGAACGACAGGCTGGCGTTCTTCGCACAGGGTATCACCGGTGAAGGTATCTTTGAAGCCCAGGACAGCCGCGATGTCACCCGCACGTACTTCCGTAATATCTTCGCGGTGATCGGCATACATGCGCAACAGGCGGCCAATCCGTTCGCGCTTTCCCTTCGTTGAATTCAAGACCATCTGTCCCTGGGTCAGCACGCCCGAATAGACGCGAAAATAGGCCAGACGTCCCACATATGGATCCGTAACGATTTTAAAGACCAGGGCGCTCAACGGCGCGTCGTCTTGCGCCGGGAGCGATACTTCCTGACCGTTGCGAGGGTCATTTCCCCGCACCGGAGGAATATCCAGCGGCGAGGGCAAATAGTCCACGATGGCATCGAGGAGCGGCTGCACGCCTTTGTTGCGCAGCGAACTTCCACAAAAGACCGGCGTGGCCTTACCGGCAATGACCGCCCGCCGCAAGGCGGCCTTTAATTCTTCAACGCTGATTTCGGCGCCTTCCAGATACTTGACCGTCAGCTCATCGTCGGTCTCGGCAATCCGCTCGACCATCGTGCGGCGCATCGCCTCGGCCTCCGTCTTCAGATCGGCTGGCACTTCGGCCTCACGCGGCTGGCGACCAAGTTCATCATCCCAATAGATAGCCTTCCGCGTGAGCAGGTCAACCACGCCGCAAAATTCTGCTTCGGTGCCTATCGGCAGTTGCATGGCGATCGGATTCGCGCCCAGGCGTTGACGAATGGTCTCGATGGTACGCTCATACGAGGCGCCAATGCGGTCCATCTTGTTGGCAAAACAGATGCGCGGCACGTGGTAGCGATCAGCCTGACGCCAGACCGTCTCGCTTTGCGGCTCCACACCCTGCACGGCGTCGAAAACAACCACGCCGCCATCCAGAACACGCAAACAGCGTTGGACTTCGGCAGTAAAGTCAATGTGTCCGGGAGTATCAATGATATTGATCTGATACCCCTTCCATTCCGCCGAGACTGCTGCCGAGACGATGGTAATACCGCGCTCGCGCTCCTGCTCCATCCAGTCGGTAACCGTTGTGCCATCGTCCACCGAACCCAGACGATAGGTCTTGCCGGTGTAGAAAAGGATGCGCTCGGTCGTCGTGGTCTTGCCGGCGTCAATGTGCGCAATGATGCCGATATTCCGGTACCGTTCGAGCGGGAACGCGCGCGCCATACAATCAACCTTTTAAAGTGCAAAGAGTGTCACTAAATACGATAATGCGAGAAGGCACGGTTGGCTTCTGCCATTTTATGCGTTTCTTCGCGCTTGCGGATCGCCGCGCCTTCGTTTTTGTAAGCATCCAGCAATTCGTCGGCGAGTTTTTCCGGGAACGATTTGCCGCTGCGGGCACGCGCCGCCGTCAACAGCCAGCGCATGGCCAGCGTGATGCGCCGCGCCGGCGCGACCTCCATCGGCACCTGATAGGTTGCGCCGCCCACGCGCCGCGGGCGCACTTCCATGACCGGCGCGACATTCTTGACCGCCGCCTCGAAGATTTCAATCGGGTCTTTTCCGTTGCTTCGCTCGCGAATGATGTCCAGGGCATCATACATCAGCCGCGTGGCCAGGCTTTTCTTACCCCGGCGCAGCATGTGCTGAATCATCGTTTGCACCAGGACATTATGGTACTTAATGTCGGGAGGAATTTCCCGTTTTTCAGGCTTTGCTCGACGCATGCTCGCACTCCATCAGGCGAAAATCCAGCGGGCTAACTCTTCGGGCGCTTGGCGCCGTATTTCGAGCGGCCCTGACGACGTTTGTCCACGCCGGTCGTATCCAGCGTGCCTCGCACCACGTGATAGCGCACACCGGGCAAATCCTTTACACGCCCACCGCGCACCAGCACCACCGAGTGCTCCTGCAACTGGTGACCTTCGCCGGGAATATAGGCGGTCACTTCCATCTGGTTGGTCAAACGCACACGAGCGATCTTGCGCAACGCCGAATTCGGCTTCTTCGGCGTCGTCGTGCGCACCACCGTGCAAACACCACGTTTTTGCGGAGCGCCCTTCGGCAGACGAATGCGACGCTGCTTATAGGAGTTGTAGATATACAACAACGCCGGCGCTTTGCTCTTGGCCTTTTTTGACTGGCGGCCTTTGCGGATCAATTGATTGATAGTTGGCACCTTGCCTCCATATCAAAAAACCATTTCTCTCAAGAAGTGAGGCCATCTGAACGTGCCCGATGGCCTCACTCGTACGAACTCACACTGGGCAGTGCGATGCAGCAGCCCTTCTCGGCAACGAAGGAATATTCTAACACAAGAGATAACAATACGTCAAGGAGTACAAGGGCGCAATTTTGGGAAATCGGGCATCTGAATCAGGAAAATGGCCGGCAAAACCGGCGCTCCAGCCTCTGGAAAACACAGGCGACGGAACGTTCGTCCCACGCCAGCGCACCCCGGCCCCGTTGGGACGCCTGAAAAGACAATCCGACAAGGGAACAGCAGGCAGAAACGGCCCCATTCCCGGCAAACAAACCTGCGCCCTTCGCCAATGGGCCTCGCTCTGGCAATTTCAGGACTTGCTGATATACTTGGCACAGCCTGATTCTGGCTGAGGCAGTGTACCATGTCATTGATTACCGTAACCGACCTGAGCAAATCCTTCGGCGCGGTTGACCTGTTCCAGAACGTCTCGTTCAGCGTGTCAAAAGGCGCGCGGCTGGCGTTGATTGGGCCAAACGGCTGCGGTAAGACCACGCTGTTACGGATTCTGCTTGGCGCAGAAGAACCATCGGCCGGCACAGTCCGCCGCGCTCATAACCTGCGCATGGGGTATCTCCCTCAGGAAGCCGCGCCAACGACAACGGGAACGTTGTGGGAGTTCTGCCAGAGCGTTTTTGCGGACCTGCTGGAACGTCAACGTGAGCTCGAACGCCTCGAGCAGAGTCTGGCGCATCGCGAACAACATCCACAAACACTCACCCGTTACGGTCAATTGCAAGAGGAATTTGAACGTCTCGGCGGTTACAACTTCCAGACTCGTATCCGTCAGGTGTTAAGTGGTCTTGGCTTCGCCGAGCGAGATTTTCACCTCCCCCTGCAACACCTGTCCGGCGGGCAGCGGACGCGCGCCTGTCTCGCCCGCTTGTTGCTCATGGGCCCCGATTTGCTCCTGCTCGATGAACCGACCAATCACCTTGACCTCGCCGCTGTCGAATGGCTGGAAGGTTATCTGATCCAGTGGCCGGGCGCCGCGGTGATCGTTTCGCACGACCGCTATTTTCTCGATCGCGTTGCCAGCGGTATCCTGGAAATGACCTTTGGCGCCTGCGAATACTATCCGGGGAACTACTCAGCGTATCTGCGCAACCGGGAACAACGCTGGACGCGCCGTCTGGAAACTTTTGAGGCGGAAAAAGCCCGCCTGCTGCGTGAAGTCGAGTACATCAAGAAAAATATTTCCGGGCAGAATGTCAACCAGGCCAAAGGCCGACTACGCCGCCTGAGCCGCCTTGTGCAGGCCATAGAGCAACATGGCCTGGAACAGGTGCTGAGTCAACAGTGGGCCGAGACAGCCGCAGAGACCGTCATCGCCACCTCGCCTTTCAGTGTGGAGGAAGCGGAGCGCCGTGTACACGCCCTGACGCCGCCGCGGCGCGCCTGGCCGCGCTTGCGCCTGAACCTGTCTGCCGCCCCTCGCTCAGGCGACATCGTCCTGCGCACCTCCGGTCTGCTGATTGGCTATCCCAAACGTCCGCTCTTCCGCGTGCCGGATATCATCCTGCGTCGCGGCGAACGCGCCGCCCTGATTGGACCCAACGGCGCCGGCAAGACCACTTTCCTCAAAACCATCCTGATGCAAATTCCGCCGCTGGCAGGTGAGGTCATGTTGGGTGCCTCACTCAAAATCGGCTATTTCGCGCAGGCACATGAAGGGCTTGACCCCAACCGCACGTTGCTGGAAGAGATCGCCTCGCTGGCTCCGGCCTGGTCGCCTGGCCAGGTTCGCGATTACCTCGGCAAGTATCTCTTCTCCGGCGATGACGTTTTCAAAAAGGTGGCGCTGCTCTCAGGCGGCGAGCGCGGTCGCCTGGCCCTGGCTAAACTGGCGCTCCAGGAAGCCAATTTGCTGCTACTCGACGAGCCGACCAACCACCTTGATATTCCCTCCCAGGAAGTGCTCCAGGCCGTGCTGGATAATTTCGAGGGCACGATTTTGCTCGTGACCCATGATCGCTATCTGATTGACGCCCTGGCGACGCAAATCTGGGAAATTGATTCTCGGCAGACCCTCCTGAACGTCTTCGAAGGCACATACAGCCAGTGGCATGAGGCGCGTCAGCGACTGGCCGCGTCGCGTCCACCTCACCATTCCCCAGCGGAGTCACAACCAGGGCGGCATGTTCGCCCCACCGCTCAGGCCAGAGAAGCCCGCAAAGCCGAACAACGGCGTCTGGCTCGTTTGAAAGAACTGGAGGACCAGATCGCCGCCCTGGAACAGGAACTGGCGGCCTTGAGCAGACAACTCGAAACCCCGCCGAGTGATGCAGCACGCGTGGCGCAACTGGGGCGAGAATATACCCGCCTCCAGCAAACTCTGGATCAACTGCTGGCCGAATGGGAAACGCTGGCCTGACGGCGTCAATCATTCCCCGCGCCAGTCCCTGATTGGCGCTTCACGCACATAAATGGGGTTGCTAAAAATCCAGCCCCGCCGCCGGCCCAAAAACCGGCGATAGGCTTCTACACGATAGACACCAGCCTGCGTAACAACCTGAACCAGCGCCTCGCCCTTCAGGCGACGGATCACCTGCCCATCCTTGAGCAAGCGGAGTTCATCCGCCGGCGCCGGCAGTTTAACCTGCAACGTCACCCCGCCATCGAGCGTGATGACATCGCCCATCATCGCCTCTCCCCCCTTCCCATGCGCCAGAAAACGGAAGCCGCGCGTTGGCGCCGCCAGGTCATAGCCCACAAAGCAATGCCCTTCGGCGAGCGCGGTCAGCACCATGCGCCGATCTGTCTCCAGCACGCCGCTCAGCGGCTGCGGCAGCAGCAAATGGGTGTTGACGGCGGCAAAGTGAAATCCGTAAGGGAAAATTACTCTGCGGAATGGCCCCAGGGTCATCTGCCGCGCATGAGCATCCGAGCCGCCGATAGCCACCACGCGCTGCCCCTGCGCCAGCAGATCATCCCAAAGGCGCAGCGTAGCCGGCAACGGTCCCCGGGCAATGAACGCTGGAAAATAAGCATAAAACAGGCCGTGGAGTTTACTCCGGACAACCGTCTTGAGTTCACTGAAAGCGTTCCAGAGCTCCAGGCCGGTATAACGACGCACCTGCCAGTCCACCCAGGAAATATCGGCTTCGCCGAAAGCGCGCAGTTCCGGGTCAATCGGATGAGCCAGGAAAGTCAGGCCGCCGGCGGTGCGCGCCGCGTCAATGACCGCCTGCGGATCGTCGGCCAGTGTCGCCAGTTCGCGCCCTGCCCCGAATACCAGCAGGTGGTTCTTTTGCGGTTGACGGTCCTGATCGTGTATCTCCTCGCCTACCAGCAGCAACAAGCGTCTCTCCCCCGCGCGATAATAGCGCTCCACCCCCTGTACCCAGACGTTATGATCGCTGATCAGCAACACATCTACGCCGGCGCGCAAGCCGGCCTGTGCGACCTCGGCATACGTACCGCTGCCGTCCGAATAACGGGTATGGAGATGAAGATTGGCAACAAGTTCTTCCATATTTGACGGTTCTACGGCTTCACGGGTATAATTTGGCGGCTAATCAGGAGGCTTACTGAATGAACTGGACTCAGATTATTAATATCTCATTGATTCTAACCTCAATTGCTCTGGTCGCAAGCATTATCCTCCAGAGCAAAGGGGCCGGTCTGGGGGGGCTGACCGGCTCTGACACGGGCGGTATTTTCACCGCGCGGCGCGGCATTGAGAAGACTCTCTTCTGGATCACCATCATTTTCAGCCTGATCTTCTTTGCTCTGGCCATCACCTCGGCTATTCTGGCAGCACGCGCGTAAGGTCACAGAAGAGGCCATTCTTCCATGCCTGTGGATGGAAAGGCCTTCCTGGCGATTATGAAAAGACTGCGCTGGCAAATCGTGGTCGTCCTCGCCACGCTGGGCGTGGTGAGTTTTTTGTTGCTGGCACAAAAACCCCAATCTGCCTTTCCGATTGCGCCGCAACCGACCAGTGGGGGCGTATACGTTGAGGCCCTGGTGGGCCGCCTGGGACGCCTCAACCCCTGGTTTGATTACTACAACCAGCCTGATCGCGATGTTGACCGCCTGCTCTTCAGTGGGCTGTTGACCTTCGACGGGCGCGGCCTGCCCCACCCCGACCTGGCCGAGTCCTGGGGCATCGCTCAGGATGGCACAGTATATAACTTCACCCTGCGCCCGAATGCCACCTGGCACGATGGCCAGCCAGTGACCAGCGACGATGTCATCTTCACCATTGACATTATCCGTACCGGGGTCACGACTTACCCGGAGGATGTACGCGCCCTGTGGAATCAGGTGCAGGTTATCCGTCTGGATGAAAAAAACCTGAAATTCGTCCTGCCTGAACCCTTCGCCCCCTTCCTGAGTTATCTGACCTTCGGCCTGTTGCCGAAACATTTGCTGGCTGATATTCCTCCCGATCAGCTCATCAACCATCCCTTCAACCTCGCCCCGGTGGGCAGCGGCCCTTATCGTTTTGAGCGGCTGCTGATAGAAAACGGGCAAATCGCTGGGGTAGTCCTGACTGCTAACGAAGCGTACTATGGGCAGGTGCCGCATCTTACCCAGTTCATTGTGCGCTACTACGACACGCCAGCCGAGGCATTGACCGCCTACCGCGAGGGAGATGTGCTGGGCATTGGTCATGTCACCCCGGATATCCTGGCCGACGCTCTGTCAGAGCCGAAACTGGCGCTCTACACTGCTCGCCTGCCGCGCCTCACACTGATTCTGTTCAACCTGCAAAACGACGAGGTGGCCTTTTTTCAAGATAAAGCCGTTCGCCGTGCCCTGTTCTACGGCTTGAACCGTCGCTGGATGATTGACCGCCTCTTGCAGGGCCAGGCAGTCCTTGCCAACAGCGTCATCCCGCCCGGCAATTGGGCCGCCTATGAGAGCATTGAACCGGTGCCGTACGATCCTGATCAGGCTCAGACCATGCTCAAGGACGCCGGTTACGTGCTTGGCGGCGACAGCCCCTTGCGGGCCAAAGAGGGTAAGGAACTGGCATTCACCCTCCTTTACCCCGATGACGTTCTGCATGCCCAACTGGCGCAGGCCATTCAGGAGGACTGGGCCGCGCTTGGCGTGGGCGTGACGCTGCAAGCCGTGCCCTACGCCTCGCTGCTGAACGATTACCTCACGCCGCGCCGTTATCAGGCGGCTCTGGTCGATCTGGACATGAGCAATTCTGCCGATCCCGATCCCTACCCGTTCTGGCACCAATCGCAGGCGCTGGATGGTCAAAATTACGCTCAATGGGATCATCGCGCCGCCAGCGAATATCTGGAACAGGCGCGCGTCATCACCACCCTGGACACGCGCGCACGCCTGTACCGCAATTTTCAGGTCATGTTTGCCAGAGAATGGCCGGCCTTGCCACTCTACTACCCCGTCTACACGTACGGCGTTGATGTGAGCGTACAGGGAGTACAAATCGCGCCGCTCTTCAATCCCAGCGACCGTTTTGCCGGCATCGGGGACTGGTACATGGTCGTCGGACGCGGCTCCCAACCTTCCCCAACGCCGCTCTCAACTCCCTGAAGGCAGAACGTCGCGTTACACCATAGCCCCAAACAAAGAACAACAATCCCCATTCAGCGCACCATGCCGCGCGCTGCTACTGGCCAGATAACCTCGACCCTTTTGCCGCGCACGCCGACCACCTCATTGAACAAATTGGATACGGCGCAGCAATGGTTGGGAATCACGGTCAGTCGCTCGCCAATTTCGGGCTTGCGCTCACAAGCGGAAAAATCTACGTGGGCATGTTCTTCCGAGAGCGCATAGATACGCGCCTGTGGATATTCACAAATGTAACCATAACCTTCCAGCCCGAACAGGTCAGAGGAAAGGCATTTGCTGCCGGCATCCAGGATGCCGCGCGTCGGTGTTGGGCGGCTGACCACCGTGGTCAATACAGAAAACGCGCAGGTCTCAAGCGTAACCGCGCCGGAGCGCAGGGTCAGACGATCGCCATAGACGTACATGCCCGCGCGGTGTTCGGTCAGTTCAGCGTGCGTATGCGCCTGCCACATACAGGCCGTGCCACCACCGCTGACCCGTTCGAGCGGCAGTCCCCGCAGCCGGGAACGCGTCGCGCGCACATAGTCATCGAGCGCATCCGGCGTCGGGTAGGTCATTAATCCGCCGAAATGCAGGCCGGGCAAGTCAGCAATACGACGCGCCAGCGCTGCCGCTTCGGCTGGCGACTGAACGCCGCAGCGTTGACCGCCCGTATCGCACTCGACAAGCACCGTCAACGTCAGGCCCGCCTGCTGCGCAGCGCGCGAGAGACCGCGCGCGACCACTTCCGAATCGGCGGTCACGCTCAGATTCACACGGCGCGCCAGATTCATCAGGCGGTCCAGTTTTTGCTCGCCCAGGATGTTGTACGGGAGAAAAATATCGTTCAGCCCGGCATCAGCCATAACCTCCGCCTCACCGATTTTCTGGCAGGTAATCCCCACCGCCCCCCGGCGCACCTGCATCCAGGCAATAGCCGGAATCTTGTGAGTCTTGATGTGCGGACGGTTGGCAATGCCATGTTCATCCAGATAGGCCTGCAGACGGGCAATATTGGCTTCCAGGCGGTCCAGGTCCACCACGGCAAGCGGTGTATCCAGGCAATCTATATCCATTTGGAATCCTTTCTACGCCGCGCCCAGGCAGCGATTTCAGGAAAGTTCCACCGTCTCATGCAAGGAGGGGTAATGAATCTGCGTCAGGCCGGCCTGAGTCAGGCGAGCGTGTAGCGCGGCGGCAGCGGTCGGCTCACCATGGACGAGAAACACATCCCGGACGCAATCTTTCACGGCCAGGGCGTATTCCACCAGCATATCCTGCCCGGCATGAGCGGACAGGCCGCCAATGGTCACCACTTCGGCGCGGCGATGGTACGTCTCGCCGAAGATACGCACCGTTTCGGCGCGTTCCGCCAGACGTCGCCCCAGGGTATCGGGCGCCTGCCAGGAGACAATCACCACCGTGTTGCGTTTGTCCTCGATGTTGTTCTTCAGGTGATAGAGAATGCGGCCTGTTTCTGCCATGCCAGAAGCAGAGATGATAATCATTGGCTCCTGGCGTTCATTCAGGGCTTTCGAATCGTCCACCGACTCGATGTATGTCAGGCCTTCGAAAGCCAGCGCCGGGTGTTTGCCCAGTTGAATGAACTGACGTGTAGCCTCATCATAGCACTCGGGATGGCGTTCAAAAACGCGCGTGGCGCTGACAGCCAGCGGGCTATCCACAAAAACCGGCACAGGGGGAATGCTGCCGGCAGCGCGCATCAGGCGCAGACTGTAAAGCAATTCCTGCGTGCGGCCAACGGCAAAGGCCGGGATAATCACCTTTCCGCCGCGCTGGATGGTCCGCAGGATAACTTCCTGAAATTCCTGATGAGCCTGTAGCGGATCACGGTGAGGCTTATCCCCATAGGTACATTCCATGATGAGATAATCCACATCGTGGGGCAACACCGGGTCGCGCAGGATAGGTAAATCGCGCCGGCCAATGTCGCCAGAAAACCAGAGCCGCCGCCGATGGCGATTTTCTCGAATTTCCAGGCGTATGGCGGCAGAGCCGAGAATATGGCCGGCTTCGAGGAACGTCGCCGTCACGCCATCGGCCACCTCAACAGGCGTATCGTAGGCTACGGGGCATAGCAGAGGTTGTACTTGCGCCGCGTCCAGAGCCGTATAGAGCGGTTCGATGGGCGGTTCGCCGTGTCGGGCGCGGCGGTGATTGGCCGATTCGGCATTCGCTTCCTGCACGTGGCCGGAATCGCGCAGCACGATGTCGGCCAGATCCGCCGTCGCCCCCGTGGCGTAGATCGGGCCCTGATAACCCTGCCTGACCAGATTGGGCAGATTACCGCTGTGATCAATATGCGCGTGCGAAAGCAGGACAGCCTGGAGCGCGGCAGGAGAAAAGAGAAAATTGCGGTTGCGCTGATAGGATTCCTCGCGTCGGCCCTGAAACAGACCGCACTCCAGCAGAATGCGCGCGCCATTTACTTCCAGCAGATATTGCGAACCAGTAACTGTTTGGGCCGCTCCATGAAAGGTAATGCGCATAGGACCAGGAGGAGAACGAGAAAAACGTGAAGGATAACCGCAACGGGGAGCTCAGGGAGCCGTGCGAACGAGGCGTAGAATATCCTGACCGAAGTGCTCCAGCCGCCAGGGTGAATCGGGCATTCGCTGACTCAGTTCCTCCAGCGATTGAGGCGGGCATTCGACAATGGCGTACAGAAACTCGCGCGGCAGGACAAGGTCCGAATCAATGCCTAACTGTTGGCCAACGCTTTGCCGCCAGCGTCGCAACCGTTCGAGACGAAGCACATAGGCCGGATCGGGGCGTTTTGGCCGCAGATGCGGTAGCGGCGGGCCAGCGCGGCCACGCTGAACAGCCTGCAAGATTCCCTCTCCGAAGCAGTGAATCTGACGGTCGGTCAGACCGGCATTTTCCAGTTCGCGGCGCGTCTGCGGCGCCAGACGAGCCAGATCAACCAATGTTTTTTCACCAACAACCTTAAAACAGGGGCGATTCAGACGTTGAGCCTCCTGTTCGCGCCACAGGCAAAGTTCTTTGAGAATGGCAAGGTGACGCTCGTCCAGGTGGCGCGCGCCGGGAAGACGCTGCCACAATGGCAACGAGGAGGGGCTCGAGTTTTTTCCTCGCGCCAGACGCGCAAACTCTTCGCGCGCCAGAGCCTCGCGGCCGCAGGCTTTCAACTCCTCCCAGAGCGCCTCGCGTAGAGGAAGTAAATAATGCGTATCCCGGCGAGCATAGTCCAGCCATTCTGGCAGCAACGGACGACGCGCCCAGTCAACCCGCTGATAGCGTTTGTCCGTGTGACACGCGAAACGCGCCGTCAGCATGGCCTCCAGCCCAACCTGACGGTAGCCCAGCAGACGCGCGGCCTGCATGGTATCGAAAATCGAGCAGACTTCCAGGCCAAAATCGCGCCGCAGCCCAATCAGGTCATACTCGGCCGCGTGAAACACCTTCTCGATATTCGGATTCGAAAAAATCGGAGCCAGGGCGCTCAAATCGGGCAGGGCCAGCGGGTCCAGAAGATAATCCCTGTCAGGCGTGGAAAACTGAATGAGACATACCTGCTCACGATAGGCGTGCAGACTGTTTGCCTCGGTATCCACAGCCAGACGAGGCTGGCGCCGCAATTCCTCCACCAGGCAAAGCAAGGCCTCCGGCGTAGCAACCCAGATGGGTGGTGGTAACGCAGCAGTCATATAAGGCGAATTATACCGCCAACGGGTAATTACCTGCCGTGATCTATTGGAGGGTGAACCGTCAACGAATGCCGGATCACGAATAAACGCATCGCCGCGCCGCATGCGTTGATTCGCTGTAACTGCCCGCCCACCATGTCATTGCGAGCCGTTTTTTGGCG
>DAOTVX010000136.1:0-10648 GCA_034436275.1 Anaerolineales bacterium | reverse complement strand
GTTGCAACCTGTTGAGCCAGAATTTGTATGCTTTTTGGGTTATACTTTGACATGGCAGAACCTCGCATAGGATTGGGTTTCTCCTAATATTTTTACCGCAGGTTCTGCCTCTTTTTCTCATCATTTTCTTACAACTTTTGCGTGGACCCACGCGCGCGTGGGCACTCAAAAGTTATTGCACGCAATACGAAAACCCTATGATTTTGCAAGTTTTTGACATTCATATGCTCTGTGGCGATGATGTCATGGCGAGCCGCCCAGGCGGCGAAGCAATCCCCTTGCCTGCCGGGAGACTGCTTTCCTTACGCTACGCTCCACCACGCTCCGCTCGTGGCAGGCGGGACATGCGCTTCGCTCGCGGTGACATACTTCGAGCGTGTTTGCAACAGGGCAACATTCGTACTACAACTTTTGCCTGGACACACCACGCGCCTTGCTCGCACAGGCCCCTCATCGCAGCAGCCATTGCCCGATCAGGATGCCGATCATCAAGATCGCCACAGCGGTCAGCAAAATGCCAGGCGGCCACCAGCCAAGCGAGACCACCCCCAGATCGGCCACGCTGAGGACCGCCAGGAAAATCAGGCTGCGTCGGCGCAGCGCCAGCCGGTTCGTTGCCGCCTGCTCAGAGAACAAGCGCCATCCCCCCACCCCGATCAGGACAAGAGATATCGTCATGGTAAGCAGGTAAATTTGCTGCCCGCGCAGCCAGGGAACGTTGATAACCAGAATACCACAAGTCTGTTCGACATCGGGCATTGGATACGCGGCAAAGGTATACATCTTGACGAAGATAAAATGCCGCCAGACCACATCCTGGCTCCCTACCTCCCAGACTACCGTCTGGCTCTCGCCTGGAGCCAGCTGGAGCGAAACCGTCCGGGTGCGAAAGAGTTGGGTCGCGCTGGCCTGAAATTTCACCGTTGGGCGAATGGTTTGGGAGGTGGTATTCTTGAATCGCACGCGGATCAGGCCGGTCTCGCCAACGGTCAGAAAATGGGGGCATTTCATACGACTGGTAGCCTGTTTGCCATAGTGACCAAAGCCATAGAGCAGGGCTTCCACGTCAGCCCAGAGGAGCACCGCCGAGAGTATCAAAGCGATGAAACAGCCCGATAGCAGGCACAGACGACCGGCAAAAACACGCTTCTCCTTCATGGTCTTTCACTTCCTTCCCGTTGGGTAAATACTTGAAACTGATGCCCGTCGCTGATGATCTCGATCCAGCCGAGCACGTCGGTGCGCAGGAGCGTGTACCCCCGCGCGTTGACTATCGTCTGCGGGTCAGGCAGGCCGTTCGGGTCACCGGCGGCAACGCTCAAGAGCAGCACCTCCGGGCGCAGTTCCTCCAGCCACTCCGGCGGACTGAGCAAGGCATTCCCGCTGTCGGCCAGCAACAAAGCGGAGACGTTGCCGACCTGCCGCCCATATTCCAGACGCGCTAACGTCTCCAGGCTGGCGCCGATGGGCAGCAGAGCACGGAAATCGCCCCACGTCAGGAGCAGAACGCCGCCGCGCGCAGTCACGTCCACCACCTCAAGACGCGCGCCATTCCCCAGATCCAGGCCGCTGCCAACCGCCGCCGCGTACACCGGCGTCTGGCTCGCAGCCAGATAGCGCTCCACCTGACGCGCCGCTTCCGAAGCAGCACGCGGCCCGGCCCAGAGCACGGCTTCGGGCGGATAGCGTTCCAGCACGCCTGGCAGGGCGGCGATCTGATTCTCTTGCGTGGCGGCAATCACCAGCCAGTCCAGATGACGATGAAAAGGAGACAGCCGGCGCCCCAGCGCGTCCGAAAGAACCGAGGGCGATTCGCCGCCGTTGATCAACACCGTCCTGCCGCCGGGCGTTTGAATCAAAACGGCCTCGGCTGAGCCAACATCCAGCACAGTAAGGTGCAGACGCCCGTCCGGCAGTCGAAAAGCCGCGCTCCAGGTCAGGAAAATGGCCACGCCCAGCAGGGTCAGCCCGAGCGTCGGCGAAAGGACAGCGTTCAGACGGACGCGCAGGCGTGGCGGGCTGAACGTCAGGGCAAAGAGCATCAGGTAAAAAAGCACCACGAGCCAGAAGGAGACTTTGCCCAGAACGAGAACGCCGTGCGGCCAACGGGCGAAGAACTCCACCATCCGAATCGTATAGGCCGGAAAGGGCCAGGCCAGATACGCCAGCCCCTGACCGAGCGGTGACCAGAGCAAGTCGCCCAACAACGCCAGACCACCCAGCACCATCACCGGCGGCTGCGCCGGCAAAATGAACGGATTGGCCAGCAACGATACCAGCGAGAGGCGCTGGAAATGATAGACGGTCAGCGGGAGCGTGGTGACTTGAGCGGCCAGGGTAAACAGAAAATACTCGGCCAGCGGTTGGGCCAGGCGTTGTGCCAGAGCAACCTTTATCCAACGGGAGAGCAGGCGCCCGGCCCAGGCCTGAAGTGGCGCAGCGTAGAGTATCAACCCCAGCGTGGCGCCAAAGGAAAGTTGAAAACCAACATCCCAGGGCGCGCCGGGCTGGATGGCGCACATGACCGCCGCGGTCAACAGCAGAATGTTCAGGCCGCCGGCGCGTCGCCCGACCTGCCGCGCCGTCATCCCCAGGACGCCCATGATGGCCGCGCGCACCACCGAGGCCCCCGCGCCGACCAGCAGCGTGTACAGGAAAATGCCCAGCGCGGCCATCAACGCGCCGCGTCGCACGCCCAGCAGACGGCTGAAGAGAGTGACGAACAGAGTGGCAATGATAGCAACGTTAAAGCCAGAAATGGCAATGATATGCGCCGTCCCGGTATCCTTGAACGCCTGTTGCAGGGCCTCGGGCAGGCCGTTATCGTTGCCGAGCAGAATGCCGGCCAGCAACGAGGCTTCGGGGTCTGGAAAGAGACGATAGAGGCGCTGCCAGGCAGACTGACGGAAAGCGTACAGGCGCGCCAGATAGTTCTTTCCCCGGTACAGGTGCAAATCGGTGACCTGCGCGTCGCCCATCAGGCTGTAAACGCCTTGCAAGCTGAGGTACTCGCGGTAAGAAAAATCTTCGCTCTCCGGCGGCGTGACCAGATGCCCGCGCAAACGGACCAGCGCGCCATAGCTCAGTTCGCCCCCTTCCTCGACGCGCGCCAGCAGCCGCCCATGGACAGGAATTTCCTCGCCTGTCCCCAAATCCAGCCGTTCGGCCTCCAGGCGCAAATTAACACCGCTATCGCGCACTTCCGGCGGCTCGACCAGCCAGGCAGTGACTACCACTTCCTGCGGACGGTCATTGTACCAGGCGATGAATCGTTCATCCAGCACCGGCAAAGCCTGTTGATAGCGCGCCGCGCCCAGGCAGAACGTCAGCGCACTCAGGGAAGCCAGTATGGTCGCCGCCGGCAGGCGCGGCAGGCGTCGCCGCAAAAGGGCCAGCAATACCGCCAGCAGGAACGCGTCAACGGCCAGGAGCAACATCGAACGTACGCCTACCGCTCGTTGACTGGCGTACAGGATTCCGGCCAGAAAGCCGCCGGAAAGCCACATCAGCGGCAGATAGGCGACCAGTGGCCGGGAAAAGGAAGAAGAAGGGGAAGACGAAGCCGACATGGGCTACCGCGCCGGAGATGAGACAATTCTACCCCAGAAACCATGCTGCCGGCAGGCGAACGCGCGCGTTAAACCTGTCAGAAACGCCGACGGCCAGACGCCCGCATCGGCGCCGTTCGGACGCGCCAGGCCTGACAGATCGGGAACAGGGTCATTCTGCTCCCCCGCAGGCGCTTTCTACCAGCGCCCCCAGCCGCTCTCCAGGTAGATGATGGGACGCCTGCGTTCCCGCAACCACGGGGCCACCACCATCCCAAACACAAACCCGCCAATATGGGCCCAGAAAGCCACGCCGCCCAGCGTCGCCATGCCCAGCGCCAGGGTGCCCTCAAAGAATTGCAGCAAGAACCACATCCCCAGGATCAGAATCGCCGGTACGCGCGCCACCTGCAGAAAGAAACCGAAGGGAATCAACGTGACCACGCGGCGATGAGGGTACAGCACCAGATACGCCCCCAGAGTAGCCGCAATCGCGCCGCTGGCACCGACCGTCGGCACCTGCGAGTAAGGGTAGATGAACGCGTGAGTCAACGCCGCAAAAACGCCGCCCGCCAGGTAGAAGAGCAAATACCGCAAGTGGCCCAGCGCATCCTCGACATTATCGCCGAAAATCCACAGGTAGAGCATATTACCGAGCAGGTGCGTCAACCCGGCATGCATAAACATGCTGGTAAAAATTGAACGCACATCCCCCAGGTCCAGGCCACGGATCAGGTTGTAGGGAATAAACGCCAGCCGATACAACGCCGCGTCGCTCCCCGGCCCCAGGCTGACCTGCCAGAGAAACACCAGCACGTTGGCGGCAATCAGCAGGTAGTTCACCCAGGGCACGCGGTAAGTGGGGTTTTCGTCGCGAAGGGGAATCATAGGACCTCTAAAAAAAACAGTACCCGGCCCTGGTTCTGTCTGGCAGGGCAAAGCGTCCACGAACGCTCCACGCAGGCAGGACTGGCGCTATCACGGGAGGAGGCGTAGCTTATTCGTGGATAGTTCCCGCGCCCAACGCTCAACACAACCGGGGACGGCAGGTATTACGGAAAGGTAACTACTCAGCCATGTCATTGCAAGCCGTTTTTTTGGCGCAGCAATTTCCCCTTTATCAGGCGAAACGGACTGCCTGGGGATTGCTTCGTCGCAAAGAACGCTCCTCGCCATGACAGCCACAACGGTTTTGAGACAGGGCTACATAGTTACACGGAAAGAAACTTCAGGCAGACAGGGCTATTGTACTGGAAAAAGCCGCGCGCCTCAACCGCAGGCTGTTGCCGACAACGAACAGGCTGCTGAACGCCATGGCACCGGCGGCCAGCATGGGATTCAGGTAGCCCAGGGCCGCGGCAGGGATGAGCAGAATGTTGTAGAAAAAAGCCCAGAACAGATTTTGATGAATGGTACGCAGGGTTTGTCGCGCCAGCTGAATAGCGCGCCCAACGCCGCGCAAATCACCGCTCATCAGGGTCACGGTCGCCGTAGCCATTGCCACATCCGCGCCGCTCCCCAGCGCAATGCCCACATCGGCCTGCGCCAGAGCCGGGGCATCATTCACACCATCGCCAACCATGACCACAATCGGCGCCGTCTGCCCGCCACCGGCCCTTTGCAGGTCGCGCACCACAGCCGCTTTGCCATCGGGGCGCACTTCGGCGATTACCTCATCCACGCCAACCTGACGCGCAATCGCCTCAGCCGTGCGGCGGTTATCACCACTCAGCAAAAGCACCCGCAAGCCCAGCCGACGCAGTACAGCGATGGCCTCGGCAGAGGTTTCCTTGACGCTATCGGCAACCGCAATCAGACCGCCAATTTGTCCATCCACTGCCAGCAGGACCGGCGTCCTGGCTTCGGCCTGCAAGCGTTCTATCTGCGGGAGCCAGTCTTCCACATGGATGCCCTGCGCCTCAAGCCACGACACGCGGCCCACGATTACCTCCCTGCCGTCTACTTCTGCGGCCACGCCGGCGCCGGCCTCGGCGCGAAAACCGAATGGCTCACTCAATGTCAACCCGCGCCGCGTGGCCTCGGCCCAGATGGCCTCGCCCAACGGGTGCTCGCTGCCCTGCTCAACCGAAGCGGCCAGGCGCAGCACTTCCTCCTCCGTCCAGCGCCCATGCCCGGCAGGAATGATATCCGTCACCGTTGGCTGCCCGCTGGTAATCGTGCCGGTCTTATCGAGCACCACCACGCGCGCCCTCGCCAGGCGTTCCAGCGCCTCGCTATGACGGAAAAGAATCCCCATCTCGGCCCCCTTGCCCATCCCGACCATGACCGCCGTTGGAGTAGCCAGGCCCATAGCACAGGGACAGGCGATAACCAGCACTGCCACCGCGTTGACCAGCGCGCGCGGCAGGTCACCCGGCGCGCCGAGGAAATACCAGCCCAGAAAGGCCAGCAGCGCGATCAACATGACCACAGGCACAAACACGGCGGAGACCCGATCCGCCACCTTCTGAATGGGCGCTTTACTACCCTGCGCTTCCTCCACCAGGCGCACGATTTGCGCCAGCGCCGTATCCTTTCCCACGCGTGTCGCCTCAAATTTGAGCAGGCCGAACTTATTGAGAGTAGCGCCGATGACCGCGTCGCCTGGCCGTTTTTCAACCGGCAACGATTCGCCGGTCAACAGGGATTCGTCCACCGTGCTGTACCCCTCCACGACCACCCCATCGACCGGGATTTTCTCACCGGGGCGCACAATGACAATATCGCCCGGCTGAACGTCCTCCACCGGCACTTCCAGTTCCTGCCCTGCGCGCATCAGGCGCGCGGTGCGGGCGCGCAGCCCCAGCAGTTTACGGATGGCTTGCGAGGTATTGCCTTTGGCGCGCGTTTCCAGATACTTCCCCAGGCGGATCAGGGTAATGATCACCGCCGCCGTCTCAAAGTAAACGTGGCCGGGCGCCCGATTCAGGGTGACGGCCAGCGAGAAAAAGTAGGCCGCTGAAGAACCCAGTGCAATCAAGACGTCCATATTGGCCGAACCATTCCGCAGGGCATGGTAACCGTTGACATAAAACGATCGCCCGACGTAAAACTGCACCGGCGTGGCCAGAAGGAACATCACCCACTGCACCCAGGGCTGGAGCGGCGCGGCCATCCCCATCGCCGCCGGCCGATAAAAGAACGCCGGCAACCAGCCCCAATCGGCGGCCATGGCCAGCAGGAACAGCGGCAGCGTGAAGCACAGGCCAACGAGGAGTAAACGTCGCTGTTGTTCCAACTCGGCCCGACGCGCCTGCGCCTCAGCCTCCTCACCCTCGCCGCTCGTCTCTACCACGGCAAAGCCGGCGCGCGCCGCCGCGCGGCGGAGGTCAGCCTGACTGACCACAGTCGGGATATAGCGCACACGCGCCCGTCCTTCTACTGGATTGACGGAAACCGTCAGCACCCCCTCCACCTGACGCAACGCCTTTTCCAGCCGGCGCGCGTCAAGATCATCGCTCAGGTGGCGCACGAACAAATCTGCCTCGCCAGTGGCCACGCCGTAACCGGCGCGTTCGACGCGCGCCACCAGCGCGGCGATCGTGGCCTGTTGCGGGTCAAATTCGACGGTGGCCCGCTCGGCAGCCAGATTCACCGACGCCCGCACCACCCCGCCGGCTTTCTTCAGGTTGCGCTCAACGGTCGCAACACAGTTGGCACAGGTCATGCCGGTAATCGGCAAAATGACCAGTTTTGGCTCCTGGCTCATCGATTCCTGCTCCGCGGCGCTCGCCTTACCCCGCCGCCGGATAATTGATTTCGGCCAGCAGGGAACGAATCTGGGCCTCATCGGCCGGGGGCGCAAACGTCACCGTAACCTGCCGGCTTTCCAGATCGGCTTTGACTTCCTGAACTCCTGCCAGTTCCGCCAGTTCGTTTTCGATCGTCCGGACGCAATGGTGGCAATGGATCGCTGGAACGACATAAGTAACCGTAGTCATAGGACGCTCCAAAAAAAGTTATTTATGATAATAATAGTCTATTTTGGCAAGAGTGTCAAGTGACTTCCAAAAAAACGTCAATCGCCCTATAATAAAGACATGAAGCTGGAGGAACTCGAAACTCGTTTGCAGGCGTTGCTGGAAGAACATCTGATACGCCTGCTTGCCGGCTATACGCCGGAAGAACAAATCGCCCGCAAACTGGCGCTCGCCATGCAGGAAAATCTGCGCGAGACGCCGCAGGGGATACAGGCGCCCCATCTCTATATCCTGACCGTGTCTCCGCACACGCTGGCGCGCTGGACCGCCGAAAGTGATCTGTTGAACCGGCTGGCAGATGCGCTGCATACGGTTGGCGCGGAAGCCGGCTGGTCTTTCCTGACCCGACCGATGCTGCGCGTGGTGGCCGATGCCTCGCTGGCAGAAGACGAGATTCGTCTCCTGGCCTCCTTCGGCGAAGGGGAATCGAGCGAGACTCAAGGCATGACGCCGGCGGTCAGTGCGCCGGTGGAAGAGTCGATTCCGCCCAACGCGTTTCTCATCCTGAACGGCGTGAAAATCATCCCTCTGACGCGCGCGGTTGTCAACATTGGCCGGCGGCTGGATAATCACGTCATTCTCGATGACCCACGCGTCTCGCGCAGCCACGCTCAACTGCGGGCGATCAATGGCCGTTACGTGATCTTTGACCTGAACTCTACCGGCGGCACCTATGTCAACAACCAGCGAGTCAATCAAAGCGTCCTGTATCCGGGGGATGTTATCTCCCTGGCAGGGGTCCTCCTTATCTACGGCCAGGATTTACCCGTAACCAGGCCAACGACCGCTTCCAGGCCCGAGGCGACGCCAGGGAGCGACCGGCCAACGGTCATCTTGAAGCAGGACGACGTTACCCCTGACTCATGAGCGCATTCCTGTTTCTGGCGCTACGCTTTCTCCTCGTGGCCATCCTGTACCTGTTCGCAGGGTGGGCGATCTTCGTGTTGTGGCAGGATTTACGCCGGCAGGGGCAGCAGCTGGTCCACCGCCGCATCCCTGTGCTGGAATTGACCTTTCAACCGCCGGCCTCCCTGCCGGAGAGCCGTCGGTTCTGTCAAACGGAAGTGATCATCGGGCGCAATGTGGGCTGCGATTGCCCGGTTCTGGATGAAACGGTCTCCGCGCGTCACGCCCGCCTGAGTTACCATCACAACCACTGGTGGCTGGAAGACCTGGGCTCAACGAACGGCACCTTGCTCAACCAGCAGCGTCTTGAGATGCCAACGGTAATCATCTCCGGCGACCGGTTCACTTGCGGCAAGACTTCGTTCGTCATCCGCATCGAAAACGACGAGGGGTTGCCTGCTTCAGCGGCAACGTCCTCTCAAGCAGAGTAAGGGACCTTGCGACGTTTGTGACTCTGACTCCTTCCATCTCTCCTCTCACACCGCGTCAGATTCAAGCGCGTCTCCTGCAAATTGCGACGCTCTTCCTTTTCCTGTTTTCTCTGGCATTGACCTTTGCGCCGGCGGTGCGCGAGCGCGCCTGGCTGAGCGGCTTACGTTGGGGCCACTGGGCCGGGTTCGCGTTGTGGTGTCTGGTCTTCTGGCTGGCTCATCGCCAGATGCAAACCCATTTGCCCGATGCCGATCCTTTTTTGATGCCCATTGCGGCCCTGCTCAGCGGGTGGGGACTGCTGACCATCTGGCGGCTGGATGCCGCTTACGGCTGGCGGCAAACTCTGTGGCTCGGTCTGTGCGGGGCGATTCTCATCCTGGGGCTGCGTCTTTCCCCCACCTTGCAGTTCCTGCGCCGTTACAAATATCTCTGGCTCAGCAGCGGTATCCTGTTGACCATGCTGACGTTTCTCTTTGGCAAACATCCGCTGGGTGAGGGGCCGCGTCTGTGGCTGGGATGCTGTGGGGTGTACTTTCAGCCCTCGGAGCCGTTGAAATTGCTTCTGGTGGTCTACCTCGCCGCTTACCTGTCTGAGCGTCTGCCCCTGCCCTCGCGCCCAGCGATTCTGCTGGCGCCAACGGCCATCCTGACCGGCCTGGCTTTGATGCTGTTGCTGCTGCAACGCGATTTGGGCACGGCCTCCTTGTTCCTGCTTCTGTACAGCGCCATTCTGTGGACAGCAACGCGTCGAGGTTATTTCCTGTGGCTGAGTCTGGCGGGACTGCTGGCTGCTGGCAGTCTGGGTTATCTGACCATTGATGTCGTGCGCCTGCGCATTGACTCATGGCTCAATCCCTGGCAGGACCCCAGCGGCCATTCTTTTCAGATTGTGCAATCCCTGATGGCTATTGCCAACGGCGGCATCTTCGGGCGCGGGCCTGGCCTGGGGAATCCGGGGCTGGTGCCGGTGGCTATCTCTGATTTCATCTTCTCCGCCATCGCGGAGGAGAGCGGATTCATGGGGGTACTGTTCCTGGTAGTGCTGCTTGGGTTGCTGCTTGAACGCGGGATGCGGATTGCGTTGCGCGCGCCGGATTGTTTTCGCCGTTTGCTCGCCCTGGGGTTGACTGTTTATCTGGGTTTGCAGTCGCTGGTCATCATGGGCGGCAATCTGCGCCTGCTGCCGTTAACCGGCGTTACCCTGCCGTTCCTGTCCTATGGGGGGTCTTCGCTGCTGACGGCGTTTCTGTCGTTGCTGCTTCTGTTGCTGATCTCTGTGCAGGGAGAGGAGGAAGCGGCCTATCTTGCCTCGGCGCGTCCGTACCTGAGTTTGACCGCGTTGCTGGGGGCGGGCCTGTTTGCCGTTGCCCTGGCCGGCTTCTGGTGGGGCGTCTGGCGTGGCCCGGATTTGTTAACGCGCACCGATAACGCGCGCCGTGCGATTTCGGACCGCTACGTCCGCCGTGGCAGCCTGCTTGACCGTGAAAACCGTCCGCTGGCCATAACTCAAGGCGCAGTGGGCGAATACCAGCGGGTTTATCCCTATCCCGACCTGGCCCCGGTTCTGGGATACACGCATCCGGTCTATGGACAGGCCGGCCTGGAAGCCTCGCTGGACGGTTACCTGCGAGGGTTGCAGGGGAATCCGGCCAGTCTGATCTGGTGGCATCATCTTCTGTACGGTCAGCCGCCGCCGGGGCTGGATGTGCGCCTGAGTCTGGACCTGGATTTGCAGAAAGTGGCCGACGCGCAATTGCGCGGCCATCGTGGCGCGGCTGTCCT
>DAOTVX010000135.1:0-9920 GCA_034436275.1 Anaerolineales bacterium | reverse complement strand
GCAGATAGTTTACCTTGCGCGCCCAGTTAAAATGGCCTTGTGGCGGGATAAAAGAGCCAATTCCGGCGTTTCAATGCCTGCCAACGTGGGAGAAGGCTGTAAGCAATACCAGATTTTGAACCGTCACAATGCGGACAGTGACAAAGCCCCGCCAACGTCAGGCCGGGGTGAAGGCAGGAGCAATGTCGCTACACCGGACGCGCCAGAGCGCGCAGCGCTTCCAGACGCGCCTGAGCCAGACCAGGCAGGGCCTCCAGGGCATAGAAGACGCCACTGCCCTCCAGCGTTAACGACGCCGAGATATTGCCGTGCAGCACAGCCTGAAGCGCGTCCCCGGTGTTGTGCAAGCCAGCCAGAAAGCCTCCACAAAACGCATCACCGACGCCGGTCGGGTCACGCAAGCGGGCCGGATAGGGAGGCACTTCCCAGCGACGTCGCGACGCGGCATCATACAGCACCTGTCCCCCACCCTCGCGCCAGATCACAACCAGAGCGCACTGACAGGAGGCCACCGCTTCCAGCATGGCCCATAAGTCATCCATCTGACCCGCAAAAAGAGCGCGCAATGACCGCTCCGGCGACAGAAAGGCGGTCAGGCGATACAAAAGAGGACGTAGCGCTTCCCACCCGGAGCTTGCGGCCAGGCAAGGCATGGCCAGTGTCAGGAGAGGAACGCCGCTTTCCTGAAATGTGGAAAGCAAACGGCCCGCGCTTGGCACGTCCAGCCGGCAGAGGTGCGCCGCCGCAGCCGTGCGATAATCGGTCGGAATATCCGACGGGCGCGGCGAGGTCAGCGGGGGAATAGTGTATCCGGCTTCCTCCTCCGGCCTGGGAGAGTAGCCCAGCAGCGCCTTCGGAAACGGCAACTGACGGCGCGCAAAATGCGCCGTTGGGCTATCCGTAGCCACAGTTTCGGCGTCCAGCCAGGCGTAAAATGAACGTACCTCGAGGGGTTGCGGCAAAACACGCACGCCGCGCACGTCCAGGCCTGCCTGCTCCAGAGCCTGCAGCCAGACCTGTGGATAATCCTCACCAACGCGTCCTAGCAGGCCAACGTCTCTGGTCCACACAGCCGCGCCTGCGGCCGCGTAAAGCAGACTGCCTCCGGGCACGTCCAGAAGCGGCGGCCCGGCCAGAGGCAGGATGAAATCTCGACTCAGGCGACCAGCAATGACCAGAGCGGGTGTCATCTTTTTTACGGCAAGAAAACTTTACTGGCCGCGCTGGCCTGATCCAAATCAAGCGGCAAGATGAACGAGAAATTGCTCCCCTTACCCTCCACGCTCTCAGCCCAAATGCGGCCACGATGCATCTCTATCATTACCTTGGCGACGGAGAGTCCCAACCCCATGCCGCCGTGCTTGCGTGTCAGGTGAGATTCGACCTGGTAGAAGCGCTCAAAGATGTGTGGCAGGTCTTTCGCCGGAATCCCGATGCCGTCGTCAATGACGGAGACCTTGACATAGCCGGGAATCTGTTCCGCCGTGATGAAGACATGACCGCCAGGATTGGTAAAGGTAAGCGCATTCTTGACCAGATTGCCCAGCGCAATGGCAATCTTGGAGGCATCGCCCTCTATCATCAGGTCGTCCTCACCGGTGTCGGCGCTTAAGGAAATTCGTTTGCGGCGCGCTTCTTCTCGGAAGGAAACCATCACCTCCTCCACGATACGCTTGATGGATACCGTGCGCTTCCGCAAACTGGCCACACCACGTTGCACATTGTCAATATTGGCGAGGTTATCTACGATTTCCTTCAGCCGCATCGCACTGCGAACGATAATGTCCACCTCCTGGCGCTGGTCTTCCGCCACCACTTCGCGCAGAAAGGTGGCGTGTCCCAAAATCAAGCCAATCGGGGTACGCAGTTCATGCGAGGCCACCGCGATAAAGTCGCTTTTCATGCGGTCAAGTTCGCGCAGTTCGTCAATGGCACGGCGAGCCTGTTCTACCAGGCGCGCATTCTGGATGGCCACGGCGGCCTGAGAGGCCAGAATTTCCATGACCTTGAAGTCCTCGGCGGTATAGGCGGCGTTCTCCAGTTTGTTGACGGCTTCCAGCACCCCCAGCGTTTCGCCTTTGTAGATGATGGGCATGGCGAGAATCGAGCGCGACTGGAAATCAGCGGCTTCATCGGCGCCTTTAAAGTGACGTTTTTCGGCGCTCACGTCAGGCACCACCACGGCCTTGGCATTCTGATAAACCCAGCCGGCGATGCTGGCCTGCAACGGTACACGCACATTTTTCAACGCCTCGCGATGAAACCAGGGCACGGCCAGAAAACGTAAATGCTCGCTGCCGCTTTCCAGTTCCAGCACAGAAGCCACCTCGCTGCCGGTCAATTCTGCGGCAGCAGAAATGACGGACTGAAGAAAGGGCTCCAGATCCAGAGCCGCACTCAGCGTACGACTGATTTCCAGCAGACGTTCCAGCTGGCGCAGACGCGTCATCTCATTCTCGTTCATGGCAACCTCTTTATACAAAGATTATACTGTAAGTCCGCTACGGCAAGCGGCAACGTCCCGAAGTTGATGGTAATCCCTGCCATCGTTCTGTTGCGCAAGGCAGATCAGCCACGCATCTTTCGGCTGGCTCAGGGCAACCGTCACATGTATTCAGCCGGAAACTCTAATCTTTTTCATACGATAAGGCGGTCTACTTTTTGGTAGAATCACCATAGCGAAGAGAAGTCTGGCTGTTAGCAGACAGGTCGAGTTGGTCTGGCACTGGACAGGAGAAACGTATGGCTAGTCTGGAGCGATTTACCCAACGCGCGCGGCGTGTGCTTTCCCTGGCGCACATGGAAGCCGAACGCGCCCGGGTGGGATTGATTGGCACCGAGCATCTGTTGCTGGCCTTGATGACCGAGGAGGGCGGCGTTGCCAGCCGGGTATTGCGTGAACTGGGTTTGGAAATCAACCGCGTGCGTGAGATGATTCTACGCGTCAGCGGCGAGGGGCATTACACCGGCGGTCGCATTGAACTGGGCCCCGATACCCAACTGGTGCTCGAAATGGCGCTGGAAGAAGCCCGCAAAATGGGGCATCATTACATCGGCACGGAGCATTTACTGCTGGCCCTGAATCGCGCCAATGGCAATGCCGCCGTTGTTCTGCGCCGCCTGGGCGTGACGG
This sequence comes from Anaerolineales bacterium, assembly GCA_034436275.1. GTDB lineage: Bacteria > Chloroflexota > Anaerolineae > Anaerolineales > Villigracilaceae > DAOTVX01. The sequence continues at coordinate 6,787 of DAOTVX010000135.1, read as the reverse complement.
AGGAACAGATTCGCCGGCAGGTGCGTCGGGTCTTGCAGGAAGGAGGCGGCACAGGGCTTTCCCTCGTGCCGGAGGGCGGACGAGCGGCACGGCAGGAGAGCAAAACTCCGCTGGTCGATCAACTGGCCACTGACCTCACCGCCCTGGCCGAAGAGGGCAAACTGGACCCGGTGATTGGCCGTCAGATGGAGATCGAGCGCGTGATCCAGATTCTGGCGCGCCGCACCAAGAATAACCCGGCGCTGATCGGCGAGCCGGGCGTGGGCAAGACGGCTATCGTGGAAGGGCTGGCCCAGCGCATCGTCGAAGGCGATGTGCCGGCACCCCTGCTGAACAAACGAGTGCTCAAACTGGATGTGGGTTCCCTGATTGCCGGCACCATGTATCGCGGTCAGTTCGAGGAACGCCTGAAGCGCGTCATTGATGAACTCAAACAAACGCGCGCCATCCTGTTCATTGACGAATTCCATATGCTGGTGGGCGCCGGCGCGGCCGGCTCCGCCGTTGACGCGGCCAATATTCTCAAGCCGGCGCTCTCGCGCGGTGAGCTGCAATGCATCGGCGCCACCACGCTGGATGAGTACCGCAAACACATTGAGACCGACGCGGCCCTCGAACGCCGCTTCCAGCCAATTCTGGTCAACGAGCCGACCGTAGAGGAAACCATCGAAATCCTCAAGGGCATCCGGCGCATGTACGAAGAACATCACCATCTGGTCATTTCGGACGAGGCTCTCGAGGCCGCGGCGCGTCTCTCGGCGCGCTACGTCTCTGACCGCTTCCTGCCCGATAAGGCGATTGACCTCATTGATGAAGCCGCCTCGCGCGTGCGCATGTACAAATCCGGCTCAGCCACCTCCGCCAAAGAAATCTACACTCGCCTGAAGCAAGTGCGCGCCAATCGCATTCTGGCTCAGGAGGAAGGCAAAATCGAAGACGTGCGCCACTGGGACGCGCAGGAAGCCGAATTGAGCGAACAACTCTGGCAACTGAAAAGCGGTTGGGAACGCGCCACCAGCCCTATCGTGACCGCAGCCGACATCGCGGAAGTGGTCTCCATGTGGACCGGCGTGCCGGTCATGCAAATGGCCGAGGAAGAATCCGAACGCCTGTTGCGCATGGAGGAGGAACTCAAGAAGCACATTGTCGGACAGGACGAGGCCATTCAAGCCATCGCCAAAGCCGTGCGACGGGCACGCGCCGGCCTCAAGGACCCACGCCGCCCCATCGGTTCGTTCATTTTCCTGGGCCCAACCGGCGTCGGCAAGACCGAACTGACAAAGGCGCTGGCGCGCTTCATGTTCGGCAGCGAAGAGGCCCTGATTCAACTGGATATGTCGGAATTCACCGAGCGGCACACCGGCAGCCGGCTGGTTGGCGCGCCTCCGGGCTACATTGGCTACGAAGACGCCGGCCAGTTGACCGAGGCGTTGCGCCGCCGCCCTTATTCCATTGTCGTCTTCGATGAGGTCGAAAAAGCCCACCCCGAAGTACATAACCTGCTCCTGCAAATCATGGAAGAAGGCCATCTTTCCGATGCCAAAGGGCGGCAGGTAAACTTCCGCAATGCCATCATCGTGATGACTTCCAACGTCGGCGCCGAAGAAATCCGCCGCAACACACAACTGGGATTCCCCCTCAAACGCGATGCCAGAACCGAAGAGCGGTTGACCTACGAGGAAATGCGCAAGAAACTGACCGAGTCGCTCAAGCGCGTCTTCCGACCTGAATTCATCAACCGCGTGGACGCCGTCATCGTCTTCCGCGCCCTCAACCAGGATGACATCCGAAAGATTGTCGTTCTCGAACTGGACAAAGTCACCGAGCGCCTGAAAGAACACGCGATCTCGTTACATGCCACCGAAGCCGCTCTTGACCTGCTGGCAGAGCGCGGCTACGATCCTGAAATGGGCGCCCGGCCCTTGCGCCGCGTCATCCAGCAAAAAGTAGAAGATCCGCTGGCAGATGCTCTGCTGGCCGGTCAATTCCATGCCGGGGATAGCATCCTCGTAGATGTTGTCACGCCGCCGGCGGATTCGGGCGAGGAGACAGATATCATTCTGCGACAGATGGAAACGCAAGCCACCGTACCACCGCTTCTCGCCCAACCCTCTTGATACCTGCTGCTGGTATTCTTGACGCCCTCCCGGGACGAGCATTGTCCTGCCAGTTCTCCTGCCTGCCACTACAACTACAACCGACCAGTTGCCAGCCGGGCCTCTTCAAGCCTGTCCGCTGGTGATTCTACGGAGAGGGCTGGCTGGGGAAATGCTTTTCCTGACCTCGCGCGACAGGCCAACGTGTCCGGCAGCCAGTTTGCCCTGCGACAGCCGTTCTACAACAAGCCTCACCGTATCACCGCGGGCGACGGAGAATTCTCAAGGCGGCTGGCGAGCAACCAATGGCTGGCAAGGGATGTTTCAGGTACAATAAGGGACATGAGCGCTGATCCTGAATTCGATTTACTCCACCCCCAACCGTTGTTGATAGTCATTTCCGGGCCATCAGGGGCCGGCAAAGATACCGTCATCCAGCGGATGAAAGCGCGCGGCCTGCCGTTCCATTTTGTGGTCACCGCGACCACCCGTCCGCGCCGCGCCGGCGAGGTGCACGGCAGGGACTATTTCTTCGTCTCGAAAGAAGAATTCGCCCGCATGATTGAAAATAATGAATTGATTGAGTATGCGATCGTCTATAACGACTACAAGGGCATTCCTAAAGAACAGGTGCGGCAGGCGCTGGCTTCGGGCAAGGACGTGGTGCTGCGCGTGGATGTGCAGGGCGCGGCGACGGTGCGTAAACTGGCCCCCCAGGCCGTTTTCATCTTCCTGATCCCGCAGAATGAGGAAGAAATGGTACGTCGCCTGCAGAGGCGCCAGCACGATCCAGCCGAGGACTTGAGTCTGCGAATCGCCACCGCGCGCCAGGAACTTAAGCGCGCCTCGGAATTCGATTACATCATTGTCAATGCCGATGGCCGTCTGGATGAGACGGTGGACACGGTAGAGGCCATCATCCGCGCGGAACATCATCGCGCCGTGCCGCGCCGGGTCAGTCTGTAAGACGCTCACGCGCTGTTTCCCCCTTGTGAGGTGGAAAGCATGGTCCGGCTCCGCGCCGACGACGTGACAGCCGCGCAAGCCGGCAGAGAATGTCTCGATGAACGATACTTTTTCTCCTTCCGAATATCCCTCCCTCCCGCCGCAGCCGGCCTGTGTCGAGGTGCGTCTCCCCCAGACGACACCCTTCGTCACCTATGGCCTGATTGCCATCACTGTCTTTTTCTACCTGCTTCAGATTGCCTCGCGCTTCCTGCTCGGCGGTGATATCATCGCCTACTATGGGGCAAAGGATGCTTTTTTTATTCGCCTGGGGCAATACTGGCGGCTGATCACCCCGCTCTTCCTGCATGTCTCGCCAGCCCATATCGCCTTTAACATGTATGCCCTGGCACGCTTTGGGAGCGGACTGGAAGGACGTTTCGGCCATGGGCGCTTCGCGTGGTTATACTTCGCCAGCGGCTTTGCCGGCAATGTGCTTTCGCTGTTGCTCACGCCGGCGATCTCCCTAGGGGCTTCCACAGCCATCTTTGGCCTGCTGGCCGCCGAAGGCGTTTTCCTCTATCAGAATCGTTCCCTGCTGCGTCAATACGCGGCGCAAGCCCTGGGGAACATTCTCTTCCTGGCCGCGATCAACCTGTTGCTTGGCTTTTCCTCGCGTGGCATAGACAACTGGGGACATGTTGGCGGACTCGCAGGCGGATTGCTCTTTACCTGGTTCGGCGGGCCGCGCTGGAAAGTGGAAGGTAATTACCCTTCCCTTTTCCTGGTGGATGAGCGGCAGGGACATGGCACGTGGCGCGGACTGGTGGCCGTCCTGCTCGTTTTCGGCCCCCTGGCCGCCCTGGCGCTGTTTGGGGGACGCTGAAACGGCACAAACCGGCGTGAACGGCTCACTCAACGGCCTCTACGGCTTCGATCTCCGGGAAAAACTGGCGCACCGTCCCGGCCACCCAGCCGTGTAGGGTGGAAGGCGAAAGCGGACAGCCCAGGCAGGCCCCACCCAGGCGGACGCGCAGGGTCTTCCCATCGAAGGAAACGTACTCCACCGACCCGCCATGAAAGGTCTCGATGTAGGCGCTCAACTGTTCAAGGAGCGCCTTCAGGCGCAATTCCACAGCCGCATTTGTTTCAGGCATACCGTCCTCCTTGCGCCCTCTGGGTCGAGGCATCGGCATTGAGCATCTTCACCACGCGCTGGCGGCTCTTCTCACGCTCGGCCACAACAGCCGCCAGACGGGCGCGAATGAGTTCGCCGGCGCGCGGGTTCCCCAAACAGAGCGAACGCAGCGCGTCGCCGCGAATCTGCAACACCTCGCTATCGCTTTCGCAGACCGCCGCGGACGTGTACGTTTCATTGCCCATGGCCGCTGACCAGCCGAACACCTCGCCTGGCCGCACGCGCGTCACGGTCAACGCCGGCCCATCTTCGGGTTTGTAACGAATGACCACCTCGCCTCGCACCAGCAGGTAGAAAAACTCTGCCGCCTCCCCCTGATCGAAAATCAGCGCGCCAGCACGCAGGCGCTGTGTCCGCAAACAAGGCGCCAGCAGGGCCAGGTCCTCTTCGCTCAAGCCCTGAAAGAAAGGAAGATTCTCTAACGCCGGGAATCTCATTTGCCACGATATTAGCCAAAGCAAGGCCCTCTGGCTAGTAGCAAAAATCATCAAAGTCCCGATATTTATCCTGTTTTCGGGTATACTGTGTCTCAAATCTGCACCCTCGCCTTGAGAATTCCTCCGCCTTGTAACTTTTTTCCCAGGATAACATCGAACATGGTAGAGGCAACCGCAAGCGAATTTTCCCTGGAAGCATTGCGCGCCGGCGACCGTCAGGAGTTCGCCCGTCTGGTGGCGGCATATTCTGCGCCGCTCTATCGTCTGGCCTTGCGGATGCTCGGTAATCCGCAGGACGCAGAAGATGTCTTGCAAAACACCTTTTTGAAGGCGTTGCAACATCTGAACGAGTTTGAGGGTCGCGCCAGCCTTTCCACCTGGCTCTACCGTATTGCCGCCAATGAGGCGTTGATGCTCCTGCGCCGCCAACGACCCGAGACTTCCGTCAGCGATTTGCTGCAAGAAGATGAAGAAGATGATGTGGAAATGCCCGCCCAGTTCGTGGACTGGTGCTGCCTCCCCGAAGAGGAGTTGCTTTCCGACGAGGCGCGGCGCTATCTGAAAGAGGCTGTTCAGCGCCTGCCTCCCAAACTGCGCCTGGTCTTTGTGCTGCGTGATATTGAAGGCCTCTCCATTCAGGAAACCAGCCAGACGTTACACCTGAGCGAGGCCGCCGTCAAAACTCGCCTTTTGCGCGCTCGCCTGCATTTGCGCGAGCAACTCAGCGCCTTCTACGCCGAGCGCCTGCGCGGCCAGAGGAAACAACCATGAGCGAAATTCACCTCGAATGCCACGATTTACTCCACCTGCTTTCTGACTACCTGGACGGCGAATTGCAGGCCGAACTGAGCGCGGCGATTGAACACCACATGGCCGAATGTGGCCATTGCCGCGTCGTGGTGGATACGCTGCGTAAGACCATCTCGCTCTACCACGAACTTTCGACAGAGCCGCTGGTCCTGCCGGCAGAGGTTCGGGAACGTCTCTTCCACACTTTGCAACTGACTCTCCCGGAGGAGCAACGATGAAGGATACCCCGACTATCGCTTCCGAAGAACAGATGGCGGAGAGAACACGGCGCAACCCACCGCCGCGTTGGGGAGACCTGTGCCCTGCCTGCGGCGCAGGCCATCTGGATTACAATGGCCTCCTTATGCTGGAATGCCCGCGCTGTGGCTATCAAGTTGTCACCCCCTCGGCCTGTACCTGTTGAGCCCCTGTCGGGCAGGCCGGGAACGTAGCACCTGCAGGAAGTTCACCCGCTTTCGGCCTGTGCGAGGTATCCCTGCCTGCGATAGTCAAGACAGGTAATGACCTGCCCGCTCTCATGGCGAGGCGGCCACAGGGCCACGCCGGGGCTCGCCCGAGGCACCGCCGAAGCAATCCCCTCGCAAGCCTCACGAATGTTCTTATTGCTTCTGTGGAACTGGAGATTGCTTCGCCGCCTTCGGCAGCTCGCCATGACGCGGGTGGGCAGGTAGTTACAGATATCGGTTGAAAATCAGGAGGACCCTATGGATGCAAAAGTCGTCTGGCATCAGGATTTAACCTTTACCGGCAGCGCCGACAGCGGCTTCACCGTACCGTTGGGCGCCGACGTGGCTGTCGGCGGCGCTGACGATGGCTTCCGCCCGGTTGAATTACTGGCCATTTCCCTCGCCGGGTGTACAGCCATGGATGTCATCTCCATTCTGCGCAAAAAACAGCAAGAGATCACCGCTTTCGAGGTCGGGGTACATGCGGAACGGGCGAGTGACCATCCGAAAGTGTTTACCGCCGCCGTCATCACCTATCGCGTGACCGGCAACAACGTGGACGAGGCAGCTGTGCAACGCTCGATTGCGCTCTCCATAGAGAAGTACTGTCCGGTCTACGCTATGCTTCATCGTGTTTTTCCCATCGAGTGCCGCTACGAAATCTATCAGGCGGGCGAAACGCCACGCCTGATCAAGCAAGGGCGCTACCCGGACTAGTGCCGCGTTAGGTTAGATTTTGCGCTCCTGGGGACTCTTTGTTCGTTCTCCGTAGGATAGGCTTTCCAGCCTGTCTTTCCAGCTTGTCGGTCAGGTGGACGGCCTGGAAAGACCGTCCTACGTAAACGGTTCAATGCT
>DAOTVX010000134.1:0-4063 GCA_034436275.1 Anaerolineales bacterium | reverse complement strand
TTTACTTAACTTCGACGACGGCGCCGGCCTCTTCGAGTTTCTTCTTGGCATCCATGGCGGCTTCCTTGCTGACAGCCGAGAGTACCTTGCTCCCCGGCGTCTCCGCCAGAGCCTTGGCCTCGGTCAGGGAGAGGTTGACCAGTGTGCGGATGACCTTGATGACCTCGATTTTCTTGGGGCCAGCATCTTTGATCACGACATCGAATTCGGTCTTTTCTTCAGCGGCTTCCGCGGGGGCCGCTGCGCCAGCCGACGCAGCGCCGGCCGCGACGGCCGCGACGGCCACCGGCGCCGCTGCCGAGACGCCCCATTTCTCTTCCAGTTTCTTGACCAGTTCGGCCGCCTCCAGAACAGAGAGGGCGCTCAGTTCTTCCACCAGTTTATCTAAATCAGCCATTTTCGTTCTCCTTCAATTGAAAAATGTTGCCAGAATCGGGTGCGACCTGAGGTCGCGGGAATTACGCTGCCGCGGGGGCGGCAGCTTTGTCGGAATAGGCTTTGAGCACAGCAGCCACCTGTCGGCCTGGCTCGGCCAGGGTGCGCGCCAGTTTGCTGGCCGGGGCCAGCAGCACGCCCAGCAATTGACCACGCAGAACGGGCAGCGGTGGCAATTGTGCCAGGGCTTGCATCTCGGCGGCGCTGACGGCTTTCGTGCCCAGGAATCCGCCTTTGATTTTGATCGCCGGCACATTCCTGGTCACTTCCTGGAAAGCCCGACTGGTTTCGGCCACGTCGCCAAACGCCAGGGCAATGGCCGTGCTGTTCGCGCAGAAATCGGGCGGTGCGTTCAGACCGGCGCGAGCCAGCGCCAGGTTGACCAGCGTGTTCTTGACCACATGGAACTCGCCGCCGACCGAACGCATACGGGCGCGAATGGCATCCAGGTCAGCCATTTTCAGACCGGTGTACTCAACCAGAATGACCGCCTGACTGCGCGCGAACCATTCGCTGTACTGCGCCAGCATGGCTTCTTTCTGCTGTTTCGATTTTGCCAAAGAGTTTCACCTCCTTCCTGTTTAAAAAATCTTTGCCCGAGTTGCTGCTCAGGCAAAGACTCCGCATCCGACAGGAAGGGTTCCGTTGGATTGAGGTGTGTCTTCACCTGGGCAGGAGATTAAGCCCTGCGAGAATGCAGGCGCGCCTGCTGTCATTGGCGAAGAATAAGGCAACTCAGGCGAGCAAACGAATTAAGCGCTTACCTCCATAGATTGAGCGGCATTTACATCTACTTTGATACCCGGGCCCATGGAAGCCGCGAGGGTGATGCGGCGAATGTAACTTCCTTTCGCCGCCGCCGGCCGGGCTTTCTTGATGGCCTCCATCAAAGCAGCAAAATTCTCGTACAACTTCTCGGCCTCGAATGAGACTTTGCCAATGGGGGCATGGATGTTGGCCGTCTTGTCCAGACGGAATTCGACGCGCCCGGCTTTAGCCTCGGCAATGACGCGCGGCAAATCCTCCACCGCGACCACGGTGCCGGCTTTGGGATTCGGCATCAGGCCGCGCGGGCCAAGTATGCGTCCCAAACGCCCTACCTTGCCCATCATATCCGGCGTGGCGATGGCCACGTCAAAGTCCAACCAGCCGTTTTGAATGCGCTGCAGGGTCTCATCGTCGTCGGCGACCACGTCTGCGCCAGCATTGCGCGCCAGCGCGGCGCCTTCTCCCTGGGTAAAGACCAGCACCCGTACAGTCTTGCCCAGGCCGTGAGGCAACACGACGACGTCGCGCACCTGCTGGTCCGCCTGGCGAGGATCCAGACCCATGCGCATGTGGACTTCCACCGTCGCGTCGAAGCCGGCGTAGGAGGTTTCTTTGACCAGTTGCACGGCTTCGCGCGGCGAATAATATTTGTTGCGGTCTACCTTTGCGGCCGCAGTGAGATATTTCTTACCATGTTTTGCCATGTTTACTCCTTCGTGGTACAAGCGGGCCCAGACAGGGCAGGCCCTCCCACCCGGTTAATCTACGATAGTGATACCCATCGAACGGGCTGTGCCTTCAATCTGACGCATGGCGCCTTCCAGGTCAACGGCGTTGAGGTCTTTCATCTTCAACTCCGCAATTTCCCGGATTTGGGCGCGCGTCACTTTACCGACCTTTTCCTTGTTGGGCGCGCCGGAACCTTTCTCTACCCCGGCCGCCTTACGCAGCAATACCGCTGCCGGTGGGGTCTTGAGGACAAACGTAAACGACCCATCGGTGTAGATGCTGATTTCGGCCGGGATAATTTCGCCGGGGCGGTTGGCGGTTCTGGCGTTGTATTCTTTGCAGAAGGCCATGATGTTAATGCCATGTCCTGCCAGAGCCGGCCCAATGGGGGGCGCAGGGTTAGCCTTACCGGCCTCGATCTGGAGACGAACGATTGCTTTCAATTTCTTAGCCATTGGTACTCCTTTGTGGTCATAACGGGTGTTTTCACGGGTCACCCTCCCACGATTTGCGTTTTACGCTTTGCGTTTTTCGTTTTTGGTCTTACCTTTCACGCTTCACGCTTTTTCCACTTGCAGGAAATCCAGTTCTACGGGCGTTTCGCGCCCAAAGAAAGAAACCATCACGCGGACTTTGTGGCGTTCCATATCAATTTCGGAGACCACGCCGCGAAAATCGTTGAAGGGGCCGTCAATGATGCGCACGCGCTCCCCTTCCTTGAAGGTCACTTTGACGGTGGGCGCTTCTGCTTCCATGCGCTTGAGAATCTGAGCCACTTCTTCGGGACGTAGCGGGGTTGGCTCATTGCCCATCCCGACAAAGCCGGTTACGCCAGGAGTATTGCGCACCACAAACCAGGATTCCTCGGTCAGGATCATGTTCACCAGCACATAACCGGGGAAAATATGTCGTTCCACGGTGCGGCGTTTCCCGTCACGCACTTCTACTTCTTCTTGCGAGGGCACGATGATGTCGAAAACCTTATCCTTCATGCCCATGGATTCAATACGCTGTTCGAGGTTGTGGCGCACCTTGTTCTCGTAACCAGAGTAGCAATGAATCACGTACCAGGCCGCCTGGCCCGCGGCTGGGTTCTCCGCAGACGCGGCCGGCGTCTCGGACGCAGGAGAGGCGCTGCTCGCCTCAGACGTAACGCTTTCCGTCGTCGGCGTCGCGCCTTCTACCGCCGCTTCTTCCTGAAGCGGCTTCTCCGGCTCGGCTAATGGTTCTTGCGGCTCTGGCACAGACATTGCTAGTCCTTCTTCCTGAACCATCCACGAGAGGTCTAACGGGCGCCCAGGGCCAGGGCGAGCAGCGCCTCGGCCCCCACATCAATGGACCACAGGAAAACACTCATCAGCGTCATGACAATCAACACCAGAACGGTCAGCCGTGTGGCCTCTTGCCGGGTGGGCCAGGTGACGCGCCGCAGCTCGCCCATGGTCTCGCGCCAGTAACGGCGCAAGGCGCTTTCACGCTTTTTGCTTTTTTCTTTCGCAGCCACAGGTAACTCCTTGCCTTTTCCTTACGGTGAAAACGCCGCCATACACACCCCGGATGGGGGATGACGGCGTTCTGCTTGCGAGCAGGCCAGGCAGGACTCGAACCCACAACCGCTCGTTTTGGAGACGAGTGCTCTACCAAATTGAGCTACTGGCCTGTTTTTTCGGATAGTCGTCTGACCAGCGAGGTGACCAGGTGACTATCCAGCCGATTGACTACTTCGTTTCGCGGTGCACAGTGTGGCGCCGACAACGTGGGCAATATTTCTTCAATTCCAGACGGTTCGGATCGTTGCGGCGATTCTTCTCCGTCACGTAATTGCGCTCTTTGCACTCATTACACGCCAGGATAATGACCGGGCGAATATCTTTCTTTTTCGAAGCCATAATGCATTCCCTGCTTTACTCCAGGATTTTGGTGATGACGCCGGCGCCGACCGTCAGGCCGCCTTCGCGAATGGCAAACTTCGAGCCTTGTTCGAGCGCCACCGGCACGATCAACTCCACTTCCAGGTTGACGTTGTCGCCCGGCATCACCATCTCCACGCCGTCCGGCAACTTGATCGTCCCGGTCACATCCATCGTCCGAATGTAGAATTGGGGCCGGTAGCCACTGAAGAACGCCTTGT
>DAOTVX010000133.1:0-9134 GCA_034436275.1 Anaerolineales bacterium | reverse complement strand
CAGCTTGTCGGTCAGGTGGACGGCCTGGAAAGACCGTCCTACGTAAACGGTTCAATGCTTTCAGGTGAATTTGCGCTAAACAATGAGATGACCGATTTGTATAAAAAGTTGCTTAACACAGCACTAGCGGCTGGGGGGCGGGGTTTGGGCCTGGATAATCGTGCGCATTTCCTCTACGTAGGCCAGACTCTGGTGGCGGAAGTAAATGTTGTAGAGCGTGGCGTAATAACCACCCCGTGCGAGAAGTTGCTGGTGTGAGCCTTCCTCGATGATCTGCCCTTTTTCGAGGACGATAATTCGGTCGGCGGCCTTGACGGTTGAAAGACGATGGGCGATGAGGATGCTGGTGGCTTCCGACAGGATCAGGCGGAGCGCTTGTTGTATCTGCCATTCGGTAAAGGGGTCAATGTTGGCGGTGGCTTCGTCCAACAGGAAAATGGCCGGCTTTTGTATCAAGACCCGTAGCAGGGCTACAAGTTGTCGCTGGCCCATGGAGAGCAGGGCGCCGCGCTCGCCGACTTGAGTTTCGAGACCGTCAGGCAGGGTTTCCAGCCATTCACCGTTGCCGATGCGCCGCGCCATGGCCAGAATTTCTGCGTCGGAGACATGCGGCGCTGCATAGCGGATATTGTCCGCGACGGTGCCGGCGAAGAGGAAGGGCACTTGCGAAACCAGCCCCAGTTGACGGCGATATTGTGCCAGGTTCAGGGTGCGAATGTCCATGCCGTCAATCAGGATGCGGCCACTCTGGAACTCATAAAAGCGGGCAATCAGGCGTGCTAGCGATGATTTCCCTGCCCCCGTATGGCCGACGATGGCCAGATTCTCGCCGGGGTGAATCTGCAGGCTGAAGTTCACCAGCACCGGTTCGTTCTCGCGGTAACGAAAAGAGACGTTTTCGAAGCGTATCTCTCCGCGCAAGGGGGGCACGGGCCGTTCGTCTCTCTGGACAACATTGGGGCGGGCGTCCATCAGGGCAAAGACACGCTCGGCGGCGGAGAGGCCGGCCTGAATGTTGGCCCAGAAGGCAGACAGGTTCATTACCGGATCGAAGAAACGGCCCAGGCTTAGAATGAACAGGTACCAGGCGCCGGCAGTGACGACTCCCTGGGCCACGCTCAGACCGCCAGCATAGACCAGCACTGCCGTGAAGATGCCACTCAATCCGTTGAGAGTTGGCCAGACAAGGGTTAGCACCAGACCGCGCCGGACGTTGACGCGATAGGAGGTGCGGTTGGCCGCATCAAAGGCGGCGAAGATGCCCGTCTCCTGGCGAAAATTTTTGGCGATGGCGATGCCGGAAACGGTCTCTTTGATGGTCGCATTGACATCGGCCATGGCCTGCATGCCGCGTCGCGTGGCCCGTCGCGCCAGGCGGCGAAAGCCGAGGGCGGCCGCGAACACGAAAGGAATGGAAGAGAAGAGCAAAAGCGCCAGATGCCATTCGGTGCGCACAATCACTACGCCCAGGACAACGGCCTGGAAGACTTGAGAGGCCACATCGGTGACGATGACCACCAGATTGGCCAGGTCAGTTGTGTCGGAGGTGATGCGTGAGACAACGCGGCCAGAGGAGAATTGATCGTAAAACGACAGATCGTGGTTGACGGCGGCGCGGAAAGCGCGGCGGCGCAGGTCCAGCACGGCATCGCTGACGACGCGCACCGTCAGGCTGCGGCGTGCCCAGTTCAGCCCCCAGTCCAGAATGCCGATGAGGAGAATGGCGGCGGTCAGGACAGCAATCAGGACGGTGGAAAGATTGCCCTGGAGTCTGTCGAGCGCGCGGCTGACCACGACCGGTTCGGCTGCCGAGATCAGGGACATCAGCACCGTCAGCGCGATGACAGCAATCACACGTTTGCCTTGCGGCGCAAAAAGGGCGACAATGCGGCCCACCAGTTCGCGATCGCGGTACTGGCGGTCGTACTCTTCCACGTGAAGACTCTCGTAGAAACCCATCGTAACCTCAGACGGCGGATGAGGATTCCTGGAAGAGGCGGGCGTAGGGCTCGCAGGTCTGGAGCAGGTCTTCGTGTTTTCCAATAGCGGCGATGCGGCCTTTGCGCAGAAAGATGATCAGGTCGGCCCAGCGAATTTGAGAAAGGCGGTGCGTGATGATAAAGGTGGTGCGGCCACGTGCGGCGGTCGCGATCGCCTGTTGAATGCGGTCTTCGGTGGCAGAGTCGATGGAGGAGGTCGAGTCATCCAGAATCAGGATGCGCGGTTGGGTGAGAAACGCGCGCGCAATCGCCAGCCGTTGACGTTGTCCGCCGGATAGGGTCACGCCGCGCTCGCCGATGACGGTTTCATATTTTTGTTCCAGTTGCTCGATGAACTCATCCGCTTGCGCAGCGCGCGCGACGGCGACAATTTCTTCCCGGCTGGCATCCGGGCGTCCGAAAGCGATATTCTCGGCAACCGAACGGGAAAAAAGGAAGATATCCTGCTCAATCATGGAAATTTGCGAACGAAGGGCGGCCAGATTCCAGTCACGCACGTCCACATCATCCACCAACACCTGACCGCGCGTGACATCGTAGGTGCGGTTGATAAGTTTGACCAGCGTTGTCTTGCCAGCGCCGGTTTGGCCGACGATGGCCACAGTTTGTCCCGGCGCGACGGTGAACGAAACATCCTGCAGGACGGCTTCTGAGCCGGATGCCTCGCTGCCGTTGGCCGATGGGTATTCGAACCAGACATGGCGGAATTCCACACGGCCATGCATCTGGCCCTGATAGCCGTGAACGTTCTGGTCAAGCGTGGTCTGACGATTGATGAGTTCCAGGATGCGCCCTGCGCTGGCCATGCCCAGGGAGATTTGCGAATAGGCCCAGATAGAAGTCCAGGTGGGGAATTCGAGCATCAGCAAAATGCCAAAATAGGCCACAACATCGCCCAACGTAAGGATGCCGTGCTGGTAAAGCAACATGGCGTGCAGGAGACCGACGGCCAGAGTCAGGAAGAAGAGCAGGAGTGGCAGGTAACGCGCCTCAATATCTCCTTGCTGTACCATGCTAGCGCGAAGAGCCTGAGCGTTGGTGTCAAAACGCTGGATTTCGGCTTCTTCCTGCGCGGCGCCTTTGACGATTTCAATGCCATCCAGAGTTTCAGAGAGGTGGGCGTTTAATTTTCCGAAACGAGCGCGCACCTGCGTGGTCACTGGCTCGAGGGTGCGCAGGTAGTGACGCAAGGCCAGGAAGTAAGCGATGGTAAAGAGGATAGGGGTGGCTATCAGCGTGGGGTGATAGCGCAGGGCGTAGATAAGCGGCATGATCAGGAAAATCAGGGAGCCAACGACGAGGTTCAGGCCTGGGCTGAACATAAAGTTCACTTCGCGTACATCATTGGTCGCGCGCGCCATGGTATCCCCCACTGGCTGGAGACTGTGGAACGTCATGCTCTTGCCGAGGAGAGAGACGTAAAGTTCGGCGCGCACATCGCGTTCGATGCGTTGCGCCATCATTTCGGCGCCGAAATTGCGTCCCCATTGGGAAAGGGCGCGCACAATTTGCGATCCGCCCATGATCAGCGCCAGGGGTAGCAGAACAGACGTATCGGGTTCCGGCTGCAACATGGCGTTGAAGGCCTCGCCGGTCAGGATGGGCACCAGCGCGGCCAGGGCGGCATTGCCGATAGCACCGATGAACATGATGAGCAACAGCCACCAGTGACGTAAGGCGTGGGAAATAACCCAGCGCAACGGGCTGCGTTTTTCCGAATGGAAACGTTGTGGGAGAGCAAATTCGGCTGCTGAATCAGACATCGTCTTGTGGCAACAGGCCTCCTGAAGTTGAGATGACATCGCCCTTAACCCACGTCGCGTTCGCGCCTGAGGGAAAGGGATGGCAAAAGTAGCAACGCTCCCGCCAGCGCAAAGCCGAAGCCCATCCCGCGCGCGACAGGGCCGTTCAGTCCCAGCAGGGTGCGCGTCTGTACCTGAAGTGGCATGGCTGCCAGCGCCTGCTCACGATCGCTCGTTTCTCCGTTGGGGGCGATGACCACGAGGTGAATCCAGAGACGCCCCTGATAATCTGCCGCCGTGCGGCCGGTCACGCGCCAGTAAAAGGTGTAAGTACCTGCGTCTGGAATGGGCTGGCTGACCGCTGTGGACGGCTGCACTTCCAGGTTGTCCATTTCCAGGCGGGCGCGCGCCAGAATGGGCGCGGCGTTGGCCGTTGACCACCGGCCTTGCGAGGTGAACTGCAGGCGAATGCCCAGCGTATCCCCGGCGCGCGCGAAGCGAGGCGTGTTGAGTTGGAGAAGACAGGAGGAGGAAGCCTGAAAGAGATGGATACCTTCCGCCGCAATCACCAGCGTTCGCACATCTTTGCCGGCGGGCCAGAAGCCCCATACCAGCAAGGGGAAGGCGAACGACAGAAATACCACCGCGAGAGGACCGCGCAGGTGTTGGAACACAGGGGCAATTGTACTCGAATCAGGGGAAAAGCCGCGTGAAGGAGGCCGGACTTCGTCGGTTGCGGCGGGAGAGACAGCGCGTTTCAGGCGTGACGTTCCCATTCCGCGATGGCCGCGCGCAGAGCCGCTTTGACCTCGGCCTCGGCGACCTCGTCAACGGCTGTGTATCGTTTTGCGCCTACCCAGATATCTATGCCGCCGCCTACCTGTTCACGCAGACGCACCTGCCCGGCGAAAGGTGTGCTGGCCAGAAGGCGTTGCAGGATTTCGTCAATCTGTTCCACGATGCTCATCGCGGCCGCGGGCTTTTCTACGGTTGCTACGGGCGCGGATGGCGGCGCAAGAGGGGGTACGCGTGCCGGGGCCGCAGGCGCGGGCGCGGGTGCAGGCGTGGACGGGGGCACGGCAGCAGCCGGCGGGGGTGGGGCGGCCGGTCGAGGCTGGCCTTCCACCCAGGGGCGCAACCGATTCAGCAAATCAATCAGACGCCGACGCTGCGCCGGCGTAATCTGTCCTGGCGCATCCAGCCGCGCGCCATCCAGTTCCAGATTCACGGTTTGCGCGGCGTCGAACCAGAGACGCAAGGCGCTGGCCGGAATCGGCGGCGCTATGTCCACGTTGAGAGCGGTTTCTTTCTTTTGCAATTCTTCCTGCAATCGGCTGATTTTTCTGGATTGCCGCCAGTACATTTCCCCCAGGCCAATCCCGTAACCCAACAGGAATGCACCAACGAGTAGCAGGACAGACGTCAGATTCCACGACATGGTTTCAGGACCTCGTTTGACAGACGGGGCAAAAATGCGCGCTGCGTTGACCGATGGTCAGGCGTACGATAGGCGTTCCACAAGACAGGCAGGGTTTTCCAGCGCGCCCGTACACACGAAACCGGGTTTGAAAACTGCCATGGCGGTAAACATTGTCTATGCTGGCGCCGTTGAGACGAATACCTTCCTGCAAGACCTGGCGGATAGCGGTGTGCAGCCGCCTGGCCTCTGTGGTGGTAATTGTATGCGACAGGCGCAAGGGATGCAAGCGACTGCGATGCAGCGCCTCATCGGCGTAAATGTTACCCAGGCCAGCCAGGAAGGTTTGATCGAGAAGCAACGGTTTTAACCGGCGGCGATGCTGGTGCAAGGCCTGATACAGCCAGTCCGGCGTAAATGCCTCAGAGAGCGGTTCTGGTCCGAGGGATGCCAGGAGCGGGGCCGGATTGTCTGTCAGCCAGACGCGTCCGAACTTGCGCGGGTCATGAAAGACCAGCACCAGTCCATCGGACAGATGGAGAAGCAGGCGGTCGTGTTGGCCGGCCACGTAACCGGGCGACTCGAGACGTAAATCGCCGCTCATGCGCAGGTGAAATAAAAGTGAAGCGGGAGGGTTCAGCAGAACGTGGAGAAATTTGGCGCGCCGGCTAAGACCGTCAATGGTATACCCCGGCAGCGTTTCGAGAAACGCCTGTGGCGATGGCGCGGCCAGCGTCCGCCTCCAGAGTAATTCGGCAGTTACGACCGTTTTGCCGGTCAGAAGTGGACGCAACCAGCGGACGATGGTCTCAACTTCAGGAAGTTCAGGCATAAACCGGCATGAGATTGTCCGCTGTCCGCTGGCAGGCAGGGACAGGGCCGTTGGCGTTGGCCTGCCAGCGGACGCGAGGTCGGGATGGATGCCGGAAAGCCAGACCGGGCCGTTTCAGCGCACTTGCTGGGCAAGATATATCTGGAGGCCCAATTGCTCGATCTGGCTGAGTTGCGTTTCAATCCAGTCAATGTGGGCTTCTTCGTCCTGAAGGATGGCCTTTAGAATTTCTGCTGTGCCGTTATCGCCCAGAGCAGCCACCTGTTGAATGGCTTCGTTGTAGGCCTGAATGGCATCCTGCTCGGCTTTGTGGTCGTTCTTTAACTGGCTGGTGACCTCCGCGCCGATGTACATGGGGTGCAGGTTGCTGACGGTGGGGCGGGCTTCCAGGAAAAGGATACGGCCAATCAACGTTTCGGCGTGTTTCATTTCCTGGATCGCGCGTTTTTCGGTGGCCTCGGCGAGGGCGGCGTATCCCCAGTCGTCGCACATCTCGGCGTGGACCATGTACTGGTTGATGGCGGTTAGTTCATCGGCCAGCAGGTCATTAAGTTTTTGGATGATTTGTTCATTGCCTTTCATGGTTATCTCCTTTATGCGGAACGATACACACGGTGACGATTTGCTGAAGCGAAACCGGTGCAAGAACGGTTTACTTCATTCGTTGAATAACTCACCCACACTGCGGCCTTCGTGGGCGCGACGGATCACTTCGCCCAGCAGGGGGGCGACCGAAATGATGGTCAGGCGATTGCCCAGTACGGCGGCTTTGGCTGGGGAAATGGGGATCGTGTCGGTAGTGATGAACTCGACTACCGGTAGAGCAGCGAGACGTTCAACCGCGCCCGGCGAGAGCACGGGGTGGATAAATGCCACGTAGATGCTGCGCGCGCCCTCCGACAATACCAGATTGGCGGCCTGGACGATGGAGCCGCCGGTGTCCACCTCATCATCCACCAGAATCACATCCCGTCCCTTGACCGAGCCGATGATGGTCAACGCTTTGGCTTTGGCATCATTGGCCACCCGACGCTTCTCGATAAACGCGACCGGAGCGTCTATGCCCATGGCGAAATTGCGGCTCTTTTTGGCGTGTCCCAGGTCAACCGCGACGACGACCGGTTTCTTCATTTTGGGCTTGATTTTCTCTTTGACGTAATTCACCAGCAGGTATTGCGCGCTGAGCATATCGCCGGGGATGGAGAAAAACCCCTGCACCTGATAAGCATGTGGCTCAATGGTCATGTAACGATCGGCGCCGGCCACCTCAATCATGTCGGCAACCAGGCGCGAGGTGATGGGGACGCGCGGCTGATCTTTCTTGTCCGAACGCCCGTAACACAGGTAGGGGATGACGGCGGTGATGCGCGCTGCCGAGTCCAGGCGCAAGGTTTGGAGCAGGATGAGCAGTTCCATCAAATTGCGATGTACAGGCGAGGCGGTATGTTGAATGACGTACACATCCTGGCCGCGCACGCTGGTTCGCAGTTTGACGAACAGATTCTCGTTGGGAAATTCGATAATGTCCCGTTCGCAAAGCGTTTCGCCGAGGTAATCGGCTACCTTCTGGGCGAGCACCGGGTGCGAGGTGCCGGCGTAGAGTTTGATTCCTCCGTAAATTTTCATCTGGTGGGCTTGACTCATCGTTGATCACCGTCAATAAGATTGGTTTATTCTTTGACTAACATCACGTAAAGGATGTTGTGCGGCTGGGGGATAATGCTGATGCTCAACGAGCCAGCATCGCCGCTGAAGATCAAAAGGACAGAGCCATTGGGGCTGTTACCTTGAGCCAGCAAGGACAGTCCCTGTTGGGATAATGCGCTCTCATAGAAATCCTGGACTTCCTGAGGCGAGGCGGCTATCGTGAACGTGTAAAAACTGCCGTGATCCTCGCCGGCCAGCGCCTCCGGCATGATGGGGAAACCTTCCCAGGTGGCGGCTGGGGTGCCGGCAGGCATTGACAGTCCCTCAGGAGAGGAAGTGGCTGTCGGGGTGGTCGTCGCGGTTGGGGTTGACGGCTGCGTCGGCATGGGTGTCTCGCTCGGCGGTGGTAGAACCGTTACGGTGGGGGTGGGGGTGAGAGCGGTACAGGCGGTCAAAAGAAGAAGTGAGATGAAGATAGAGACACGGATGGGTTGCATATAACGTTTCCCTGACCAGAATTTGCCCGTTCGAGTGGTTGACGGAAAGGGTTCGTTGGCCTGTTCCCCATGCCCCATCGGGACGATGCCGTCAACGACTCATCGCCGGGCTCTTGAATTATACCCCACTTAAGCAGGACGGTAACGTGGAACATGGACTGGGGTGTGGCACAAGTTTTCGGGGAAAACGAATCAGCGAATGCAGAGCGCAGACCGCAGTAGGACGGGCTTTCGTAGCACGGGCTTTCCAGCCCGTCGGGGAGTGGGCCGTCAACGAATGGGGAACGAATAAATCAACGAATGCAGAGCGCAGACCGCAGTAGGACGCAGTAGGACGGGCTTTCCAGCCCGTCGGGGAGTGGGCCGTCCACGAATGGGGAACGAATAAACGAATGCAGAGCGGACGCCCGTAGGACGGGCTTTCGTAGCAAGGGCTTTCCAGCCCGTCAGGAGCAGGCCGTCCACGAATGGGAAAACGAATAAACGAATGCGGCGCGGTTATTCGTGCATTCGTGGTCCGGCATTTGTTGACGGTTCGTAACTACCTCGACAATGTTAGATTACCTACTCCCCTGTCATGGCGAGGCGGCAACAGGGCCATGCCGGGGCTCGCCCGAGTCGCCGCCGAAGCAATCTCCTCGCGAGTCTCACGAATGTTCTTATGGCTTCTGTGGAACGTGAGATTGCTTCGCCGCCTGTGGCGGCTCGCCATGACAGCGGAGAGGAAATTACGACGGTTCACCATCCAATACGATCCCGGCAGGCAAATGTGCCATGCCCGATAGAACACGGTTCCCTTGACAAACTCCCCCCCGCATATAATGCCGTCCAGACAATCAAGAGGAGGTACAGGATGTTGAAGAAGCATTGGATGGGGATTGGGCTTGGGTTGGTGCTGGCGCCGGTTGGGGTCAAGGCGCTGGCGGACTACCTGGGCCCGGATCGCACGGTACAGGTCCAGGTCTGGCAGCGGCGGGAATGCCATTATGAAGCGCTCTA
>DAOTVX010000132.1:0-7064 GCA_034436275.1 Anaerolineales bacterium | reverse complement strand
GACTTGTCTATTTTTCAAGTCGGTTTTCGCATGATTCAAAGAATTATCAAAAAAGACATGGATATACACCTATCCTTTTTTATCGCACTTCGCTTCCCAAATCTTAAACTGTCCGGTGGCTAGAAATATAACATTGTCGAGCTACTCAGCCATGTCATTGCGAGCCGTTTTTCGGCGAAGCAATCTCCCCTTTATCAGGCGAAATGGACCGCCTGGAGATTGCTTCGTCGCAAAGAACGCTCCTCGCCATGACATCCACAACAGCTTTGAGGCAGAGCTGAATAGTTACGCCGGGAGACTGCTTTCCCTGCGCTACGCGCCACCACGCTCTGCTCGTGGCAGGCGGGACAGGCGCTTCGCTCGCCGTGACATACGTGGAGAGTGTTGGCAACAAAGCAACATTCGTACGACAACTTTTGCCTGGACACAATCTATTCCGCTCCCTTGACTTAGAGTATACTCTAAGTTGTATCATTTTTACCCGGAGGTACGTGATGGAATCCACGCTGACGGTTCAGCAAGTCGCGGCCAGGACCGGCCTCAGTCCTCACACCATTCGCTACTATGAGCGCATCGGCTTAATCCCCTCCGTTGAGCGCGCCGCCAACGGGCACCGGCGTTATTCCGCGAGCGACATCGGCTGGATTGAATTCCTTAAATGCCTGCGCTCCACCGGCATGCCGCTGGCGGAAATGCAGCGCTACGTTGCCCTGCAGCAAATGGGTGACCTGACGATCGCCGACCGTCTGGCGCTTCTGGAGACTCATCGCGACCGCCTTCAGGCTCAGATTCAGCAACTGTATTCCTTTTTGGAGAAAATCGAGGAAAAAATCCGCTGCTACCGCAGTCAGTATCTGGAAGGAGAGAAAAAATGAAACGCACACTTGGACGTTCTGGAATCGAGGTCAGCGCCATGGGGCTGGGCTGTTGGGCAATTGGCGGCCCGTTCTGGGCCGGCCAGACGCCGCTTGGCTGGGGCGAGGTGGATGATAACGAATCCATACGCGCCATCCATGCCGCGCTTGATCTGGGCATCAACTTCTTCGACACGGCCAATGTCTATGGCGCCGGCCACAGCGAACGCGTGCTTGGGCGTGCTCTGGCCGGTCGCCGCGCGCAGGCGGTGATCGCCACAAAATTCAACGCCGTGTTCGATGAGCAGACCCGCCAGGTCACCGGCGCCGATCCCTCGCCACAAGGTATCCGCCGCGCCTGCGAAGAATCGCTGCGTCGCCTGAACACGGACTATATTGACCTCTACCAGTTCCACGACAACGGGTACCCGGTCGAAAAAGCCGGCCCGGTGCGCGAAACGCTCGAAGACCTGGTCAAAGAGGGCAAAATCCGCGCCTACGGCTGGAGCACGGACTTCCCCGATCGCGCGGAATTCTTTGCTCAGGGGCCACACTGCGCCGCCATTCAACTGCAACTCAACGTGCTGGATGATAACCCGGCTGTCATCGCCATTTGCGAAAAGTACAATCTGGCAGCCATCAATCGTGGCCCGCTCGCGATGGGCCTGTTGACCGACAAATATGCTCCGCAAACGCGCCTCTCCATTGACGACGTACGCGGCGAAAAAAGCCCGGAATGGATGAAATACTTCAAAGACGGCAAACCCAATCCAGAATGGCTGGCCAAACGGGATGCCGTGCGTCAAATTCTGACCAGTGGTGGCAGAACGCTGGCTCAGGGCGCCCTGGCCTGGCTCTGGGCGCGCAGCCCGCAGACCATCCCCATTCCCGGCTTCCGTACCGTCGCGCAGGTACAGGAAAACGCCGCCGCGATGCGTTTTGGGCCCCTGACTCCCGAACAAATGCGCGCGATCGACTCTATCCTGGGCCGATGAGGAGACAACCGTGCAGTACCGTCCCTTTGGCAAACTGGACTGGCAGGTTTCGGCGCTTGGCTTTGGCGCCATGCGTCTGCCCACCAACGAGAACGATGAAATTGACGAAACCCAAGCCCGGCAGATGCTCTACTACGCCATCGAACACGGCGTGAACTACGTAGACACCGCCTACCCTTATCATCATGGCACCAGTGAAACCTTCCTGGGCCGCGCGCTGCAAGGCGGCTACCGCCAGAAAGTTAAACTGGCAACCAAACTTCCTTCGTGGGAAATCCACACCGCCGCTGATTTCGACAAATTCCTCAACCTGCAACTCCAGCGTCTGCAAACCGATTACGTGGATTTTTACCTGCTACACGCCCTGAACAAAAATAACTGGCCCAAACTGCGCGATCTGGGCGTGCTGGAATGGGCAGAGAAGGCCATCGCGGCAGGTCGCTTTCGCTACCTGGGTTTCTCCTTCCACGATGACTATGAAACCTTCCAGCAAATCGTGGACGCCTACGACTGGACCATGTGCCAGATTCAATACAACTACATGGACGTAGAAAATCAGGCCGGCATGCGCGGTCTGCAATACGCGGCCTCGAAAGGAATGGCTATCGTCATCATGGAACCGTTGCTGGGCGGCAAGCTGGTGGACCCTCCTGCCGCCGTGCAGGCTATCTGGAACCGCGCTCCGATCCAGCGCAGCGCTGTTGGTTGGGCATTGCACTGGCTCTGGAATCAACCAGAGGTCTCGGTGGTGCTGAGCGGAATGAGTACCCTGGCTCAGGTAGAGGAGAACGTCGCCCTGGCAGAGGCATCCGGCGTGGCGCGGCTCACCTCAGAAGAATTAGCCCTCTATGACGAGGTCCGCCAGGCATACCACGCCCTGACAGCCATTCCCTGCACCGCCTGTGGTTATTGCATGCCCTGTCCACAAGGAGTCGATATTCCTGCCAACTTTGCCAACTACAACCAGGCCATCATGTACGACAAGGCCGAGGCCGCGCGCGGGCAATACCGCTGGTGGAAGTACGCCTACGAAGTCCAGCATAACTTCGATCATGATATTCGAGCCGCGCAATGCATCCAGTGCGGCGAGTGCGAGACCAAATGCCCCCAGAACATTCCCATCAGCCAGTGGATGCCGCTCATTGATCTGGTGATGAGCGGAGTCAGACCTTTTGTCTTAAGGCTGGAATGAAACCAGCGGGCGGTACAGACTACCGCCCGCTGATTTTTTCTTGACTTACTCCGGCAACAGGGCCTTCATTTGCCTGTAAATCAGGCGCGCGGCCCGTTCAGGACTCAAGCGGTACAGAAAATCCATGAAGGTCGCGTCGGAGCCGACCAGCACCCGGTAGCGGTTCCGCTCCATGCCGTCCAGAATGCGTCGCGCGGCCTTATCGGGGGATAGCATTTTGATCGCCCCCTGTTCGTCCACCGACGGCAGGGTGCCCAGGCCAGAGTTCCTGGCGATATTGGTAGCCACCGCCCCCGGAAAGACGATGGTCACACGCACGGGCGTGTTGAGCAGTTCAGCGTACAATCCTTCCGTCAAAAGTTTGACCGCTGCCTTGGAAGCCCCATAAACGGTCTGCCCCGGCACAGGCAGGAATCCGCCCATACTGGAGATGTTGACGATATGCGCCTCTGGCCGCCGCAGCAGATACGGCAGAAAGGCTTTCGTCATAGAAAGCGTGCCATAGAAGTTGATGCTCATCACCCGTTCGATGGCCTCGTAATCCAGATCGTTGAGGCGGACGAACGGTTGAATCACACCGGCATTGTTGATCAACCCATCCACAGCGCCATAGTGAGCCGCCACCTGTTCCGGAAGAGCGGCTACGGCTTCCCGATCCCGAATGTCCCGCGCATAAACCACCAGATTGCCGGCGTTATCCCCTGCCAGCGTCAGCGTTTCCTGCAAGGCGGCCTGATCAATATCCACAGCCGCGACCCGCGCGCCGCGCGCCAGGAGCTGCAAAACCAGTTCGCGCCCGATACCGTTACCGCCGCCGGTGACCACGACCACTTTATTGTAAACTTTCATGCTTCCTCCAGAGAATCAGACAACTCCCAACCGCTTCCGCGGTTGCGAGGCATCAACAAATCCTGGGCAACAACTCGCCGGCCGGCAAATCTACCAGGCGTTGCCCGCCAATGGCCGTGCGCGCGATGACCAGACCAGCATGGGTATCGGTCACGCGCCCAATGATGGCCGCCTCGCGGCCGTATTCATGAGCGCGCATCGCCGCCAGTATGGCCTCGGCTGACTGCGCCGCCACAATGGCGACCAGTTTGCCTTCATTGGCAATGTACAACGGGTCCAGGCCCAGCATCTCACAAGCCGCGCTGACCGCCGGCTTGAGCGGCACGCTCTGCTCCTCAAACTCAATCCCCACGTGCGAGGCCACCGCCAGTTCATTCAGCACGGCGGCCAGCCCGCCGCGTGTGGCATCCCGCAGGCAATGGACTTCGCCCGCCGCCAGCATGGTCTCCACCAGACTGTAGAGCGGAGCGGTATCAGACTGCACTGTTGTCTCGAAGGCCAGTCCCTCACGCACCGAGAGCACGGCGATTCCATGATCACCCATCGTTCCACTGACCAGCACCACGTCACCCGGCCGGGCATTCGAGGGACCAATCTTCACGCCCGGCTGGACAAGGCCAATGCCGCTGGTATTGATATAGATACCGTCGCCGTGCCCTTTCTGCACCACTTTGGTATCGCCGGCCACAATCGCGACCCCGGCGCGACGCGCCGCCTCCGCCATGGCCTGAACAATGCGCCCCAACGTCTCCAGCGGCAACCCTTCCTCCAAAATAAAGCCGGCAGAAAGGAACAATGGCCGCGCGCCGCGCATGGCCAGATCATTGACGGTGCCGTTGACAGCCAGTTCACCGATGTTGCCGCCCGGAAAGAACAAGGGGCTGACGACGAACGAATCAGTCGTGAAGGCCAGCTGCGCGTCCGGCCTGTCACCCGTCAGCGCGGCCAGAACGGTAGCATCGCCCATCTGCTCCAGCCACTCATTGGCAAAGGCAGGCGCGAACAAATGACGGATGAGATCGGCCATCATCTGTCCGCCGGCCCCGTGCCCCATGACAATCGTGGGATAGTGTCGCAACGGCACCGGGCAGGTCCAGGAAAGAAGATCCACTTTATCGCTCATGGCGTCTTCCATAACGGTAGTAAGCGGCGCAGGCGCCCTCCGAAGAGACCATCGTCGCCCCCAGCGGACTCTGCGGGGTGCACTCCTTGCCGAAAGCCGGGCATTCATCGGGACGTCGCAGGCCCTGTAGCACCAGACCACTGATGCACAGGGGCGATTCGTGCGTCGCAATCGCTTGCACCTGAGGAAAACGCTGTTCAGCATCAAACTCGGCGAATTCGGCGCGGAGACGATAGCCGGACATAGGGATTACGCCAATACCGCGCCAGGCGCGATCGGTCATCTCAAAGACCTGACGGATAACCGCCTGCGCCGCCACATTGCCCTCACGACGCACTGAACGACCGTAGGCATTGCGCACCTCCGCCCGTCCGCTCTCCAGCAGACGAACACAGGTCAACATGCCATTCAGAATATCTACCGGTTCAAAGCCGGTGACCACAATCGGAATGTGATACTGCGCCGCCAGCGGTTCATATTCCCAATAACCCATCACCGTGCAAACATGGCCAGCCGCCAGAAATCCATCTACACGCACCTCAGGGGAATCCATCAGCGCACGTATGGCCGCCGGCACCGTCACATGCGAGACCAGAACCGCAAAATTCTTCAAGCCCTGCGCCCTGGCCTGCAAGACGGCCATGGCATTGGCCGGAGCCGTCGTCTCAAAACCAATGGCAAAGAAAACCACCGTCTTCTCCGGGTTACGGCGGGCAATTTCTACCGCCTCCAGCGGCGAGTACACAATGCGCACATCACCGCCAGCCGCACGGACGGAGAACAGATCGCGACCTGAGCCGGGAACGCGTACCATGTCGCCGTACGAGGCGAAGATGACCTCAGGACGCGAAGCAATGGCGATGGCCTTGTCCACCAGTTCGAGCGGCGTGACGCAAACCGGACAACCCGGCCCGTGAATCAGGGTGATTTCGGGCGGGAGCATCTGGTCGAGCCCCGATTTGATAATCGAATGCGTCTGCCCGCCACAGACCTCCATGATCGTCCACGGGCGGGTCACGGTCTTTCGAATCTCGGCCAGCAGTTTTTGGGTCAGGCCTGCATCGCGATATTCGTCAACGTACCTCACGACCCTGCCTCTTCCGCCATGGCTTCTACCTGACGAAGCAGCTCCATCGTCTCCGCCGCTTCCTGCTCATCGAGAATGGATAAGCCGAAACCCACATGGACAATCGTGTAATCCCCCACTCTGGCCTCCGGCAGATACTCCATGCAGACTTCCTGGATCACTCCGCCAAAGTCCACTTTGGCCATCTTCATCCCGTTGGCTTCGTATAACTCAATAATTTTACCGGGTATACCCAGACACATCACACACCTCGCTCACCGGTCACACAGTTACCGGAAGGGAATTGCCATTCGCCCCGGCAGAAAGGCACAGGGGTTACTCGTGGATATGGGTATGTTGCTCATCCTCGGTCTCTACTTCCAGGCTGGAAAGGTAAACGCCATTTCCACCGCTAATTGTCACCGGGAATGCGCCGCAGTGGGGGCAGGCGGCGTAGAGGTCATCCACCTCGAACTCTGCTCCACAGGCCGGGCAACGTGCCTGACCGGGGACGCTCTCGAACTCCAGGACAGCGTCTTCGGCGATCGTGCCAGGAGCCATCGTGTTCCAGTAAAACTGAATCGACTCGGCGGTTGCATCCGACAGCGCGCCAATGGTCACGCGCACGCGGGTCACGCGGCGCGCTCCGGCCTCGCTGGCATGAGCCAGCACGTGGTCAAACAAATCCTGCGTTAGAGAACCCTCATGCATACTTTGTTACTCCAGAGCATGGTATAGCCAGGCGGCGAACAGAGGAGATTATCATCGCGTTGAGCGAGATTGTCAATAGCGATTTTGATGATAAACAATGTGGGAATTCCCCCCATCGGATAACAATCCGCGCTTTTTCCGCCTCATTGGTAACAACCTACCCACTATCCATCCTTGTCATTGCGAGCCGCCGCAGGCGGCGAAGCAATCCCCTTGCTTGCCGGGAGATTGCTTTCCCCACGCTGCGCTCGGGACATGCGCTACGCTCGCAATG
>DAOTVX010000131.1:0-16717 GCA_034436275.1 Anaerolineales bacterium | reverse complement strand
GCAATCCCCTTGCTTGCCGGGAGATTGCTTTCCCCACGCTGCGCTCCACCACGCTCCGCTCGTGGCAGGCGGGACATGCGCTACGCTCGCAATGACAAGAGGCAGAGGGTTCTCCATCAGCCATGGTCGGTAGTTACCGAAAATCTGTATCACACCCGGCGACACGCGATACTTGACGTTTTATCGCTTGCCCTATAGAATGAACATAACAAGACTGGCAGAGCATCGGGAAGAGACTCCGTGAGCGGAGCACCGAAGGGGCAAGTCTGGGAATGGCAGGCCCAGATGAAACTCTCAGGTAAAAGGACCCGCGCTCTGGTTTCCTCTGGAAAGTTCCCATTCGCGGGACGCCGACGGGGCAAGCCCGACGCACACGGGCGAATCTCTCAGGCCGTTGACAGAGGCGCACGAGATTCCTCCTCGTGCGCTTATTTTTACCACCTTTCTTACGGAGGTAGTCCATGAACATTCCTTCCCACCTCAAATACACCAAAAGCGATGAGTGGTTCGACCCGGCCAGCGGCAAAGTGGGACTGACCGATTACGCCCAATCCCAACTTTCCGACATTGTTTTTGTGGAAATCGCGGTGAGCGAGGGCGATTCGGTTCAGGCCGGCGCGCTGATTGCTTCCATCGAGTCGGTCAAGGCCGCCGCGGAAGCCTACGCGCCCGTCAGCGGCAAAGTGGTGGCGGTCAATCAGGGACTGGCCGGCAAACCCGAATTGCTCAATCAAGACCCCTATGGCGCGGCCTGGTTGATTCAAGTTGAGGGCGGCAATGCCTCGGCCTTGATGGACGCCGCCGCCTACGAAGCCTACTGCCAGCAACGCTCCCATTAATCACCCAATGGCTCTACCAGGCATCCCCGTCCCGGCGCGTGGAAAGGTCGCTGCAGGGCGCCGTCTCCTTCTGCCCTGCCTGATTCTGGAGGTAGTATGTCCTATATTCCCTTAACCCCCACCGAACAGCAAGCCATGCTGCAAACAATCGGTCTCCGGGCGATAGAAGACCTTTTTCAGGATGTTCCTGCCGCTTACCGTTTTCCGAAACTCAACCTGCCGCCGGCGCGCAGTGAGATGGAAGCCGCCGCCGAACTGAATGACCTGGCCGCCAGCAACGAGACCGTGCGTGAGGACCTGGTTTCGTTCCTCGGCGCCGGCGCCTACCATCACTATATCCCGGCTGCCGTGGATCACATCCTGCGGCGCGGTGAATTCTACACCGCCTATACGCCCTATCAACCGGAAATCTCCCAGGGCACGTTGCAGGCGATCTTTGAATACCAGTCGTTGATGTGCGCCCTGACCGGCATGGAGGTCTCCAACGCCTCGCACTACGACGGCGCGACGGCTGTGGCGGAAGCCGTCAACATGGCCTGCGCTGTTTTTCGCGGCAAACGGACGCGCATCGTCATTTCGCCGGCAGTCCACCCCCAATACCGTGCCGTGGTGCGCACCTACGTTCAGGGGATGGGACTGGACCTGGTCGGCGATGCGGTCCCCGACCCCCTCCTCGCGCCCGCATCCCTGCTGCCCCTGGTGGACGAAAATACGGCCTTGCTGGTGCTCCAGTATCCGGATTTCTTCGGGCGTCTCTACGATTACACTGCCCTGATTGCCGCCGCGCACGCGGCCGGCGCGCTGGTCTGCGTGGCTGCCAACCCTCTGGCTCTGGCCCTCTTCAAGACGCCAGCCGACATGGGCGCCGACATGGTGGTGGGCGAAGCACAACCGTTAGGCATCCCGCTTTCTTATGGCGGCCCGTATCTGGGATACTTCACCACCCGTAAGCAATACGTGCACAAGATGGCCGGACGCCTGGTGGGCGAGACGGTAGATAACCGCGGCCAGCGCGCCTATGTCATGACCCTGACTGCCCGCGAACAGCACATTAAGCGGGAACGCGCCACTTCGAACATCTGCACCAACCAGGGGCTGATGGCGCTGGCCGCGGCGGTATATCTGGCTCTCCTGGGCAAGACGGGGCTGCGCCGCGTGGCCGAACTGTGTTACCACAAAGCCCATTACGCCGCCGCGCAACTGTGCCAGATTCCCGGCGTGCAGGCGGCTTTCTCTGAACCCTTCTTCCACGAATTTGCCCTGCGTCTCCCGCGCCCGGTGGCAGAAGTCAACGAACATCTGCTGGAACACGGCATTCTGGGCGGTTACCATCTCGGCCAGGATTACCCCCCTCTCCGCGATCATCTGTTGATTGCGGTAACCGAGATGAATACGAAGGACGAGATCGATTATTTCGTCGCTACGTTGAAGGAGGTCTGCCATGCCTGAACCATCCCCTGCGCGGCAGGTAGTCGAGCCAACGATTTTTGAACTTTCGGCGCCAGGGCGAGGCGGTGTCACCTTCCCTGAGCCAGATGTGCCAGGCGCGGCTTTGCCGGCAGACCTGGTGCGCGATTCCCTGCCACTCCCCGAACTGGCCGAAGTGGATGTCATCCGCCATTATCTGCACCTGTCCCACCTGAACTACAGCGTGGACGGCGGTTTCTATCCCCTCGGCTCGTGCACCATGAAGTACAACCCTAAAGTCAATGAGGACATGGCACGCCTGCCCGGCTTTGCCTTTACCCATCCCCTGCAACCGGTCGAGACCGTGCAGGGCAATCTGGCATTGATGTACACTCTTCAGGAATGGCTGAAGGAAATCAGTGGCTTCGCCGCCGTCTCGCTGCAGCCGGCTGCTGGCGCGCACGGCGAACTGACCGGCGTACTCATCATGCGCGCCTACCACCGCGATCGCGGCGATACGCAGCGCGTCAAGATGCTCATTCCCGATTCGGCTCATGGCACGAACCCGGCCTCCTCGGCCATGAGCGGCCTGCAGGTGGTGCAGATTCCCTCCGATGCGCGCGGCAACGTGGACCTGGCCGCGTTACAGGCACAATGCGACGAGACGGTTGTCGGCTTGATGCTGACCAACCCCAACACCCTCGGCCTGTTTGACGAACACCTGGAGGAAGTCATCCGCCTGGTACATGGCTGCGGCGGTCTGGTCTATGGCGACGGCGCCAACCTGAACGCGCTGCTGGGCATTATGCGTCCGGCCGAGATCGGTTTCGACGTGATGCACTTCAACCTGCATAAGACCTTCTCCACGCCGCATGGCGGCGGCGGGCCAGGATCGGGGCCGGTGGGCGTGACAGCGTCGCTGGCCGATTTTCTGCCCGGCCCCATCGTGGGAATCCTGGAAGAAGGCGATGCCGATTTGCCTCCCCTCTTTGGCTTTGTCCAGCCGGCCAAGAGCATCGGGAGAGTCAAGGCCTTCCATGGACATTTCGGGATGCTGGTGCGCGCCTACACCTATATTGCCATGCATGGCGCGGAGGGATTGCGCCAGGTCGCCGAAGCCGCCGTTCTCAACGCCAACTACCTGCGCGTGCGCCTGCAAGAAGCCTACCCCATTCCCTACAACCGCACCTGCATGCATGAATTCGTCGCCGAAGGGCGTTTCCCCGGGACGGATGTGCGCGCCCTGGATATTGCCAAACGCCTGATGGATTACGGGTTCCACCCACCCACGAACTACTTCCCGCTCATCGTCCACGAGGCCTTGATGATTGAACCAACCGAGACGGAGAGCAAGCAGACCCTGGATGCCTTCGCGGAGGCGATGCTGAACATCGCCGCCGAGGCGCGCACAGCGCCCCAATTGTTGCACGAAGCCCCCCACCGAACCCCGGTGGGACGGGTGGATGAAGTCAAAGCGGCGCGCGAACTGGTCTTGTGTTGCTCCTGGCCAGAAGAAAGATAAAGCGGCATACGGCTAGGAAGGCACAGGCCGGGACGAGCCATTCAAGCGTCCCGGCCTGTTTTTCTATTGTTCCCGTTGCGCCTCGCCCCTGCGAACAGAGGCTGGTATATGGTAGATCAGCCCAGCGCCATCTGCCTCAACTCTTCCTCGCCAATGATTCTGATCCCCAATGCCCTGGCCTTTTCCAGTTTCGAGCCGGGATTCTCTCCCAGCACCAGATAACTGGTGTTGCGGCTGACCGAATCGCTCACCCGACCGCCATGGGACTCAATAAACTCCTTCACCTCCTCGCGGGTGAATCCGCGCAGCGTGCCGGTAACCACGAAGGTCAGGCCTGCCAGCCGGCCGGCGAGGCGGCCCTCAGACGGCGGTCGTTCAAGCGGCCAGACTCCGGCCTCTTTGAGTTTCTTCAACACCTGTCGGTTACGCTCGCGGCTGAACCAGTCGCGGATGGATTCGGCAATGTTCGGCCCAACGCCCTCCACGCTTTGCAGGTCTTCCAGCGAGGCCTGAGCCAGCGCATCGAGTGAACCAAAGCGCGCCGCCAGCGCGCGCGCCACCACCTCCCCTACGCCGCGTATCCCCAGCGCGGCAATCAGCCGCGCCAGAGGCCGCCCCTTCGATTCGGCAATCGCCTGCAACAGGTTCTCCGTCTTCTTCTCGGCAAACCCCTCCAGAGAAAGCAACTGCTCGCGGCGCAGGAAGTAAAGGTCAGCAACGTCGGTGACCAGGCCGGCCTCCACCAGTTGCTCAACGATTTTCAGGCCCAGCCCGTTGATATCCATGGCGCCTTTGGAAACGAAGTGTTCAACGTTTCGCACCAGCTGCGCCGGACAGGCGGCATTGACGCAGTACCACGCTACTTCGCCGGCCAGGTGCTCCACCGCCTGGCCACAGGCCGGGCAGGTCTGCGGCGGCTGATAGGGCTTCTCTTCTCCTGTGCGCAGGTCTGGAATTGGGCCGATCACGTAAGGAATCACCTCGCCGGCGCGTTTCACCAGCACCCGGTCGCCAGGGCGAATGTCTTTCTCGGCAATGTAGTCGAAATTGTGCAACGTCGCGTGGCGGACAATGACGCCGTTAATTTCTACCGGTTCCAGGATGGCTTTGGGCGTGAGCACCCCTGTGCGCCCGACCTCGACTTCGATTGCCAACAAGCGGGTGGTCACCTCGCGCGCCGGGAACTTGAAGGCGATGGCCCCGCGCGGGTCTTTGCCCACGTAGCCGAGTTCCTCCGCCAGGCGCAGATCATCAATCTTGATGACCATCCCATCGGCCTCATAGGGCAACTCGTCGCGGCGTTGCTCCCAGGTCAGAGTATAGGCCAGCGCCTCCTCGAAGGTCGCAAAACGACGCGCGGCATCGGTGACCGGAAAGCCGAGCGCCGCCAGCCACTGGAGCAACGCCCATTGTGAAGTCGGCACCTGACCGCCCTCGGCATAGACCACCTGATAGACCAGAATGGAAAGCGGGCGGCTGGCCGTGATGCTCGGGTCCAGTTGACGGAGCGAGCCGGCTGCCGTGTTGCGTGGATTGAGATAGGTGCGTTCGCCAGCCTCCTGCAGGCGGCGGTTGAGGGCCTCAAATTCGGCCAGCGGGATGAATGCCTCGCCCCGCACAACCAGATAGGACGGCAGGGAGACAGTCTCTGGTGGGATGGCGGACGGCGCTTCGAGGCCGGCAAAGAGCGGCAACTCCGGCGCCGCCGGAGGCCGGCGGTCCGTGGCTGGCAGGGGAATGCGCAGCGGAATCGCTCGCACCGTGCGCAGGTTGGCAGTGATGTCCTCGCCGACTTCACCATCGCCGCGCGTCGCGCCCTGGACGAAGACGCCGGCACGGTAGTGAAGGACCACGCTCAACCCGTCAATCTTGGGTTCGACGACGAAGGCGGTCCGGGCAACGCGGCTGTCCAGTTTGCAGAGGCGTTCGTACCAGGCGCGGGCATCCGCCTCGCCGAAGGCGTTTGCCAGGCTGAGCACCGGGCGCGGATGGCGCACCTTCTCGAATCGTTCCGCCGGTGGCGCCCCGGCGCGCTGACTGGGCGAATCGGGCGTGACCCAGTCCGGGTGTTCGGCCTCGATTTGCCGTAACTCCGCCATCAGCCGGTCGTATTCCGCATCGCTGATGACCGGCGCATCCAGCACATAGTAGCGGTAATTATGGAAATGGATTTCCTGCTTGAGTTGTTCGTAACGCTGCCGGAGAGAAATCGTGTCCACGATTTCATTATAACCCAATGGATGCGCCTGAGGTGGCCTTTTCCCCAGGGCCTCTCGGCGCACAGGTTTCCCCGCCCGCAGGTGACGGGCTGGATTAAGGCGCTGAGCGGCCCCGTCTCCTCCCCAGGCGGCGGGCGGCCAGGAGCGTCATATCATCCGTCAGCGGCGCGTCGCCGACAAAGGCCCGTACCTGATTCTGGATACTCTGAAGGAGCGCCGGCGCACTATGCCAGGCCTCGTGCTGGAGCAGGGCGCGTAAGCGCGCCTCGCCGAACATTTCTCCCTCGGCAGAGAAAGCCTCGGTCAGACCGTCGGTATAGAGAAGCAAGACATCGCCGGAACGCAGGGGCAACGTCCGCTCTTCAATCCTGGCATTCTCCACCACTCCCAGCGCCATGCCGGTTGGAGGCAGGGGCTGAATATTCCCGCTGGCCGCCTGTATCCATAGCGGCGGATTGTGGCCGGCGTTGGCGTAGCGCACTTCGCCGCTCTCCGCAGAAATCAACAGGTACACGGCGGTCACGAACATCTGCTGATGGTTATCGGGGATGATCAGATTGTTGACGCGACGCAAGACCTCGGCGGGCGAGAGGGTTTCGCGCACCACGGCACGGACGAGGGTGCGCGTCAACGCCATGAACAAGGCCGCCGGCATGCCCTTGTCGGAAACATCGGCAATGAGCAATCCCAGCCGCTGACGCGGCAATTCGATCACGTCATAAAAATCGCCGCCCACTTCCCGCGCCGTTTCCCAGTGCGCGGCCAGTTCCCAGCCCTCCAGTTCCGGCAATTGTTGCGGCAAAAAGGTTTGTTGAATGCGCCGCGCCAGTTGAAGTTCGTGCTCCAGGCGCGCGCGGTCACGCATCTGACGTTGCAGATGTTCATTCTGAATGCTCAGCGCGGCTTCCTGAGCAATCGAGGTAATGATTTCAATACGTTTGTGACGGAAGCGCCGAGCTTTGGCGGTCTCCTCCACGAGGAACGCGCCATAGAAAGCGCCTTTGATGAGCAAAGGGAAAGCCATCAGCAAGTGCTCGCCTGCTGTCAGCCAGTAGCGGGCTTCCTCAGGGGTTGACGGCAAGATAGGCTGCAGCCAGTCCGCCGGAGAAGATGGCGAGAGCAGACCGAAGACCATTTGCCCTTGTCGGCGCGCCTCATCCAGCAGAGGGAACTCACCCTCGCCGGGCGTGCGCGGTAACAGGGCCTCCACCTCTTCAGGAAACCCATAGGCTTGCGCCAGACGAAAGTCGCCCTCTTCCCACAGGTATATGGCGCAAGCCTGAACGCCAACCAGCAAAGGCGTCAGGCGAGCCAGAGCGGCCAGCACGTCTTCCAGCGTGGCCGCGGTGGCAACTGTCTGAGCCACCTGTAACAGAGCGGCGGAAGCATAGGCCTGTTCCTGAGTCGCGTCGTACAGGCGAGCGTTCTCAATGGCAACGGCGGCATAACTGGCGAAGGTGGCCGTGATGGCCTGGGCTTCGTGTCCATAACGGCCTGCCTCATGGTGAGCGAGGGTCAACACGCCGAGCGGGCGATCACCGATGCGCAGGGCCGCCGCAATGGAAGAGTAGTCCGCCGGGAAGCCCAGGGCCGCTCCGCTGGGGCCAATCGGATCGGTCGGACGGCGGATGGTCGGCTCAACGGCCTGTAAAGCAGAGGCCAGGTAGGTTTTCGTCTCAGGCCAGAAACGAAGTGCTTCCTCCACCGCCTCAGCCTCCGCCCCATGCAACTGTGCCAGGACGAGATCCTCGCCATCCAGCAACCAGATCGCCGAAACATCGCAGGGAAGATTGCGCTCCAGTTCGGTCAAAATGGCGTCCAGCACATCGTCTACGCCGACTTCTGCGGAGAGGAGGCCGGCCACCTCGCGCAAGCCTTCGGCCACCCGCCGCCGCCAGCGTTCGGTGCGGTACAGGTCAGCGTTGTGGATGGCAATCGCAATGGTATCGGCCAGGGCTTCACAGAGGAAGACGTCCTCCTCGGCGAAGGCGTTGAGACGATCACTTTGCAGGTCAAGGATGCCCACCACACGATTATCGTAGAGGAGCGGCACGGTCAATTCGGCGCGCGTATCCTCCGGCGGAAGGGGAGAGGGGCGATAACGCGGTTCGCGGCTGACGTCGTTGGCGAGCACAGTCTGTCCATGCCGCGCCACCCAGGGAATGATGCCTTCGTCACGATCGAGGTGTAACACATAACCGCTGGCGTAACGTTCGCTGCGTGCGCCGCTGCCGGCCTCATAGATGATTTGTCGGCGGTTGGGATGGACGGTGAACAGGTGAACGTAAGGGAACCCCAGGCGTTCCTGAATCAGGGCGGTTACCCGGCCGAGTAACTTTTCCGGTTCGAGAATGCTGGTAATTTCATCGCTGACCTCGGCCACCAGCGCCAGCTGGCGGGCGCGCTTCTCCAGAGCCGAATACAGGCGCGTGCCCTCCAGTGCAATCGCAATGGTATCGGCCAGGGCGCGCAAGACCAGCAGATCGTTGGGATGGAATGCCTGAAGGCGGTCCGATTGCACGTCCAGCACGCCGAGGACGCGCTCCTCGATTTTCAGCGGCAGGACGACCTCGGCGCGCGTTTCGGGCAAACTGGCGACATAGCGAAAGCGCGGTTCGACGCTGACATCGTTTGCCAGAATTTCCTGACCGGTCTGCGCCGCCAGACCAATCAACCCCTCCCCCAGGCGGATGCGCAACGGCTCGGTCGGGGGGAAGCCGCGTTCGGCCGGCGCGCTGGAACGTAGGCGCAGGACAGGTTCACCGGCTTCGCAGGTGAACAGGGCGACATAGTAGTAGTGGAACGTTTCCTGAATCAACCTGGCAACACGCTGCGCCAGTTCATCGGCGTCGGTCAGGCGCGCCAGTTGGGCGCTGACGCGGCGCACCAGCGTCAGTTGCTCAAGACGCCATTCCTCCACCGCCAGCCGATGCGCCGTATAGATTGCCAGCGCCACATGGCCGGCCAGGCCCTGCAAGAAATCGAGTTCCCGCCGACGGAACGGTTTGCCGCCAGCGCGCCCAATCTGCAAGGCCCCCAGGAGCATGCCCTGGGCGATCAACGGCGCCGCGGCCCAGACCTGCTCCCCCTCGCGGCAGTGATAGAGACGACCGCTGGCCAACGCCTGCGCTATGGCTCTGGCCGGTGGAGCCGGCGAGAAAGCAGGATCGGTTTCTATTCCCGGCAGGCGAAATAACCATTCATCCAGCCAGAGTTCAGCCTGAGCCTGGAACAGTTGCTCCGCCGTCGCGACAATTCGATCGCGCTGGGCCGGGAGCGAGCGCAGGCGCAGCAACTCCTCGCCCAGCCGCAGGATAGCAGACCAGTCAGCCGCGCTCATGCACTCCCCCGCCGGCGTTTGATCATCGTGAGCACGTTGCCAGCCTCACCCCGCGCCTCGAAATGCACTTCGTCCATCAGGTGGCGCATCAGCAGCAGACCCAGCCCGCCCACCGGGCGCTCGTCCAAACCCAGCGACAAATCGGGCAGCGCCACCTTCGCCGGGTCGAACGGTTGACCGTGATCGCGCAGGGTCACGGTCAGCGCCTCATCGCTTGCCTCACAGGTACACTCGATTTCGCCCCGATTCTGACCACCGTAAGCGTGTTCGATAATATTAGAACAGGCCTCGTCCACTGCCAGCTGGACGGCATAGACTTCGGAATCGTCCATGCCCATCTCGCGGGCGGCTGTACCCACGAACTCGCGGACGGTAGCCAGTGACTCGAAATTGGCCGGAAAGACGCGTGTGTGCATGACAAACCAGAAGAACGCTGGAACACAGCGACCGATTTGAGTATAACGGACTTCAGCGGCGCCGACAAGTTGCGCCGCTTTACCGACGTGCCCGCAAGAATTTTCCGCCAGAAGCAAGGCTGATCACAGCCATCCCCGGCATCCAACGGTCTTGCCGGCCCGTCGGCACGGGGGATGGATGGGGCTTTTGTCGTATCCAGGCCCTGTCATGCCCCATGCGACCCGCATCCGCCGCTTTACTCAATCACAAGGTAAATGGCAGCCATAGCCAGAGGAGAACCGTCTGCCGGGCTGAAATCCCAGAATTCCACACGCACAGGGCCATGAAGGGCAGGCGCGTCGGCGCCCAGGGTCAGGGTAAAAGTGCCGGGCGCGCCCATTTCGGGAGCCTCTACCATCAGCGGCCCCTGGGCCAGCACCTCGCCGTCAGCGGTCAGGATTTTATAGACCAGCGTGCTCTCAAAAGGAGCCACAGTGACACGGCCAGTTACGGTCAGTGGGATCGTCACCCGGGCATTATCGGCCGGGGATTCAATCGTAATCACGCGCACTGGGGCCGTTGCCGTCGCCCGCGACGTGAGATGGGTGAGCCACAGGCGGTTGCCCAGCAGACGGTAGGCCTTGCTCACCTCTTGGGAGGGACAACAGGGATGATCGCCAACGCCATGTGTGGTTGCTTGCAGAGTAATCTCACCATCCTCGATAGTCAGGCTGTGGAGAACAGGCAAGTCTTCCAGAAAGGCCGGGGCAGGTTGTATCGCCATGCCGTTCTGATTGAGCCAGGGGACAAGCGCGGTCAACGTCCTCGCGTTGCCGAAATCCAGCACCAGCGTGACGACGGCATCCTCCAGGCCATCGTTGTTCAAATCACCCCAGGCCACCTGTTCGCCCAGTTGCGCCAGAACGTCCCCCCCTGGAGAGGCCTGCGGATCAGGCCGGTACACGCCGTCGGTGAGGGGAATGGTGCGGAGCGATCCATCGGGAAAAAGCACCTGATACGCGCTATTCCGCAACCTCTCCAGCGTGAGCGGTACGGATGAGGGGACGGCAGTTGCCATGCCACTGGCCGGCGGGAGAGGCAGGCAGGCCACCAGAGCAGACAACGCCAGGAGAACGAACGCCAGATGCGCGCTGGGCCTCATGACATTCTCTCAATCTTCTGCCTGCAGACGGAGGCGCAATTTAGCCGCGCTGGCCTGATAGGTAGCCAGTTTTTCGCGTTCCTTCTGGACAACGGTAGGGGGCGCCTTGTGGGCAAAATCAGAAGCCAGCAGTTTCTCCAGACGGGCAATCTGCGCCTCAGCCTCCTGCAGTTCGCTTTCCAGTCGAGCGCGTTCCTCGGCGCGATTGACCAGGCCGGAGAGCGGCAGATAAACCTCCACCGCGCCGACCACGAGCACGGCACTCTCGGCAGGCTTCTCGTCCAGCATGGCATGAATGGCCAGACGGGCATCATCCAGGCCGGCCAGCGTCGCAATGACCTGCCGTTGCGCCTCGAAGAGAGCGGCCTTGTCGCCGCCAACGAGCGTGGCCGGCAGACGGGACGATGGCGAAACTTTCTTCTCGGCGCGCAGGTTGCGAATGGCGCGAATCACCTCCTGCACCAGCGTAAAATCGGCCATCCTGGCGGCCTCCCAGTCCTCCGCCGCTCGCGGCCTGGGCCAGGGAGCGACAATGAGCGCTTCTGGCCAGTCGGCGGCCAGCGAGGCCAGCGGCGAGTCCAGCACGGCGCGGCGCAGGTGTCCCCAGAGTTCCTCTGTCACGAAGGGGGTAAAGGGATGGAGCAGGCGCAGACAGAGGTCCAGCACGCGGACCAGCGTCTCGGCGGTCTGGCGCTGCGTCGGCGCGTGCCGCAACTGCAATTTGGCAATTTCCACGTACCAGTCGGCGAAATCGGACCAGAAGAATTCGTAAATCTGGCGTCCGGCTTCGCCATACTGGTACGACTGGAACAGGCGCTCCACATCGCGGATGAGTTGTTGCAGCCGCGCCCAGACCCAGGAGTCGGCCAGGGTCCAGGTTGGCGCTCCGCCCTCTGTCGTCGGCGATCCACCGTCCGGCAGTGAAGCGAGGGCGGCAATGACGAATCGGCCAGCGTTCCAGATTTTGTTGGCGAAATTACGGTTGGCTTCTACTTTTTTCAGGCTGAGGTTGGTATCGTTGCCCGGCGTGGAGCCGACCAGCAAGGTAAAGCGCAAGGCGTCGGTACCGTAGGCCTCCATGACCGGCAGCGGATCAACCACATTGCCAAAGGATTTGCTCATCTTCCGCCCGTGTTCATCGCGAATCAGGCCGTGCAGGTAAACCGTGTAGAAGGGCACCTGACCGGTAAATTCCAACCCCATCATAATCATCCGCGCCACCCAGAAGAAGAGAATGTCGTAGCCGGTCTCCATGACGGTAGTAGGATAGAAGTAACGCAGGTCGGGGGTCTCTTCGGGCCAGCCGAGGGTGGAAAACGGCCAGAGCGCCGAGGAGAACCAGGTATCGAGCACGTCGGGGTCTTGTTGAATGTTGGGGCTGCCGCAGTGAGCGCATTGCCGCGGATCGGTACGGGCGCAGGTCTCACGACCACAGTCAGCGCAGTACCAGACCGGGATGCGATGCCCCCACCAGAGTTGACGGCTGATGCACCAGTCCTTGATGTTTTCCAGCCAGTTGAAGTACACTTTCTCGAAGCGTTCCGGCACGATGCGAATGTGGCCCTCGCGCACGGCTTTCAGCGCGGCCTCGGCCAGGGGTTGCATCCTGACGAACCACTGTTCGGAGATGAGCGGCTCGATGATTTCACCGCCGCGTTGTGAGCGCGGCACATTGAGCGTATAGGGTTCTTCCTTGATGACCAGCCCGGCGGCGCGCATATCCTCCCAGAGTTTCTGGCGGCACTCGAAGCGATCGAGACCGGCATACGGCCCGCCGACTTCGGTCACTTTTGCCTCCCGGTCGAGCATGGAGAGGACGGGCAGGCCATGCCGCTGCCCGATCTCGTAGTCATTCGGGTCATGGCCGGGAGTGATTTTGAGCGCGCCGGTGCCGAACTCGCGATCCACGTAGGCATCGGCGATGACCGGGATTTCGCGCCCAAGGATCGGCACCACGACCTTGCGCCCGACGTATTTCTGATAGCGCGCATCTTCCGGGTGGACGGCCACAGCCGTATCGCCCAGAATGGTCTCCGGGCGCGTGGTAGCGACCGGGATGTATTCGCCACTGCCATCGGCCAGCATATACTTGAAGTAGTACAACGTGCCGGGTTCTTCGGAGTATTCCACTTCCAGATCGGAAACAGCGGTTTTCAGCCCCGGCGACCAGTTGACCAGGCGCAAGCCACGGTAAATAAGGCCTTTCTCATAAAGACGGACGAAAGCCTCACGCACCGCGCGGCTCAGGCCCTCATCCAGCGTGAAACGCTCGCGCGTCCAGTCGCAGGAGGCGCCGATGCGGCGGATCTGAGTGGTAATGATGCTCCCGTATTTTTCCTTCCATTCCCACATGCGTTTCAGGAAGGCTTCCCGGCCAAGTTGTTCGCGCGTCAACCCCTCCCTGGCCAGCGCCTTTTCCACCTGAAGTTGGGTCGCAATGCCGGCGTGATCGGTGCCCGGTACCCAGAGGGTGGGGTAACCTTTCATGCGATGGTAACGAATCATCAAATCTTCCATGGCGACGAACATGACATGGCCCAGATGCAGTTCGCCGGTCACGTTGGGCGGCGGGATGGAAATGACGAAAGGCTTTCTGGCCGGGTCGAAGTCCGGTTTGCGCGGGTCATTGGACGGCTGGAAGTAGCCGCCTTTCTCCCACATCTCGTAGATGCGCGGCTCGGTAGATTGAAAGTCGTATGCTTTCGGCAAGCTATATTCGGCCATCGTTTCCTCCACGAAAATCAGGATGCGCAGGTAACTTCAATTCGCCGTTCAAGACGGTCACCGCCGTACCGCCAACACGTACCGCCTGAATGTCCTGAGGCGGGCCAACCACTTCCACCCTGGCCTGGCCGGGACGACCCAGCCAGTGGCCCTGTTCGGCGATAAAGGCAGGTTGCGACAGCAAACCATAATGCCACAGGTAAGCCGCCATGGCTCCGGTCGCCGAACCGGTGAAAGGGTCCTCCAGCACATCGGGCGGAGCGACGATATGACGGGCAAAGGTCTGACCGACCTCCACCCCTTGCAGACAGAAAAGGTGAACGCTGAAGAAATCGGCGCGCTGCCGCAGCGCCTGATAGGCGGCGAGGTCAACCTGCACGCGGCGCAATTCCTCCAGGCTCTTGAGCGGGACCATCAGTTGGGGCGTGCCGGTACTGACCGTTTGCAGAGGGAGATCGGGCATCACGTCGGCGACGGTCAGGTGAAAGACCGGCAGAATCTCTTCGGGACGATAGCAGGAGAGGAAAGTGGGTTTGGGTTGATTCATCACAATCCATAAGCGGCCGCGTTCCAGGCGCAAATCAACCGCAATGACCCCCGCCGCCAGTTCGAGGGTCACGGTGACGGCCTCGCCGCGCCAGGGCAGACGGCCTGTTTCTACCAGCGCGTGGACGGTGGCGATGGTCGGATGCCCGGCCAGCGGGATTTCGCCAGCCGGGGTGAAGTAGCGCGCGCCGAAATCAGCGACCGACGAACGGCGCACGAAGGAGGTCTCCGAAAGGTTCATCTCGCGGGCGATGGCGAGCATCGTAGCCTCGTCCAGGTCTTCCGTGTCGAACAGGATGGCGCAGGGGTTGCCCGCCAGCGGACGTTCTGTAAAGGCATCCACCTGCAAGAAAGGATATGTGGGCACGTGACCTCCTGTAGAAAACGAAACGCCTCTCGTCGTTGAGGACGAAAGGCGAACCTTCCGCGGTACCACCTCCATTCGTCGTTCTCTCCACGCCAGGGATTTGCTCTGGACGGATAAGAACAACGCTCTCGATCGCCGACCACCATCGGCCTGCGCGCTAACGGGCGCACCCGCGCCGTTCTACTTTCCCACGCCGGGGATTTCTTCGGCGTTACTCCGGGCGACTTCGGCAAAGGTCTCACGGCGGGGGCTTCCAGCCAGCGGCCACTCCTTCTCTATCCGCGTACCGCTTTGCCTACTCCTCCCGGAAAATGTTGCTATGATTATAGCGAGAGCAGAAAAGAAAGTCAAGCATTTGCCGGGCGGGTGTGGCCCATTTTTTCGGGAAAATGCAATTCCCTGCCGGGATCGTATTGGCGGGCGAGCCATTGACACATAGCGGACCACGAATATCCGCGCCGCCTTCGTTGATTCGTTCCCCTTTCGTGGACGGCCTGCTTCCGACAGGCTGGAAAGCCTGCACTACGGTTGTCTATCGTCTCCATTGAAATTGTAAATGCTCTCTTTCATTTTTCATGGTAAAATATCCCCGTGCTCATTCCCCGCCCCACCCTCCAGCAAGCCATCCAGAACGCCCTGCGGCGCAGCCGCATCGTCCTGCTCATCGGCCCGCGTCAGGCCGGCAAGACCACCCTGGCGCGCCAGTTCCTGCCCCCCGATTCGCTCAACTACTTCGACCTGGAAGACCCGGTCAGCCTGCTGCGCCTGGAACAGCCGCTTACCGCGCTCCAGCCGTTGCAGGGTCTGGTTGTCATGGACGAAATTCAGCGCAAACCCGACCTCTTTCCCCTCCTGCGCGTCCTGAGCGACCGTGACCCCGCCCCGGCCCGTTTTCTCATCCTCGGCAGCGCTTCCCCCGACCTGATACACCGGGCCTCCGAGAGCCTGACCGGCCGCGTGGAAATCCTCTCCGTGCCCGGCTTTTCGCTGGCCGAACTTGGCCTCGAAGCCCTGCGCCGTCACTGGCTGCGCGGCGGATTGCCGCCTTCCTTCCTGGCCGAAAGCGAAGAAGACAGCCTGGCCTGGCGCAAGAATTTCATCCAGACCCTGCTGGAACGCGATCTGCCGCAGTGGGGCGTGCGCATCCCGGCCCCGGCCTTGCTGCGCTTCTGGAGAATGCTGGCTCACTATCATGGTCAGGTGTGGAACGCCGCCGAGCCGGCCCGCGCCCTGGGCATCAGTCAACCCACCGCCCGCCGCTACCTGGACGTGCTGGAAGAGATTTTCATGGTGCGCGTCCTGCCACCCTGGCATGAAAACCTGAGCAAGCGTCAGATCAAGGCCCCCAAAATCTACTTTCGCGATAGCGGCCTGCTGCACTACCTGTTGGGCATCCGCAGCGAACTCGACCTGCACACCCATCCCAAACTCGGCGCTTCGTGGGAGGGGTACGCCATCGAAGAAGTGCTGAAGGTCGTGAACGCTGACGAAGTCTACTTCTGGGGCACGCACGGCGGCGCCGAACTGGACTTGCTGATCTTCAAAAACGGGCAGCGCCTGGGCGTGGAATGCAAACACAGCGACGCGCCGCGGCTGACCCCCTCCATGCGCGCCGCCCTTGCCGACCTGCGCCTCGACCGCCTGCTGGTCTTCTACCCCGGCGAACGCCCTTACCCGCTGGCCGAGCGCGTCCATGTGTTGCCGCTTTCGCGCCTCGCCGATCCCGACTTCGACCCGCTGACTGTGATATAACTCTCCCGATGACGTTTCTTACTCGAAGGAGATTTCCATGTCCCGCTTCCCCCGCACCCTCAGCCTGATTTTGACCCTTGGCCTTTTCCTCGCCTCTTGTAGACCACAGACCGCCGACCGCAAACCGCAAGCGGACGGTG
The DNA here is from genome assembly GCA_034436275.1 of Anaerolineales bacterium. Classification (GTDB taxonomy): domain Bacteria; phylum Chloroflexota; class Anaerolineae; order Anaerolineales; family Villigracilaceae; genus DAOTVX01. The sequence continues at coordinate 303 of DAOTVX010000131.1, read as the reverse complement.
GACAGCCGTCCACCCCCTCTCCTGTTCCCACGCTCACCCCTACCCCTGCTCCCACCCCCACCCCAACCCTCACCCCCACCTATACCCCCACCCCCGACCTGGCCGAAGTGTTGGGCGCTCCTGCCGAAGTTGCCAGCGTGGATAAAATCAACGAGAACCTGGCCCTGGGCTACGACGCAGAAGGCAATCTCGTCTCCTGGTATGGGGCAAAAGACAGACTCTGGCACACCGGCCAGGAGTTGCGCTTTGTGCCGGAAATTATGCAAATGCACGGCGAGCCGGTGCCGGCAATCATCGAATTCG
>DAOTVX010000130.1:0-3772 GCA_034436275.1 Anaerolineales bacterium | reverse complement strand
CTCGACAATGTTAGATTACCTGTCCCTTGTCATGGCGAGGCGGCGATAGGGCCACGCCGAGGCTCGCCCGAGGCGCCGCCGAAGCAATCTCCTTGCGAGCCTCAAGGTAAGCAGTCTCCCAATTACCAGGGGATTGCTTCGGGCAGAGAACGCCCTCGCAATGACAACGATGCCGAAATATAACATTGTCGAGCTACTCAGCCATGTCATGGCGAGCCGTTTTTTGGCGAAGCAATCTCCCCTTGATCAGGCGAAATGGACCGCCTGGGGATTGCTACGTCGCAAAGAACGCTCCTCGCCATGACATCCACAACAGTTTTGAGACAGGGCGAAATCGTTACGAAATCCGCACTAACGGGATAAAACAACATCCGTGTCCGCTTTCCGATAAAGTCTGTTTCTTACTCCGTTGCATTCCACCTTTTCAGGAGGCTCTATGGCTGAAGCGTATGATGTGCTTGTCCTGGGCGCCGGGCCGGCCGGCTATGTCGCGGCCATACGCGCCGCGCAGTTGGGCTTGAAGGTTGCCGTGATCGAGCGGCGCTGGTTGGGCGGCGTTTGCCTGAACGTCGGTTGCATCCCTTCCAAAGCGTTGCTCAAGAACGCGGAGATTGCCACCTGGCTGCGTCAGCGCGCACAGGAATCGGGCATGCAGGGCGAGAATCTCGACGCCGACTATGTTGCCGCCGTGCGACGCTCGCGTCAGGTTGCCGAACGCCTGGCGAAAGGAGTGGGGTTTTTGCTGCGCAAGAACGGCGTCACCGTGTACCTGGGAGAGGCCGCTCTGGTCGCGCCTCAGACGGTCCACGTCCGCGCCGCCGCGGGGGAGAGGCTGGAACTGCGAGCAAGCCACATCATCGTCGCCACCGGCGCCAGTGCCGTCGTTCCGCCCGGCTGGTCAACGGATGGTGAACGCGTGCTGACCTATCTTGAAGCCATCCTGCAGGAACGCCTCCCCCGTTCGGTCGTCATTCTCGGCGGCGGCGCCATCGGCGTCGAATTCGCCACCTTGTGGAACGCCTACGGCAGCGAGGTCACGCTGGTTGAGATGCTCCCCCGCCTTGTCCCGCTGGAGGACGAAGAAGTCAGCGCCGAACTGGAGCGCGCCTTTCGCAAACGTGGCATTCGCCTGTTGACCGGCCACCGCGTGGAGGCCATCGAGAGCACCGCGACCGGCGCGCGCGTGACCCTTACCGCCGATGGCCGCACGCTGACGCTCGAAGCCGAACAGGCGTTGCTGGCGCTGGGTTTTCGCCCGAATTCACGCGGCCTCGGCCTGGAAGAACTGGGCGTCGCGCTGGATGAACGCGGCTTTATTCAGGTGGACGAACGCATGGCGACTACCGTGCCGGGCATCTGGGCCATTGGCGATGTGACCGGCAAACTGATGCTGGCGCACGTTGGCTCGGCACAGGGGATTCTCTGCGCTGAGAGTATTGCCGGACGGAATCCGCCGCCGCTTTCCTACGAACACATGCCGCGCGCCACTTACAGCCAGCCGCAAATCGCCTCTTTTGGCCTGACGGAGGCGCAGGCGCGTCAGCGCGGCTATGCTGTCCGCGTGGCGCGTTTCCCTTTTCAGGCCAATGGCAAGGCCCTCGCCCTGGGCGATTACGGCGGCTGGGTCAAACTGGTGGTGGACGAACACCGCGAACGTCTGCTCGGCGCGCATCTCATCGGCCCGGAAGTCACGGAACTCCTCCCCGAACTGACCCTGGCCGCCCGCGCTGACCTGACGCTGGAACACCTCGCCCGCAACGTGCACGCGCATCCTACCCTGAGCGAGGCGCTCATGGAAGCGGCGCACCTCGCTCTGGGTCAGGCTATCCATGTATAGCGTCGCCGCGCCACGAGCGCGGTAGAATCGGGCTGTCATGACAGAGTTCCCCTCATCCCCGGTTTCCTTACGTCGCCTGCTGACATCGTTGCCGTTGCCGTTTGCGCCGCCAGAGCCGCCCGACGTGCTCCTGCATGGCATTGCCATAGATAGCCGCAAGGTGCAGGCCGGCGACCTGTTCGTGGCGCTGCGCGGCGGCATGGCCGATGGGCATGATTTTATTCCCCAGGCGTTGCAGCGCGGAGCGGTCGCGGTGGTCGGCGAGCGAAGCGTGGACGGTCTTCCTGTTCCCTATGTACGCGTTGCCGATGCCCGACGCGCATTGAGTTATCTGGCCGCCGCCTTCTACGGCCATCCCGCCCATCGGCTTACTGTCATTGGCGTCACCGGCACCGATGGCAAGACGACGACCTGCAATTTGCTCTATCACATCCTGCGCGCGGCCGGGCTGAAGGTGGGCCTGATTTCGACGGTCAACGCGGTGATCGGCGAGACAGTGCTGGATACCGGTTTCCACGTTACCACCCCCGATGCCCACGAGGTGCAGCGCTATCTGGCGCTGATGGTGGCTGCCGGCCTGACCCATGCTATTCTGGAAACGACCTCGCATGGCCTGGCGCAGCAGCGCGTGGCGGCCTGCGAGTTCGATATCGGTGTGCTGACGAACATCACCCATGAGCATCTGGATGAGCACGGTTCGTATGAGAATTACCGCGCCGCCAAGGCGCGCCTGTTCCAGTTGCTGGCCGAGACGCCCTCGAAGGAGCAGGGGAATCCCCGGTTGGCCGTGCTGAATCGTGATGACGCTTCCTGCGGTTTCCTGCGCGCCCTCGTGGACGGTCTGCCGGCAGTGCAGAGTCGCTGTTATGGGCTGAACGCGGACGCCGACGTGCGCGCGGTGAACATTGTCTGCCGGCCCGAAGGTATCTGCTTCGAGGCTGTCGGGAAAACGTTTCGGGTGCCGGTCGTCACTTCGCTCGTAGGGGAATTCAACGTTGCGAATTGCCTGGCCGCGCTGACGGCGGCCATTGATGGGCTGGGAATTGAGCCGGCGCTGGCCGCGCAGGGCGTGGCCGCGCTGCGCGGCGTGCCAGGGCGGATGGAGCGCATCAACCTGGGACAGCCGTTTACCGCCATTGTGGATTTCGCTCATACCCCCAACGCCTTGCGCGTTGCCCTGCAAACCGTGCGGCGCATGACGAACGGGCGCGTCATCGCCATCTTCGGTTCGGCTGGCCTGCGAGATAAGGAAAAACGCCGCCTGATGGCAGAAGTGGCAGCCGAACTGGCCGATATTTCCATCCTGACCGCCGAAGACCCGCGCACCGAATCGTTGGACGCCATTCTGGACGAAATGGCTCTGGGAGCGCGCCGCCGGGGCGGAGTGGAGGGACGCACCTTCTTTCGCGTCCCCGATCGCCGCGAAGCCATCCGTCTGGGCGTGCGCCTGGCGCAGGCAGGGGATGTAGTCATCGCCTGCGGCAAGGGCCATGAACAGTCCATGTGTTTCGGCACCACCGAGTATCCCTGGGACGACCGGGTTGCCATGCGCGCGGCCCTGGCTGAACATCTGGGAGTGACTGGGCCGTCCATGCCCTTTTTGCCGACATGAACCGTTGTCCGTAGCACCGGCCTTCTGGCCTGTCCTGACGGCCTGGAAAGGCCGTCTTACGTTGCGCTGACGGCCTGGAACGGCCGTTTTCCGTTACGCTGACGGCCTGGAAAGGCCAGCGGAGGGGTCTTGTAGCAGGCACGGTGTGTACTCAAAAGTTATTGCACGCAATACAAAAACCCTATGATTTTGCCAGTTTTTGACATTCACAGGCTCTGTGGCGATGATGTCATGGCGAGCCGCCCAGGCGGCGAAGCAATCCCCTTGCCTGCCGGGAGACTGCTTTCCCTACGCTACGCTCCACCACGCTCCGCTCGTGGCAG
>DAOTVX010000129.1:0-3597 GCA_034436275.1 Anaerolineales bacterium | reverse complement strand
GCTGCTTTTCCTGCGCCGCGACATCCGCCTCAGCGGAGAGGAAAACTGGAAGTGGGGATGTTGGACGCCAGCAAAACAAAAAGCCAAGAACGCCGCCGCGACTTGAAATCCGCGGCCATACTGCTGTAGCCGAACCAAGAAGCAAGAATTCGTAGCGCGGGATTTATCCCGCAACCCAATGCGGCATGAATGCCGCGCTACAAAATCTTCACGATCGTGATAGATTCTGCAGAGTAATACTATCAAAATCATCGAAATTATCCAGATAATGATATAATTTGAGACGCTTACCTTATCACGAAAAATCGAAAGGAGAACAACTTTCATGAGAATCCTTTCTCCCCTTTTGGCTGCTTTGTTGCTGAGCGTGATTCTTACAGCCTGCTCCTTGCCGGGACTTGGCAGTCGTTCGACCCCGGCGGCAGTCACGCCCTTTTCTTCTCCTTCCCTCCCCGACGAAACGCCCACAGAGACAGCAGAACCAATCGTCTCCTGCGTCGTCGGCGACTGGAGGCTGATCGACGCCAGCGCTTATTACATCACATCCATGGAATCCGCCGGCATCGAAAGCGAGTACCTCTACTCAACCGGCGAGGCGCGATACCTCTTCGGTTCAGGTGGTCTCTTCTTGTTTGAAGCAAATCAATTCACGCAGGAGGTCACAATCAAAAGTACCGTAGATGTGCCGGTCACATTTTTTATGGATGGTATGGGCAGTGCTCGTTATTCGGTGGAGGATGGGCGTTTAATCTTCAGCAATCCTAGTTCAGCAGGGCTGGTCTTCCAGGCAACTGTGTTTGGTGAGACCATTGACCTCGACTTCTGGGGCGCTCCAGAAGGAGAAAGCGAGGTGGCGTTCCTTTATGAGTGTGTGGGATACGACAAACTGCTGCTTACGCCTCCCCTCAACGATTACGCCGTCTTCCCGCTCCAATTGGAGCGTGTCCGCTAGAACAGATTTCGATTTTGCCGCCGTCCCAAGACGGTGGCAAAATTTTATCCAGCCATCCCCTCCAACATTCTTTTTATTCCCCTCTAACACTCCTCCAACGTGTCTTCCCTATACTTTTTGTGTAGGACCACTCTTCAGAGTTGTCCTACAATGACTTGTTGGTAGGAGTATCTTATGAACCTCGATAAATTCACTCAAAAATCCCAGGAAGCCATTTTCAGTGCGCAGCAAATCGCACAGGAATATCATCACCAGGCCATTGAGCCGATTCACCTGGAACTGGCGCTCATCCGCCAGGAAGACGGCGTTGTGCCAGCCATCGTGACCAAAGTGGCCGGTTCCACCCTCGCCCTGCGCGAGGAACTGGAGCGCGAACTGGCCAAGCGCCCCCAGATTCACGGCGCGAACATGGACGTGGGCCTCGCCCAGGCCGCCGCGGACGTGCTCATCGCCGCCGAGCGCTACGCCAAAGGCATGAGCGATGAGTACGTCTCCACCGAGCACATCCTGCTCGGCCTGACCGATTCCATCGAAGGCAAGCGGCTGGCCTCCTACGGCCTGACCAAAGACGCCATCCTGAAGGCCCTGCAGAGCGTGCGCGGCAGTCAGCGCGTCACCTCGCAAGACCCCGAATCCACGTATCAGGCGCTGGAGAAATACGGACGCGACCTGACCGATCTGGCGCGCAAGGGCAAACTCGACCCGGTCATTGGCCGCGACGAGGAGATCCGCCGCGTCATCCAGATTCTCTCCCGCCGCACCAAGAACAACCCGGCCCTCATCGGCGAACCCGGCGTCGGCAAGACCGCCATCGCCGAGGGGTTGGCGCAGCGCATCGTCAACGGCGACGTGCCCGAAGGTCTGAAGAAGAAGCGCATCGTGCAACTCGACATGGGCGCACTGGTCGCCGGGGCGAAGTATCGCGGTGAGTTCGAGGAGCGGCTGAAGGCCGTCCTCAAAGAAATCACCGAATCGAACGGCGAAATCATCCTGTTCGTGGACGAAATGCACACCGTGGTCGGCGCGGGCAAGGCCGAGGGCAGCATGGACGCCGGCAACATGCTCAAGCCCATGCTGGCGCGCGGCGAACTGCACATGATCGGCGCCACCACGCTCGATGAGTACCGCAAGTACGTGGAGAAAGACCCCGCCCTGGAGCGGCGCTTCCAGCCCGTGCTGGTCGAAGAACCGAGCGTGGAGGACACCATCAGCATCTTGCGCGGCCTGAAGGAGCGCTACGAGGTCCATCACGGCGTGCGCATCACCGACCCGGCCGTGATTGCCGCGGCCACCCTCAGCCATCGCTACATCCCTGACCGTCATCTGCCCGACAAGGCGATTGACCTGATTGACGAGGCCGCCGCCCGCCTGCGCACGGAGATCGACTCCAAGCCGCAGGAACTGGATGAAGTGGACCGCGCCATCATGCAACTCGAAATCGAGCGCGAGGCGCTGAAGAAAGAGAAGGACAAGGCCTCCAAAGAGCGGCTGGAGAAACTGGAGCAGGAACTGGCCGAACTGCGCGAGAAGTCGAAAGCCCTGACTGCCCGCTGGCAGGCCGAGAAACAGGCCATCAGTGAACTGCGCAGTCTGAAAGAAAAACTGGAGCAGACGCGCCTTGAAATGGAGCGCGCCGAACGCGCCGCCGACCTGGAGAAGGCCGCCCGCCTGCGCTACGGCGAACTGCGCAGCCTCGAGGAGCAACTCCGCGCCGCCGAGGCACGGCTGAAAGCCATGCAAGCCGAAGGCGCACTGCTCAAGGAAGAAGTGGACGCCGAGGAAATCGCCGCGGTGGTGGCCAAATGGACCGGCATCCCGGTGGACAAACTGCTCGAAGGCGAAACGCAGAAACTGCTGCACATGGAGGAAAAGATTCACGAGCGCGTCGTCGGCCAGGACGAGGCCATCCGCGTCGTCTCGAATGCGGTACGCCGCGCCCGCGCTGGTCTGCAGGACCCGAACCGTCCGCTCGGCTCGTTCATCTTCCTCGGCCCGACCGGCGTCGGCAAGACCGAACTGGCGCGCGCCCTGGCGGAATTCCTGTTCGATGACGAGCGCGCCATGGTGCGCATTGACATGAGCGAGTATCAGGAAAAGCACACCGTCAGCCGTCTCATCGGTGCGCCGCCTGGCTACGTCGGCTACGAGGAAGGCGGTCAACTGACCGAAGCGGTGCGCCGCCGCCCGTATAGCGTGGTGCTGTTCGACGAAATCGAAAAAGCCCACAGCGAGGTCTTCAACGTGCTGTTGCAACTGCTCGACGATGGCCGCCTGACCGATGGTCAGGGCCGCACGGTGGACTTCCGCAACACGGTGATCATCATGACCTCCAACCTGGGCAACACGCTCTGGGAGAACGGTCACCGCGTGACCCGCGATGAGATCACCCGCGTGCTGCAGGCGCACTTCCGCCCGGAGTTCCTCAACCGCATTGACGAGATCGTGGTCTTCCACCCGTTGGGCAAGGAACATCTGGCCGGCATCGTAGATATTCAATTGCGCCGCGTCAGCCGCCTCCTGGCCGAGAAGGGCTACCGCCTCGAAGTGACCGAAGCCGCCCGCGAGTATCTCGCCGAAGTCGGCTACGACCCGCAATTCGGCGCCCGTCCGCTCAAGCGCGCCATCCAGCGCGAACTGCAAGACCC
>DAOTVX010000128.1:0-8850 GCA_034436275.1 Anaerolineales bacterium | reverse complement strand
GGCAAGGCGTGACTACTCAGCCATGTCATTGCGAGCCGTTTTTCGGCGAAGCAATCTTCCATTTATCGGGCTAAATTGACTCGCCTGGAGATTGCTTCGTCGCAAAGAACGCTCCTCGCAATGACATACACAACAGCTTTGATACAGAGCTGAATAGTTACTCGACCGTAAGACGATGAAGGGGCGGTTGGTGTAATACACAACAGCTTTGATACAGAGCTGAATAGTTACGGCAAGGCTTTCTCATGGAGCATGAGGCGGACATTTTCGTTCACTCCCTGGGGGGCACAAGGCAAAGCACTCAAGCGGTCAATCAGGGTTTGGATTTCCCGGTGCGGGGTCAAGGGGTTCGTGGCCTGACGGAATGCCTGTAGTTCGCCTGTTTGTCACTCGCGATTGCCTGAAAGTGCCACAGGCGGTCAAAAGGAGTACGTGCGTCATCGTAGCCCCGGCGCAGGCGCACCTTATGCAGGTATTTGCGACGTTCGTCTATGTTCATGGGGTCGGTTTCTGCCATGGTTACCTCGGTAACATTTGATGTGATAGAACGCGGGGCTCTTGACGGAATGCCTCAGGCGGGCTACAATTGCGCCCGCTTTTGGCCTTGCGCCAGATTCATCTCACACAGGGCGAGGGTAACCCTGCCGTCTTTGGACAGGGTGAGAGGCGCCCGAGGAAGGATATCTATGGAAAGAGAAGTTCTGCAAGCCAGTCGTCGCACCGTGCTGGGCAAACAGGTTGGCGCTTTGCGCCGTCAGGGTCAATTGCCCGGTGTGCTCTATGGCCGCCACATCCAGCCTATCCCCATTTCGCTGGAGGCGCGTGCCGCCGAGCGCATTCTGCGTCATATGACTGCCTCCAGTCTGGTCAACATCGAACTGGAAGGCCAGACCTACCCGGCGCTGGTGCGTGAGAAACAGCGCGATCCCATTCAGGGTCACCTGCTCCATGTGGACTTTCAGGCCGTCTCCCTGACCGAGAAAATTCGCGCCAGCGTCGGCATCGAACTCGTTGGCGAAGCGCCGGCTGTCAAGAACTGGAATGCTATTCTGGTGACGCCGCTGGATGCGCTGGAAGTGGAGTGCCTGCCTCAGGATTTGCCAGAGCGGATTGCGGTGGATGTTTCCTCGCTGGCCAACATCGGCGACGGCATTCGGGTGGGGGACCTTACCCTGGCCGGCACCATTCGCATCCTGAATGATCCGGAAGAGACGGTGGTAATCGCGACCGCGGCCGAGGCGGAGGAAGTCGTTGCCGAGGCCGGAGCCGGCGCCGAACTCGAGCCGGAAGTCATTGAGAAAGGCAAGAAGGAAGAAGAGGAGGCGGGGGAGGAGTAAAGTCAGCGGAAAACGGAATTACCAGCCGTTCTTGTATTAACGAACCGTCAACGAATGCCTGGCCGCGAGAGTAAACGGATAACCGCGCCGCATTCGTTGATTCGTTTTCCCATTTGTGGACGGCCTGCTCCGGACAGGCTGGAAAACCTGTCCTACGGCTGTTCGCCGTCCGCATTCGTTGATTCGTGCTCCATTCGTGGACGGCCTGCTCCGGATGGGCTGGAAAGCCCGTCCTACGGCTGTTCGCCGTCCGCATTCGTTGATTTGTTTTCCCATTCGTGGACGGCCTGCTCCGGATGGGCTGGAAAGCCCGTCCTACGGCTGTTCGCGGTCTGCCGTCCGCGTGCGGTCATTGACTGCACAACGGATTTTCTTTATAATGTTTTTGCAACGCAATTCCAACGTTCTTGTAATGGAAGATGCGCCCAAAGTGTGCTATAAAGTGATCAAGTAACCTTTTACCCGTTATCATTTTCGAAAGGAGTTAACCATGTTTCTCACACGTGCTTTCAAGGTTCTGGTGATTGCTTTGGTGGCCTTCGTCTTCGCAGGCGTGGCCACGGCCTTTGCCGCTTCGAATACGGTGCCGGATTCCTATGCAGGCGATGGTTCGGGCACAATCAGCGGTTATACGGTCAGCAACATCCAGTATCACCTGAATGGCACCAACCCGGCCAGCATCGACTCGGTAACCTTCACCCTGAGCGCTTCGGCCGGCACAGTCAAGATCAAACTGGTCGCGGCTGGTTCAACCTGGTATGACTGCACGAATACCAGCGGTAACAACTGGTCTTGCACTACCGGCGGCGCCACAGTGTCTTCGGCAGATCAACTGCGCGTCATCGCGACCCAGTAACATCGCTCCGTTGAGCCTGCGGCGGCGGGGGCCCGCGCGGTGCAAACGGAATGAGAGCCTGCTTCCGGTAAAAGGCCCCGTCGGTACCGGGCCGCCGGAAGCAGGCTCTGCTGTTTTGGCGGAGCATGGGAAATGGACGCGTTCCATCGCTGGAAACAGACCTTGCTGGCGGCGCTGTTGCTGGCGCTCACGGTCACAGTCTGGGTGCTGTTTGCTCCGCAGCAGGTGGGCGGAAATGCCGCCTACGTGATTATCATCGGGAACAGCATGGAGCCTGCCTTCCACCGCGGCGATCTGGTCATTGTCCGCCGCGCGCCGCTTTATCAGGTTGGCGAGGCTGTGGCCTACCGCGATCCACGCCTGCAACGCTACATCTTTCACCGCATTCTCGAACGTCAGGGCAATCGTTTTCTGCTCAAAGGCGACCACAACGACTGGGTGGATTCATACCAGCCGCAAGTCGAGGAAATCGTCGGGAAGCAATGGATTCACCTGCCGGGCGTGGGGCGTGTGGTGCAGACATTGCGTCAACCGTGGGCGCTCGGCGTGCTGGCCGGCCTGACCGCAGGCATTCTGGCAGCCATTTTCCTGCTGGCCCGCCCCAGCGGACGGAGGCGGCAGGTTCATGGTGCCTGGGAGAATGGAGTGAGTATGGGTAAACTGGCGGCTCTCCTGTCGCAATGGCGGCGGCGGTTGCCCTGCGGGGCGCGTCGCCGAGTGTTATCCGACGCGGCTGAGTCCGATCGCGCCGACCCGCGCCGCCTGGGCTTGTGGCTGGAAATTGTCTTCTTTGTCTTTGGCCTGCTGGCTTTCCTCTCGCTGGTGTTGGGCATTTTTGCCTTCACGCGTCCGTTGACGCGCCTTGCACCCGACGATGTTGAATACCAGCACAACGGCGTTTTCTCCTACATAGCCAGCGCGCCAGCCGGTATCTACGATGCTCCTCAGGTGATGCCCGGTCAACCGGTTTTCCCGCGCCTGACCTGTCTGCTCACGGTGAATTTTGACTATGCGCTGCTGGGCGAGGACGTGCAGCGCGTGCACGGCACGTACCGCCTCACGGCGCATGTCCGCGAGGAGCGCAGCGGCTGGGAACGCGTCCTGCTGATCCAGCCCGAAACGCCGTTTGAAGGCCGCACCTACACGGCCAGCAACGTGGTCAACCTGTGCAGTGCCACGGCGCTGGTCGAGACTCTGCAGGAAAAGACCGAGTATCGCAGCCCTTATTACACGTTAACCCTTGCGCCTCGCGTGACCGTGCAGGGTGAGGTGGCCGGACGCGCCCTGGAAGATACTTTTTCTCCCACCCTGACGTTCAATTTCGACTCCCTGTTGTTCTATCTGCGGCGCGAGGATGAAGAGAGCAATCCGCTGGTGGCCACGCAAAGCGGCGTCTTGAAGGGCTGGAAGTCGGAGCCGAACACGCTGCCCATATTTGGCAAAGCGTGGCCGGTTGGCGCGCTGCGCGCCGTGGCGACGACGGGACTCGTCCTTTCATTGACCGCACTTGGCGTCTTGCTCTGGTTTGTCAGCGTGCTCGCGCGGCGCAGTCCCACAGAACTGGCGCAGGTGCGGTACGGCGCGGCGCTGGTCAGACTGCAGCCGAACGCCACGCCGCCGGCGGCGCCGCTTGTCGAAGTTGCCAGCCTGGACGACCTGGCACGCCTGGCCGAGCGCCACGGCGCGGCGATCCTGTATCAACCACGCCAACCGCTGCACTACTATTTTGTGGCCGCTCCGGGTATCACCTATCGTTATGCCGTCAGCGAAGGCCCCGGCGGCGTGTTGACGGCCTCCCTGGTGCAACTGGAAAGCGATTTGCGCCGCGCCCTCGAACAACAGGAATTTCAGGTCTATTACCAGCCTATCGTCTCGCTTGCCGACCGTCAGATCGTCGGCGTGGAGGCGCTGTTGCGCTGGCAGCATCCGCAACATGGCCTGGTTTCGCCGACCGAATTTCTGGCCGCCGCTGAGGCAAGTGGTCTGATCGAACCTATCGGCGCATGGTTGTTAGAGACGGCCAGCGCGCAATGCCGCGCCTGGCAGGCGGCTGGTCTGAACCTGCGGCTGGCGGTCAACCTCTCCGCGCGCCAGTTGACGCCGGCGCTGATACGTCAGGTGCGCCATCTCTTGCGGATCAGCGGCCTGGCCGCAGGGCAATTGCAGGTAGAAATCCCGGAAGCCAGGGTGCTCGAACAGGCGGAGGAAGTCTTGCCCTGTTTACGGGAATTGAATGATGAGGGAGTTCATATCGCCCTTGACGATTTCCGTGGCCGGACGTCAGTTCTGACGCTGGAAAACCTCCCGCTTCACAGCATTAAACTCGACCGGCCCTGGCTCGAAGAAATCAGCGATCCTCAGGCGGCCAAAACCCTGCAACACGGCATTGATGCCACACGCGCCTACGGCCTGGAAATCATTGCCGAGGGCGTGGAAAATGAAGCCCAACTGCACTTCCTGCTTGCCACGTCCTGTACGCTGGCTCAAGGTTATTTCTTCGCTCGCCCACTGCCGGCTGAACAGGTTACCCAAATTTTGCGTGGTCAGAATCCCCTGCCTGCCTCTGAAGGTTCAGGTAAGGAGGAGCAGCCATGATGACACGCATGTTGTACCGTCTGGTAGTGGTAGCGCTGCTGGTATTGATTTTCGCCAGCCTGACGAGCGCGTTTGCGGCTGCCAACACTGTCCCATCCACGCGCCTGACCGATCAGAGTCGGGCGATCGCCGCCAACGACCTCAAGCCGGCGGAATGCGCCGCGCTCAATCTGGTCAGCGTTATTGTCTGTCCTGCCGGGGGAGGCAATTGCAATGGCAATAACCAAAACAATCTTATCCTCGGCAGCCCGAATGCTGACACCATTCGCGGACGTGGGGGGAACGATTGTATCCTGGGCGGCGGCGGAGACGATACGCTACAAGGAAACGCTGGCGGAAGTGATGTTTGCATTGGTGGACCGGGCAACGATATCTTCCAGACTTGCGAAACAACGTACCCGTGATTCATGCCGGGCGCAGCGGTTGATCGCCGTTGGCGGTTTTCTCACCCGATGCGCGTTCCGCTGGTAACCATCCCAGGGCCAGCAAAAAGTTATGAACAATGCGGGCGCTGGCGCCCCAGAGTACTTCGCCCTCATACGGACGATAGACAACAACCTCAAACGGGTCACGCCCATCGCCGGGGTCATAAGGAGTGGTATGCCAGTTGCCGCGTCGCGCCAGCCAGGGCAAAGGGACGGTAAAGATTCGTGCGACCTCAGCCGGGGAAAGGCGCACGGGATATGGCCAGGGGATTACCCCCACCACGGGGGTAACGCGATAGGCAGTGCTGGTGACAATATCCTGCAACCGTCCCAGCAAACGCACTTCCGGGGCAGGCAGGCCAATTTCCTCCTCGGCCTCGCGCAGGGCAGTTTGTTCGGGTGTTTCTGCGGGTTGGCAGGCGCCGCCGGGAAAGGCAACTTCGCCCTGGTGATGCGCCAGCCGGTCGGCGCGGCGGATAAAGAGCAGGTGCCATTCCCGTCGCTGGCGTATCAGCGGCAGGAGCACAGCCGCGCGCTGCCATACCGTCGCGTAAGCAGCCACCTGATGTTCACTCTCGGCCAGCGTCTCCGGGCGATAGGCGAGAGCAAGAAGACGCGCGATATCCGCCTCCGCAAGTCTTTTCATTGGGCTATCTGAATCTGTAAGTCCTCTGTCCAGCGGACGGGGGTAACCGGAACGCTCACACCCAGCAAGTGGACAAAGGCGGCGGTGAGCGCCGTGGCATCTCCGCTGGTAAAGCCGTGCAGCCTGCCCGTCGCGGTCGCTGACGCCTTCAGCCGCATGGCTTCCAGAATCCGGCCAATCTGACGCGCAACCGCCGGGGCCGGGTCAATCACCCGCACCGCCGGCCCGACAATCTCCTGAATCAACGGGATGACGAAAGGGTAATGGGTACAACCCAGAACAACCGTATCCATTCCTTGCGCCAGCATAGGACGCAAAGCCCGTTCCAGAATGGCGCGTGTGGCACTGTCGTCCAGCGCGCCACGCTCAATCTGTCCCACCAGCCCCGGGCAGGTATCCTGCAACAGGCGAACGTTGTCGGCGAAGCGTTCCACGACAGAGGCATACAGCGCTCCCTGGAAGGTGGCCGGCGTGGCCAGCACACCCACCACACCGCTGCGCGTGGACTCGGCGGCCGGTTTTACTGCGGGTTCCATGCCTACAAAGGGAACTTGCGGAAAGGCCCGACGCAGAGCATGTAATGCTGCCGCTGAGGCCGCGTTACAGGCGACGACGATCATTTTCGCGCCCTGATCGAGCAGGAAACGCGTAATGGCGGTGGCAAAGGCGCGCACTTCCTCCAGCGGACGCGGGCCATAGGGCACGTGTCCCTGATCTGCAAAGTACAATACCGATTCGTGAGGGAATTGCGCGCGTAGCGCCCGTAAAACCGACAGCCCCCCCACTCCTGAATCAAACATACCAATTGGCGCCGCGGCCAGAGCCGTTGCTGTCGTTTGACCGTCGCGCCGCGAGATCGTTGCCTGTCGGGTTCGTCCTCCCATACTTGTTTGCCCGTCAAGCGGCAAAAATTTTCTCGATGGTCAGATCCTCATCGTTCATGATCAGCCGCAGCGCGTTTTCCGTTGCCTGAAGGATGCGTTTGCGATGAGTCATGAGAAAGAGATCCAGGCCCTCCCCGCGGGCGGAACAGAACAGTTCTCTGGTTTCCAGAGGAATGCCAAAGGCTTCTTCGCACCAGCCGGTCAAATAGCCAGCGGTAATATGACAGACAGGTTTCTGGGTCTGCTTTTTCTCCAGCAGGTAACTCTCGGCCTCGAAGGACTGCTGGTTGGCGAACAGTAAAAGAAAGTTTTCGTCAGGCGTGGGGTTGGTCGGATACAACAGGTTAACGAAGGCCCAGCCCGAAAAGGAGAAATAGGTAGGCCCGAACCCGAATTTTTCCATCGGGTCCTGCAGTCCGAAACGCTCGGCGAACTTGTGCGCTTCCGTTCGCCCAACAGCCTTGCCGAACGAATAGAGCAACTGGTCCGAGCCGTGTTCGCCGTAGATGCTTTCCAGGACCTCGCGCAGCACATGGGAAAGGGAATCGGTGCGCGCCAGGATGAAACGGTCGCGGTCCACCTCCACGCGTCCGCGGCCGGGATTCAGGCGTAGTGCTTCAAAGTAACTTTTGACCGATGCACTGGCTTTCTCAAAGACATGCAGCATTTCTGGGGGAACTTCGGCAGCGCGCATAGACAGTACTCCTCGCGAAAGGCGATCAAAAGGCCCATTGCCATCGGCCACTTTGAGGTTGGAGCATCTTTGCCAACCAGGAGCAATTCTAGACGCTGAAGGCAAAAAAGTCAATACGGCGCGTTCGATTGCGTGCACGCAAGGGAAGTCCGGCCTTACACTGGGGAACGCGGTAACTTGCTGATGAAATCAATGCATGGTATAATCGCCCTCTGCAAATTACTGAAGGAAAAGGATGAACGATGGTCAATCTGGAACAACCTTTTAACGCCTCTTCGAACCCAAATATACCTGAACTGCGACCGGGCGATCAGGTCAGTGTTCATGTGCGCATCAAGGAAGGCAACCGCGAGCGCGTGCAAGAATTCAAAGGGACAATCATTCGCCTGCGGCGGGGTGGCAACAATGCCAACTTTACGGTGCGACGCATTGCCAGCAATGGCATCGGTGTTGAGCGGACGTTTCTGCTCCATTCTCCGCGCATTGACAAAGTAGTCGTCGAGCGGCATGGTCGCGTGCGCCGGGCACAGTTGTACTTCCTGCGCAACCTGACCGGCAAGAAGGCGCGTCTCAAGCAAAAGTTTGAGTGATCTGCCTACCCTTTACAGAAACGACAGGACGCGGCGGTAAGGTGCGACGTCCTGTTTGTTGTTTAATGAGGGTACTTACCTGCTCCTGTCATGGCGAGGCGGCAAGAGGGTCACGCCGGGGCTCGCCCGAGGCGCCGCCGAAGCAATCCCCTCGCGAGTCTCATGAATGTTCTTATTGCTTCTGTGAAACCTGAGATTGCTTCGCCGCCTTTGGCGGATCGCATCATCGCCACAGAGCCTATGAATGTCAAAAACTTGCAAAATCATAGTTTTCGTATTGCGTACAATAACTTTTGAGTGCACACCGAAGAACGCGCGCTCTTGCCAAAGATTTCAACCTCTACTATAATTGCTTTCGTCCGGGCGCGTAGCTCAGTTGGTCAGAGCGCATCACTCACATTGATGAGGTCGGGGGTTCGAGCCCCTCCGCGCCCACTGGGAAGAACCACAGGATGGTTATGAGTGCCTGTGGTTCTTTTATTGCCCGGCGATCACCGCCTTGATCTGGCCGGGCGTGCGCACGCAGATGTTGTCGGAAATCCCGGTATCAGGCTGGCCAGGCAAGGCCTGCAGGGTCTTGATAGAGCGACTTTTCCACCCAACCTGTGCTGACGGCCTGTGAAGTCCGGTCTTACGCTGGAGAACGCGGCAATCAGTCTGCTTCCGTCTGACAACTTTTGCGTGGACGCCCGGGCGTGCGCTTGACAATCTTTCTCTCTGCGGGTAAAATCGCCAGCACTTGAATGGACATTACAAGCCGAGATAGCTCAGTTGGTAGAGCACGCGACTGAAAATCGCGGTGTCGCCAGTTCGATTCTGGCTC
>DAOTVX010000127.1:0-15722 GCA_034436275.1 Anaerolineales bacterium | reverse complement strand
GTGGGCGCGCCTGGCGCCAGCGTGCCATCTTTACATATCCAATCCACCGCCCAGCCGGCCGGGAAAGAGGCCGGGGTATCCGCGCTGCCTGGCGTGATCGCGTTGTTTTCATCTACATCAATGTATGCCATGCTGTCATTTCCGGCCGCGGCCACCACCAGTTTGCCCTTGGTGTTGATGGCGTAATACAGGGCATCGTACTCGGTGTTGCTGGGTGCTCCACCGCCCAGGCTCATGTTGATGACCTTGACATCCGTGCGGTTGGCGCAATAGGTGAGGCCCTGGGCAATATCGAAGTCCGTCCCCCAGCCCTGTGCCGAGAGCACCTTGACCGGCACAATCTTGGCGGTCGAGATGCCGGCAAAACCTTTTTTGTTGTTGATGATGGCCGAGATGGTGCCGGAGACATGCGTGCCGTGGCCGTTGTCGTCGGCCGGGTTGGAGTCTTCGTTGACGAAGTCGTATCCTGGCACCACCCGCCCGGCCAGATCGGGATGTTTCCCATCCACCCCTGTATCCACCACGCACACGGCCGGGTTGGGGGCTGTATCAGTCCAGACCAGGCTGGCATCGCTGTAATCCCAGCCCCACTGCGTCCAGGTATCCGGATCGGTGGGCCAGGTTGGGACGGCCAGCCCCTTGCGGATGCTCTTCATGGAGCGTAGCTGGCTGAGGGAGAGTGTGATCTCGTGGGTGCCGCCGCCCCTGGCATCCCGCACGCGGAAGGTGACCTCGGTGGGCCGCTGAGGATGACCGACCACTTTGGTGGGATCCATTTTCATCTCAGGGATCCACCGTATATAGTTTGGCTCGGCATAGGCCACGCCCGCTGCGCCGCTCAGTTGGGTTACCAGACCTGCGACATCGGCGCTTTCGTCGAACTGAAGCAGGGCCGTATCGCCGGCCACTTCCGCCACCTGAGCGCCGACCTGATTGGCCAGAGCCAGCGCGGCAGCCTGTGTTCCCCCGGTGGAAAATCCTGGGCGGAAAGCGACGATCACTTCTCCTGGGACATACAGGGCATCCGGCGACACTTCTGTTCGTTGCGGCTTTGCCTGTGCCTTTCCCATTCCCACGGAGGAACCGAACAGCATTGCCAGCATAACCAGTATCGAAAGCAAACGATAGATTTTCATAGCGAGTATTCTCCTCTCTTTGAAACATCGCCCCTCGAGTTGCTCAGGCTCCCGGGCTGCTACAGATCTGTCTGGCCAAATCCTATAAGCGATATCACCTCCTTTCTGGACACTTTCAGAGCAAGGAGAACTTTTGAAGTTATAGCATAGGATTGGATTTTTGACAACCTCGCGCGTTCCATCGGATGTGGCTCAAATTTTCGGGGGAAGTTGGGCTGTCACCGCTTGAGAAGCACTCTCTACCCGCAGTTTTGCGGCGCATCCGCGAATGGGGATAATGGACGGTGGACGGTAGACGGCAGACCGCAGGTAACCATAGGACGGGCTTTCCAGCCCGTCAGGAGCAGACCGTCCACGAATGGGGCACGAATAAACGAACGCGGTGGCAGACCGCAGGTCACCGTAGGACGGGCTTTCCAGCCCGTCAAGAGTGAGCAGACCGTCCACGAATGGGGCACGAATAAACGAATGCGGCGCGGATATTCGTTGATTCGTGGTCAGGCGTTCGTTGACGGTTCGCCCTCCAATACGATCACAGCAGGGCCTGATGTTTTCCCGAAAAAATGTGCCATACCCGCGCGCGGCTCCGTGTCAATCCAAATGAAAAATGACCGAATGCCGATTGTCCTTGTCACTTTGTGGAAAGGGAGTTATAATAGTCGCGCTTTCTCGCAGGAAATTTCTTGTCGGGGAAGGAGGTGAAACGAAATGCCAGTTTACCTGTATCGCTGTGACCATTGTGGCGTGCAGTTCGAGAAATTCCAGAAATTTACCGATGAGCCTCTGACGCGCTGCCCGGAATGTGGGAAGAAGGCATTAAAGAAGGTTTATCAGCCGGTCGGCATTGTCTTTAAAGGGCCTGGCTTTTATGCCACCGATCATCATTCGCCTTCAGGGCAACGCAGCCAGAGTGAAGCCAAATCGGCCCATCACGAAAACAGCAGTGAGAAAAAGACTGAAACGACGAAAAACGATTGATGGGCAACAGTTCACGGTTAAAAAGCCTCGCGCCGGCTTTTCCGCTGGCGCGAGGCTTTTGTATTTCTTTCTGTGGTCAGGCTGATGGCCTGTCCGCTGGACTGCATTGCGCCGTTTCAGACCTGTTGAATAGCCAGGCGCAAGGTCTCGCCGTCGAATTCATCTTCCACGAAGGGAGCCTCGGCGGGCAATGAGGTGAAGGTCAACGTCTCTGCCAGAATTTCGTTCATCACGTACTCGCGATGGGCCTGGATGGCTTCCTGTAAGCGTGGCGTGGCTTCCACGTAAACGTGAATCCGCGCCGCCATGGCAAAATCGGTCTGCTTGCGCAGGTCCTGAACACGGCGGATGAACTCGCGAGCCAGGCCTTCGCGCACCAGTTCCGGCGTCAGGTCTGTTACCAGGGCCGCCAGATAGGCGCCCTCATTGGCGACGGCGAATCCTTCTCTGGCCTGCATCCGGACTTCAACTTCGTCGGGCAGAATGGTATAGGTCTGATCTTCCAGGACGACTGACAGGGGCTGGCCGGACAACAGGGTGCGCGCGGCGGCCTCTGCCTCCAGTGAAGTGATGGCTCTGGCCAGGGCCGGGAATTTGTTGCCGTATTTTTGCCCCAGTTGTCGGGGCAGCGGCTTGAGCGAGAAAGCGACGGCTTCGCCGCTGGTATCCAGGAAACGAATGCGCTTGACATTGAGTTCGTCGGCGAGCAAATCAGCATATTTCTCGATCACGTTTTGCTCTTCCCGGCTGCCTACGGAAAAGGCGGCTTCGGCCAGTGGTTGGCGGACCCGGCAGGCGGCTTTTTGACGGGCGGCATGACCCAGCGAGGCCATCTTCATCACCAGCGCCATGTCGCGGTTCAAGGCTTCGTCAATCAACGCGGCGTTGTACTCTGGCCAGGTCGCCAGGTGTACCGATTCGGGAGCAGTGGTATCCACGCTGCGCACGAGGTTCTGGTACAGAGCCTCTGCCAGGAAAGGCATGGCAGGCGCGAGCAGTTTGGCCAGCGTCACCAGCACGGTGTAGAGGGTCTGGTAGGCGGCCTCTTTGTCGGCTTCGGATTCGGGTTTAGAATAGCGGCGTCGGGAACGGCGCAGGTACCAGGTGGAAAGGCGTTCCACAAACGATTCAATCGGTCGCGTCGCAGCGGGCACATCGTAGGTCTCGTAAGCATGCGTCACATCCCGCACCAGAACGTTCAACTCGGAGAGTATCCAGCGATCGAGGGGATGCGTCGTTTGAAGTGGACGCGCGGAGGGCCGCCATCCCTGCAGGTTCGCGTAGTTTACAAAGAATGCGTACACGTTCCACAGCGTCAACGTGAAGTTACGGACAACTTCGCCAACCAGATCAACCGAGAAGCGACGTTCATTGCCGGGTGGGGTGGCCGTGTAGAGATACCAGCGGAAGGCGTCCGCGCCGTGAACGTTGAGCACGTCCCAGGGGTCAATGATATTGCCCAGACTCTTTGACATTTTCCGGCCCTCGCCATCGAGGATCAGACCGAGGCAGATGACGTTCTTATAACAGATGCTGTCGAAGAGCATGGTGCTGATGGCGTGCAGGGTGTAGAACCAGCCGCGCGTCTGGTCAACCGCCTCACAGATGAAATCGGCGGGGAATTGTCGCTGGAAGATTTCCTGATTCTCGAAGGGGTAGTGCCACTGCGCGACGGGCATCGCGCCCGAATCGAACCAGACGTCAATCAAATCGGGGACGCGATGCATCTTGCCGCCGCACTGGGGGCAGGGGAAGACAATTGCGTCCACGTAGGGGCGGTGTAGATCGAGATTTGTCAGGTCTCGCCCTGCCAGGCTGGAGAGTTCGGCAACAGAACCTGCGCAGACCTGATGATGGCAGGCCTGACATTCCCAGATCGGCAACGGAGTGCCCCAGTAACGGTTGCGGCTCAATGCCCAGTCAATGTTGTTGGCCAGCCAGTTGCCGAAACGCCCATCGCGAATGTGCTCCGGCACCCAGTTGATTTGCTGGTTGAGCGCCACCAACCGTTCTTTGAATTGGCTGGTGCGAATGTACCAGGATTCACGTGCGTAGTAGAGCATAGGCGTGTGGCAACGCCAGCAGAAGGGATAGGTGTGTGTGTATGTCTCGGCGCGATAGAGCAGGCCGCGCTCACGGAGGTTCTGGATGATATCGGGGTCAGCATCTTTGACAAATTGACCGCGCCAGGGGGTGACTTCTGGCAGGAATGCGCCGTCGGGGCCGATGGTCATCAGCACCGGCAGGTCGAATTCCAGAGCCACCGCCATGTCTTCCGCGCCAAAGGCTGGGGCAATGTGCACCAGACCGGTACCTTCGTCGGTGGTGACGAAATCGCCCAGGACAACGTAATGCGCTGGTTTTTCCAGGGGCATGAAGGTAAAGAGCGGTTGATAGCGCGTCCCCTTGAGTTTTTTGCCTTTGAAACGCTCAACGACGCGCACCGCCTCGCCGCGAAAGACTCTGTCAACCAGTGCCTCGGCCAGAATCAAACGCTCCACCTCTCCTTCTGGCAGAGAATGTTCGACGACAACATAGTCCACATCGGGATGTGCGGCTACCGCGACGTTAGCCGGCAAGGTCCAGGGCGTGGTCGTCCAGACCAATAACGAGGTGGCCGGCTTGTCCACCAGCGGCAAACGGACGAAGACCGAGGGGTCGGTAGCCTCGTCGTACCCCAGCGCCACTTCGTGGTCCGAGAGCGGCGTGCCGCAGCGTGGACAGTAGGGGACTACCTTGTATCCTTGATACAGCAATCCCTTTTCCCAGAAATTCTTGAGAATCCACCACACCGATTCAATGTAGTCATTGGTGTACGTCACATAGGCATCTTCCAGGTCTACCCAAAAGGCGATGCGCTCGGTCAGTTTTTCCCATTCGCGAATGTACTCGAAAGCCGATTTACGGCACAACTCGTTGAATTTTTCGATGCCGAACGCTTCGATCTGGCGCTTGGTGTTAAAGCCCAGCCGTTTCTCGACTTCGATTTCCACGGGCAGGCCGTGGGTATCCCATCCGCCGCGCCGCACGACATGGTAGCCGCGCATGATCTTGTAGCGCGGGAACATATCCTTGAAGGCACGCGCTAACACGTGATGGACGCCGGGTTTGCCATTGGCCGTTGGCGGGCCTTCGAAGAAGACGTATTCCGGCGCGCCCTGTCGTTGTTCGCCGGTCTTTTCGAAAATTTTCTGCGCTTTCCAGAATTTCAGAATCTCCTCTTCCAGGCGAGGGGCCTCGAATTTAGAAGAAACCGGTTGGAACATCGTGCCTCCTGTGACAACAAAAAGATAACAAACGACTCTCGTCTGTTCAGAGACGAGAGTCGCAAGACTCGCGCGGTACCACTCTGCTTCCCAGGATGGGCCCTCTACGGGTACGGCCTGACGGCATATACCCTGCCGGGATAACGGTCGGCTGCCGGCGTTCTTACTCTTCGGGCGCGGGCCTCGAATTTCGGATTGCGGCTTCGGGAGGATTTTCAGCCCACGGCGCCGCCCCGGCTCACACCATTTCCGGGGTCGCTGTCGGCCTTGCGTTGGGCCTACTCGTTCCCATCATCGCCTTTCTGGTTTTTATTATGCCATAAATTGGAGAGGTGGTCAATGCATACCCCAGCAAGCCGGCAACTGGAAAGCCTGCCCCGGCGTAAGACAGCCTTCCCGGGCTGTTGGGGCAAGATGGGAAGGCTGAGGCGCACTTCCCTGAATCGGGCTTTTCCAAACCTGTAAAGTCGGGTAAACTTAACAACAAGCAGGACGCTCAATTCATGGTGGAGCAAAACGATGCCTCCTCTTTATGGTTCTGTAGAAGTCATCTGTGGCTCGATGTTCAGCGGCAAGACCGACGAGTTGATTCGCCGTCTGCGGCGTGCCCTTATTGCCCGGCAAAGAGTCCAGGTTTTCAAACCGGCGATTGACGTCCGCTATGCCGTTGAGAAAGTGACCTCGCATGCCGGCGCGGACTTTGCCGCAATCCCCATCGAAAAGGCCGATGATATTCGCACCCTGCTCGATCCGGAAGCCACGCTCGTTGCCATTGACGAGGCGCAGTTTTTTGATGAGGAACTGATCGCCGTGGTGGACGAACTGGCGGCGAGCGGGAAACGTGTCATTGTGGCGGGCCTGGATACCGATTTTCGCGGCGAACCGTTTGGTCCTATGCCGGCGCTGATGGCTAAGGCGGAACGCGTGGATAAATTGCAGGCTATTTGTATGGTGTGCGGTGAGCCGGCCTGCCGCACGCAGCGCCTGGTCAACGGGAAGCCGGCGCGCTATGACGATCCGGTCGTCATCGTCGGCGCGGCAGAAATGTACGAAGCCCGCTGTCGCCGACATCATGAAGTGCCTCGTTGATATGCAACCGTATTCGGAATTCATGGCAGAGATTCTCGTTGACGCCTCGACCTTGCAGCGACGCGTGGCTGAGTTGGGCGACCAGATCAGTCGCGATTACGCTGGCCAGGACCTGCTCCTGCTGTGTATTCTGCGCGGGGGCGTGGTTTTTCTGGTGGACCTGATGCGTCATATCACGATTCCCCATGCTGTTGATTTCATGGCCGTGACCTCTTACGGGGTAGGAGCGCGCACTTCCAGCGGTCATGTACGCCTGATTCTGGACTTGCAAACCGACATTCAAGGACGGAACGTTTTGCTTGTGGAAGATATTGTTGATAGCGGTAACACGCTGGCATACGTGCTGGACCTGCTCCAGACGCGCCATCCCAGAAGCCTCAAAGTCTGCGCTTTGCTGGATAAGAAGGAACGTCGTCAGGTCAACGTGCCAATTGACTATTGCGGCTTTGTCATACCGGATAAGTTTGTCTTCGGCTATGGCCTCGATCTGGATGAGTACTACCGTAACCTGCCCTTCGTAGCCGTTGTGGATCCTGCCAGATACCACCCCCGTTAGCCATCCCCTGGCCCACCATCCCTTTCCGATGCAAGATTACCGTGAGTTCCTGGATGAGATTCTTTTCCCGGCCGACGTGATTGCCCGGCGCGTGGCTGAATTGGGCGCGCAAATCAGTGCCGATTTCCGGGGCGAGGAGATTCTGGTCGTCTGCCTGCTCAAGGGCGCATTGACCTTTACCGCCAATCTGACCCCTCATATTACCGTACCTCAGACCCTCGACTGCATGTCTCTTTCCTCGTATGGGGTTGGGCATTATGCTTCCAGCGGTAATGTGCGCGTGCACCTGGACTTACAGACCAACATTGAGGGCAAGAATGTCTTGCTGGTGGAGGACATTGTAGATAGCGGGCGCACGTTGGATCATGTGCTGCGCATGTTGCGCACCCGTGAGCCCAAGAGCCTGAAAGTCTGCGTGTTGCTGGATAAGAAAGAGCGTCGCGAGGTGCCGGTTCAGGTGGACTATCTGGGCTTCGATATCCCCGATAAGTATGTCTTC
This sequence comes from Anaerolineales bacterium, assembly GCA_034436275.1. Taxonomy (GTDB): domain Bacteria; phylum Chloroflexota; class Anaerolineae; order Anaerolineales; family Villigracilaceae; genus DAOTVX01. Next base: position 8,198 of record DAOTVX010000127.1, on the reverse strand, counting down.
GGCTATGGGATTGACATTGACGAACATTACCGCCACTTGCCGTTCATTGCTACAGCGGACTTGAAACGCTATCGAAAACCAGGCTGATGTGGGAGCGCACAATGGCCGGGCGCGTTGTTTCTGCCGATAGCCGCCCGCTTCCTCCCGAATGGAGCGCCTATGCCGGGCGCTGGGTGGCCATCCTTCAGCAGCGTGTGATCGCACAGGGCGGCACACCACAGCAAGCGCGTCGCGCCGCACAAAGCCGCTTTAAGGAAACTCCCGACATTCTGTATATCCCGATGAATCCGCCGCTTGTCCTGCCTCCTTTTCTGGATACTGTACGTCTGGCTTTGCCAGCCGATTGCCCGCTTTATCTGGTCGGCGGAGCGATTCGTGACCTGTTGCTGGGGCGTGCGGTGCATGACTTCGACTTTGCCCTGCCGGCAGAGGCCATTCCGGCGGCCCGGCGTGTGGCAGATGCCCTCAACGCGGCATTTTATCCGCTCGACCCGGAACGCGATACCGGTCGGGTGATTACTCGCAACGAGGCAGGCGAACCAGTCTTTCTGGACTTCGCTGCTTTTCGCGGTGCAGATATTGACGCTGACCTGGAGGGGCGTGATTTTACGATCAACGCCATGGCGATGGACTTGCGCTCACAGACCTTTCTGGACCCTTTGGGCGGAATGGCCGACCTGCGAGAGAAGCGCCTGCGCGCCTGTTCGCCTTCCGCTTTCACCGACGACGCCATACGTATCGTGCGCGGGGTACGCCTGGCGGCGGCGCTTGGTTTCCACATCCTGCCGGAGACGCGCGCGGCCATGAAAGTCGCGGCGGAAGCGTTGGCGCGCGTTTCCGCAGAGCGGTTGCGTGATGAACTCTTCCGTCTTTTTGAGACGCCCAGGATCGCGGCCAGTCTGCGCGCCCTGGATCTCCTCGGCGCGCTCCGCTACCTGCTCCCTGAATTGCTGGCCTTGAAAGATGTTCCACAGCCGGAGCCGCACCTCCACGATGTCTGGACGCACACGCTGGCAACGGTAGACCATTTGCAAGCCATCCTGACGGTTCTGGCGGGAGAGAAAAGCGGGCGGGGCGCGGACTGGTTTCACGGTTTGCTGGCGTTACGGCTGGGACGCTATCGTCAGGCGCTCAATGCTCATCTGGAAGCCTTGTACGCCGGCGGTCGTTCGCACCGTGGCTTGCTTTTTCTGGCCGCGCTGTACCACGATATTGCCAAACCAGCCACCGCGGCTATGGAAGAAGGCCGATTGCGTTTTGTGGGGCATGATGCTGCCGGGGTTGCGCTGAGCGCGGCGCGTGGGCGCGCACTGGCTCTGAGCAACGAGGAAATTGATAACCTCAAGACGATGGTCGCGCAGCATATGCGCGTGCACTTTCATGTCAATCGCCGGCTGCGGGAGGGGCAAATGCCCTCGCGGCGTGCCATCTACCGCTTTTTCCGGGATACAGGCGCGGTTGGGGTTGAAATCTGTTTGCTCACACTGGCCGATTTACGCGCTACCTTTGAGCATACCTTGCCACAGGAAACCTGGGCGGCGGCGCTGGAGGTTGTCTGCCTGCTGCTCGAAAACTGGTTCGAGAAACCGGCGGAGAGCATCGCCCCGCCGCCTCTGCTTAACGGCCATGACCTTATTCAGGCGCTGGAGTTACCCCCTGGGCCGCGCGTTGGCGAACTCCTGGAGGCTATTCGTGAGGCGCAGGCTGTCGGCGAGGTGTCCACGCGTGAGGAGGCATTGGCTCTGGCCCGGGCGCGTCTGAACGCTAAACCGTGAAGCGCCGGGAGTCCTGAAGTTCAGCCATGAGTTAGGACAGAGTGCTGGACGATACGGGTGAGCTCAGCCAGAGCATCGTTCGCAATCGTCCGCTATTCCGCAGGCAAAAGCTCCCACTTTCGCTTGAGCAGGACGAATAGGTCTGAATAGCGTTCCCAATGGATCACCTCTCCGACCAACTTGTGCAATTCCTTGCCGCCTCCCTGCGCCGGAAGGTGGAAGCCACTCCCGCTGCATTCGTGGAGGGGTCATCGAGATGACCGTCAACGAATGGGGCAACGAATGCACGAACGCCTGCGACCTCCTCAAAGCCCTCCCCTCCCGCTTCCACGGCCAGCGAGATGACCTCTACCACTTCATTTGATGCCCCGGACTTGACAGTGTCTGAAGATAGGGATAGAGTGTATCATGGTTGGAGTTCCGCTGGTCGGGCCCAGGCCGGGCTGGAAAACTCTCCGGCGGAGAAGGACGCCTTGACCACAAGAGCACAGGCTGTTGGATGGCTACCATTCCCCCGGGAGGCGACGATGACCCTGGTTGTCAACGCACTGGTCAGGATGTTGGTGAAAGAGATTCTGGTAGCGTTGGGATTGCCGGATAGCCAGCCGTGGCGTCATGTATTGGAGCGATTGTTCTGGAAACCCTTGCATCGTTTGAGCAGGATGGGGGTGACTTTCGATCTTCTGGTCAGGGAACAGGGCTTTTCCAGAGCGGCCGCCTGGGCTTTGAAACACTGGTGCCGCGATATCCGTGCGCGTTGTGCTCCGGACTTGCCGGCACAGGGCCCGCTTTTGGTCGTCTCCAATCATCCAGGCACTTACGACTCGCTGGTACTGGCCTCCAGCCTGCAACGCGACGATGTCTGCTTCATTGCCAGCGCCATCCCCTTCCTGCGTTCTCTGCCCTTTAGCCGCGATCACTTCCTCTTTGTCAGTAAGACCGGTCTCGACCGTGCGCTGGCGATTCGCCGCGCCATCCGTCATCTGCAAAGCGGTAAAACGCTCTTGTTGTTCGGCAGCGGGCAGATTGACCCGGATCCGGCCGTGTATGCAAACGCCGAGGAGGGGATTCATCGCTGGTCGAAAAGTGTCGAGATTTTCCTGCGCGCGGTGCCAGAAACACGCTTGGTGATCAGCATTGTCAGTCACGTGGTCGCGCCGCAGTGGCGTTACAGTCCGATTTACTGGCTGCGGAAGCGTCCGGTGGACCGTCGGCGACTGGTTGAGTTTGCTCAGGTTCTGGCTCAGCTCTGCTATCCTGGCCGCTGGATGCTTTCCCCCCGCATTACCCTTACGGCGTCCCGCACCTTGCAGGAGTTGCAGGGGAATGGAGGGCATGAGCAGGTATGGCCTGCTCTTGTCCATTGGGGTTGCGCCACGTTATCTGATCACCTGGCCTGGGCAAAATCGTTTGCCTGAACATGGACCGGCTCAGCCAGTCCGCCTTACGTTTCGGGTATAATGATAACGTTGCTGTCTGTCTGTGAGCGAGCCTGATCAGGCTGGCAGGCGCATTGTCATTGTGTCCGTTGGCGTTGTTTTTCCAGCGAGCCTTTTTCCTTGCGCAATTGTGCTGCGTCCCCTGCTGTACATTTTTTATGAGTGAGATTCAACTGCTGTTAATTGAGAAGAAGCATACGGAGTACCCGCAATTTGCGGCGGCTTTGCGTCAGAGGGGCATGGACGTGCGCGTCGTGCAAAGTGGGAGTGAGGCGTTAAAATGTTTGCAGGCGGGGTTTTCCCCCGATTTATTTATCGTCAATGCCGCGACCCTGCGCACCAACGGCAAACGCCTTTGTCAGACTCTGCGCGCTTACGAGGATGATCTGCCTATCATTTTGATTCTCTCGCCCGAGCGGGAGGCCGGAAACAGTCAGGCCAGCGTAGTGCTTGTCCTTCCCTTTACCGTACAAAAACTGGTCAACCGCATTCGCCATCTCCTCCCTCCCGATGGCGCCGATATCCTCAAGGTTGGCCCGGTTCGCCTCAACCCCCGCACCGGCGTATTGCGTTGTTGGGGGAGACAGACCCGCCTGACGCCGCGTCTGGTGCGTCTGCTTACTGTCCTGTTAGAACATCGGGGCGAGGCCATGGAGCGCGCCACGCTCTTTTCGCAGGTGTGGGAAACCGATTACACCGAGGACACCCGTACGCTTGACGTGCACATTTCCTGGCTGCGTCGCGCTATCGAGCCGGACCCACGTCAGCCGCGTTTTCTGAAAACGGTGCGCGGCGTGGGGTACCGGCTGGACTTGTGATCTGCCGCGAACGCGCTCTATGCCGTTGCCCTCTCCTGGGGGAAAGAGGGCAGGCCTCTCAGCAGAGGCTCAACGCGAATGTTCTCTTCGCCAACGGCTTGTTTTAGTTTCTCCAGCAATTCATCGCAAACGCGCGTCGTGTCATTCGGGAAATCAATCAGGTGTCCCCGCCCGCCCTCAAAAATATGGAAACGGAAGCGATCCTGGCCGGGGTAAGAGATGAATGTACCGTGCAGCCGGCTGATGCGGCGCTGATCGCGCTTCAGATCGCCGCTGGGACGCAAGACGATGGTCACTACCTGAGGCGCGGGCGCGCCGTCGGCGGGCAGCGCAGCTACCAGCGGCGCAGGCAGTGACCAGTCTATGTGCTGGCTCGCAGGATTATTGATGAGCGGCGGTGGCGCGACGGGGAGCGCTTGGGGCACCTGGGCGCGAGGACTTGCCGTAGCCTCCGGCATAGGGGTCTTGGCTGTTATCTTCTCCGGTACCGTTGTTTCTGCGCGTTGCAACGAAGGGGAGGCAGGCAGGTAGTCAGTTTCCCAATCGGGCGGATTTTCTGGCGGCGGCGGGGTGTCCCAGACGGCATGGTCGGCAGGGGTAACCTCGTAAACTGCAGGATTCTCGGTCAGTCGCTGCGTCGCGGCGGCTTCTTCCGGAGCGACCCGTAAGGGCAGTTGCAGCGGTACGGTCAGTTTAATTTCGGTGCGAATGTCATCTACCAGCACTTTTGCCGGTGTGGACTGCGTGTCGGCTTTCCCTTCTACCAGAATCAACCCTCCTACTTCCAGGGCGAACTGGAACTTTTCCCACACGCGCGGGAAGAGCACCAGTTCCACGTTGCCATGCAGGTCCTCCAAATTGACCCAGGCCATCATTTTGCCGGTTTTGGTCTGGTAGGGGCGGATAGAAGAGACCATGCCGGCCAGGCACACTTTTTCCTGATGGGCGGCCTCACCCAGCGTTGCCGAGGAATGGGTGACGGTGGCGCGCAACTCGTTCAGATAGGGCGTCAAAGGATGTTCTGAAATGTACATCCCAACCAGTTCGCGTTCCCAGTTGAGCATGGTACGACGGTCGGCCTGGGGGACAACCGGCAGGGTAATGGTCTCGGTAATGCCGGTATGTACACCGAACAGGGAAAGCTGGCCGGCCTCTGCGGCGCGAAAATGGGCGGTGCTGACAGCCAGGATGTGCTCCAGCGCTTCCAGCATGGCTGCGCGTTCGCCGAAGCCATCCAACGCCCCGACCTTGATCAGGCATTCCAGGGCGCGCTTGCCTACCGCGCGCAGGTCAACGCGGGCGGCGAAATCGTTGAGATTGCGGAAATGACCGCCGGCCTGTCGGGCCTTGACAATAGTCTCTACGGCTCCCTGCCCCACATTTTTGACCGCGCCCAGCCCAAAGCGAATGGCGGCCTGGCCGTTCTGTTCCTCGATCTCGAAATCCCAGCCGCTGGCGTTGACATCCGGCGGTAGAACCGGCACGCCGAGGCTGCGGGCTTCGTTGACGTAAAGCGCCATTTTCTCGGTTTCGTTCTTCGTCACCGAGAGCAGCGCGGTCATATATTCGACGGGATAGTGTAGTTTGAGAAAGGCCGTTTGCACGGCGATATGACCGTAGTCAGCCGCATGGCTGCGGTTGAAACCGTAACGAGCGAATTCCTCCCAGTCGGCAAAGATCGCCTCTGCCGTCTCGGACGGGATGCCTTTCGCCGTGGCCCCCTCTACAAACTTACGATGGTGTTTTTCGATTTCGTCTCGTTTTTTCTTGGAAATGGCTTTGCGTAAATCATCAGCCTCGCTGGGGGTGTAGCCGGCCAGTTCGACGGCGGCGCGCATGATCTGTTCTTGATAAATCGGGATGCCATAGGTATCGCGGAAGATCGGCTCCATGGCCGGATGACGGTACTCTACCGGCGCTTCGCCGTGCATGCGGCTGATGTAGTCGGGGATGAAATCCATTGGCCCGGGCCGAAAGAGCGCCACCATGGCGATAATATGATCCAGCGTCTGCGGCTTCATCTGTATGAGCCAGCGCGTCATGCCGCTGCCTTCCAGTTGGAAGACGCCTAACGTGTGCCCTTCGCCCAGGAAACGGTATGTCTCCGGGTCATCGGTCGGGATGGATTCCAGGGTGTAGGAGATGCCGTGGCGTTGCTGAATCAATTCGCAGGCGCGCGCCATGACAGTCAGGGTGGCCAGACCGAGAAAGTCCACCTTGAGCATTTTGAGTTTGTCAAGGATGCCCATCTCGAACTGAGTCACGGTCTTGACCGGCGTTTCTTCCGAGCCGCTGGTCGGACGGTGCAGGGGCAGGTACTCGATGAGCGGGCGGTCGGCGATGACTACGCCGGCCGCGTGCGTGCCAACGCTGCGCACCACGCCCTCGAGCCTGGAGGCGGTGTCAATCAACTCGCGCAGATGAGGCGCCGATTCGTAAGCCGCTTTCAGATCGGGCACCTCTTCCAACGCCTGTTCGAGAGAGACCGGCTTGCCGGGAATGTTCGGCACCAGTTTGGCTATCCGATCGACTTCCGAAAGGGGAATATCCATGACCCGTCCCACGTCGCGCAGGGCGGCCCGCGCTCCCAATGTGCCGAAGGTGATAATTTGTGCTACTTTGTCCTGGCCGTATTTGCGCACCGCGTATTCGAGCATTTCACCGCGACGGTCATCGCGAAAGTCCAGGTCAATATCGGGCATCGAGACGCGGCCCGGGTTCAGGAAACGCTCGAACAACAGACTATGCCGCAGTGGATCAACCAGCGTGATGCGTAAGACATAGGCCACAAGCGAGCCGGCGGCTGAACCGCGCGCGTTGTACCAGATATTGCGCTCACGAGCGTAGCGGCACAGGTCCCAGACGATGAGGAAGTACGTATCGAAGCCCATCTCGTGGATGACCTTCAATTCGTATTCCAGACGATTACGAACTTCGGGGGACGTGGCGCGCTCGCCGTATCGTTCCTGCACCCCCGCCTCGCACAGGGCGCGCAGGTATGATTGCGGCGTATGGCCTTCGGGGACCTCGAAGTGGGGCAGGCGATAGGCCTGAGCCTCCAGGGCCACCGTGCAGCGTTCTGCAATGGCCAGCGTGTTGGTCAATGCCTGAGGCACCTCGCGAAAGAGCGCTTCCATTTCTGCCGGCGAACGAAGATAGTAGGAAGGGTCTTCGTAACGCAGGCGTTTGGGGTCCGAAAGCAGGCTGCCGGTCTGGATAGCCAGGAGAATATCCTGCAAGCGTGCTTCGTCGGGGTTGATGTAATGAACATCGTTGGTTGCGACAAACTGCGCCTGATAACGCTCACCAAGTTCCAGCAAGGCGCGGTTGATCGCTTCCAGCGCCGGGATATTGTGCTGCTGCAGTTCCAGGAAAAAGCGCTCGCGCCCGAAGAGTTCGAAGTACCAGTCCAGTACCTTGCGCGCCTGTTCCACCTGCCCCTGAGCCAGCAGGCGCGGCACTTCGGCGGAGATACAGCCTGAGGTGCACAGCAAACCCTCGGCGTGGCGCGCCAGAAGTTCTTTATCGATGCGCGGGTAGTAGTAAAAACCCTCCAGTTGGGCGGCGGAAGCCAGTTGCAGCAGGTTCTGGTAACCGGTTTGATTTTCTGCCAGGAGCAACAGGTGGGTGGATTTCTTGTCCTCGTGCGGGTCGCGTTCTTTCATCGTGCGCGCGGCCAGATAGGCTTCCATGCCAATGATCGGCTTGATGCCGGCCTCTCTGGCCGCATGGTAGAATTCGACCACGCCGTATAAAGCGCCGTGATCGGTGATGGCCAGGGCCGGCATGCCCAGTTCACGGGCGCGCGCGACCAGTTTGCGGATATTGCTGAAGCCATCCAGAATCGAATACTCGGTGTGGACGTGGAGATGTACAAAGGACATGGTCAGGCTCGCAGGCAGAGAGGCGTGCAAACGTCAGGCATGATAGACTATCTGTATTATAGCATTCGGCGCAGGTTAAAAAATTAAGATTGTGGCCTCGCTCTGGAAGTCATTAGCGGGGCGGGCTGGCGTGGATTGTATGATAGTGTCCACTGTTGCTCTGTTGCAAACACTCTCAACGTATGTCACGGCGAGCGAAGCGCATGTCCCGCCTGCCACGAGCGGAGCGTGGTGGAGCGTAGCGTAGGGAAAGCAGTCTCCCGGCAGGCAAGGGGATTGCTT
>DAOTVX010000126.1:0-1842 GCA_034436275.1 Anaerolineales bacterium | reverse complement strand
GGCTACCTGCCTCTGGTTTGCGCTCTGCCTGGCGGCCTATGGGGGGTTGTTCCTGACCTGGCGGTGGATTTTCCGCTTTCTGGGGCTGGAAAAAGCCGGACAGGCCTTGCTTCTTTCCCTGCCATTGTGGATTGCCTTCTCGCCGTTTTGGGATGATGCCACCTACCTCAATATTTATACCGTCATGGCACTCGTCGGTTCCTGGCTGATCGCGGCGGTGTTGCAGGAGCGTCTGGCGCTGGGCGCGTGTTGTCTGGCGTTGATTCTGGCTACCAAGCCTCACTGGGCTTTTGCGCTGGCGTTGCCCCTGTTGCTGGGGCGGAAACGCTTTTTCTGGAAGTTGCTGGCCGGGGCGCTGGCAGTCTATCTGGGGCTGGCAGGGGTCAGCATGGCGTTGAGCAGTCCGATATATATCCTGGAGCAGTATCGCGCATACGTCTCGTTTCTGACCCATCTGACGCAAATGCACCCCTGGCGCACAGCGGCCGATGGTTTTTTGGGGTACAATCATTCTATCGTGCAGGTAGCGATTTTTCTTGGCGGCGAGCGCGCTCGTCTGCTGGGGCAGGTGGTCAAATATCTGCTCTTGCTGCCGGGTGGCGTTGTCCTGCTGGCGTATGGTGGACGCAAATCGGCGGCGCCGGCGCGCCGCGAGGAACCGCTCCTGCTGGCTTTCCTGCTTTACCTGATGGCGTTCCTCTGGCTGGATTTGCTCTGGGAGTTGTACCTGACGGTGGCCATCTATCCATTCCTGCTGGCGCTGGATTTGCGGCGACCGGAGCGCACGCTGGCCGCTCTGGTGTTTTTGCCGTATGCCTGGCTCGATTTCTGGCGGGTAATGGTATATGCGCTTGGTTCTCCCATGGTTAACGAGGCTTATCTGGCCTGGGACTTCAGCGCTTACCTGCCGTGGATCCTGTTGACCGGTCTGGTGTTCTATTTTCTCTTGCTCCGCCGTGTGTGGCTGACCGTGCGGCCAACTGTTGCCTGAGGAAGGTGACCTATGTCTGTTCCGGAAACCGTACTCGAGTTATTGCGCCTCTCGCCCGGTCATGTGAAAAGCGTGGCCTACGATACGGCTTGGGTGGCGTTGCTTGGCGACCATGCCCCGGATATTGCTTACCCGGCGTTGCAATGGTTGTGCGCCCATCAATTGCCGGATGGCGGGTGGGGCGCGCCCTTTCCGGCCTATTATCACGACCGCCTGGTCTCAACACTGGCGGCGATGATCGCTCTGGCGCGCTGCGGGCGGCGCGGCACCGATCGCTTGCAGGTGGATGCCGGCATGCGCGCCCTGGAGAGTCTGGTCAGTGGAGCAACCACCGGTTTGTACCTCGATGCCAACGGCGCCACAGCCGGTTTCGAGATGCTCATGCCCTTCCTGCTCAGCGAGGGCGAGTTGCTGGGCCTGGTTTCCCCCCGCAGTAAGGAATATATCCTGCGGGAAACCGCCCCGGCGCGCGATGCGAAGATGGCCGCGGCGGGTGGGCGGTTGATTGACCGCCACCTCACGCTGGCGTTCTCTTCCGAACTGGCCGGCTGGGAGGATTGGGAATCCTGGCTGGATGCGCGCAACCTGCGCGAGGAGGACGGGTCAGTGGCGCATTCGCCTTCGGCGACCGCCTTCTTTGCCTGGGCGGTCAAGCCGGGCGATAAACGCGCCCTGGCCTACCTGCGTCAGACGGTCTTGCCGGATGGCGGTTTCCCGATTGCACGCCCCTTCGAAATTTACGAGACGGCCTGGGTGCTGTGGAACCTGGCATTGCTGCCCGGGGTCAGCGAGACGGAAGAATATCAACAACATCTGCAGGTCCTGCGTCAGGCCTGGCGGCCAGGACAAGG
>DAOTVX010000125.1:0-26839 GCA_034436275.1 Anaerolineales bacterium | reverse complement strand
TGGAGAACCCTCTGCCTCTTGTCATTGCGAGCGTAGCGAAGCAATCTCCCGGCAAGCAAGGGGATTGCTTCGCCGCCTGCGGCGGCTCGCAATGACAAGGATGGATAGTGGGTAGGTTGTTACTGTTTTTCCAAAAAACCTGCCTGCATCGCGCGGACGCAGGCAGGTTCCATCACCCTCACCAGGGCGGTTATTTATCCAGCAGGGCCGCCACGCCGGGCAATTCCTTGCCTTCGAGGAACTCCAGCGAAGCGCCGCCGCCGGTGGAGACATGGGTCATTTGTTTGGCAACGCCGGCTTTCTTGACCGCGCTGGCGCTATCACCGCCGCCGATGACGGTCACTGCGCCCGATTCGGCCAGCAGGCGCGCCAGAGCGAAGGTGCCCTCGGCGAATTTCGGCATCTCGAAGACGCCCACCGGGCCATTCCAGACGATCAACCGGGCGCCTTGCAGCGCGGCTTTATAAGCCTCAAGCGTCTTGGGGCCAACGTCCATGACGCGCCAGCCGGGTGGAATTTTGTCCACGTCCACCACCTGCGTATTGGCCTCGGCGTCGAACTTGTCGGCAATGACCGCGTCCACCGGCAGGATGATTTTATCGCCGTGTTTTTCCAGAATGGCGCGGGCAGTTTCGATCGAACCTGCCTCAACCAGGCTATCCTGCATGTTGTAGCCTTTCGCGGCCAGAAATGTATTGGCCATGCCGCCGCCGATGATCAGTTTGTCGCATTTGGCGAGCAGGTTCTCCACGACCAGAATCTTGTCGCTGATTTTCGCTCCGCCCAGGATGGCGATGTAAGGATGTTCGGGGTTAGCGGTGGCGCGTCCCAGATATTCCAGTTCCTGCTCCATCAAGAAACCGGCGACGGCCGGCAGGAAGCGCGCCACGCCCTCGGTGGAGGCATGAGCGCGATGCGCTGAGCCAAAGGCATCATTGACGTACACCTCGCCGAGAGCGGCCATCTGCTTTGCCAGTTCGAGATCGTTCTTTTCTTCGCCCTCATGGAAACGGGTATTCTCCAGCATGAGTACCTCGCCGGGCTGGAGAGCCTGAGCCATTTTTTCCACTTCGGGGCCAACGCAATCAGGGGCCATCTTGACTGGCCGCCCCAGCAATTTCGCCAGGACTTCCGCGACCGGCTTCAGACTGAAGGCCGGGTCGGGGCCGCCTTTGGGACGTCCAAGATGACTCATGAGAATCACGGCAGCGCCCTGATCCAATACGTATTGAATAGTAGGCAGCGCGGCGCGAATGCGCTTATCGTCGGTCACCTGACCGTTCTCCATGGGAACGTTGAAATCCACGCGCATCAGCACGCGTTTGCCCTTCAGGTCAATATCTTTGACGGTCTTTTTGTTCATATGGCACTCCATAGCATGGGATTTATCCCACAACCTGTAATTACCTGCCCGCTGTCATTGCGAGAGGTGGCAATAACTGCCGAAGCCATCCCCTCGCGAGTCTCACGAGTGTTCTTATTGCTTCTGTGAAACTTGAGATTGCTTCGCCGCCTTCGGCGGCTCGCCATGACGCGGGTGGGTAGGGTAGGTAGTTACCACAACCTGCTATCCGGTGCAAAATCGGCGTGACTTTCCCTGACTCTAGGGAGCCAGGCAACGGGGAGGCAGGTAATCATTCCTGCCACGCTGTTCCTGATAACCTGCCTCCCGGATACGACGCAAGGCCGGTTGGGGCTTACAACGACTTCGCCATCAAGGCGGCCAGGTCCGCGGTGCGGACGGAGTAGCCCCATTCGTTATCGTACCAGGCCACAACCTTGACGAAGGTGCTGGCCTCTTTGCCCAGGACCATCGTGAAGGGCAGGTCTACTGACGAGGAGTGCGGATCGCCTTTAAAGTCAATGCTGACCAGCGGCTCGTCCACGGCTTGCAGAATGCCCTTGAAGCGCGGCTGTTTGGCGGCCTCGCGGAAGGCCTGACGCAGCGCCTCGGTCGTGGTTGGCTTCTCGATTTCAGCCGTGAAGTCCACCACGGAGACGGTGCTGGTGGGGACGCGCAGGGCATAGCCGTCGAACTTACCCTTCAGGTCGGGGATGACCAGGGCGACGGCTTTCGCGGCGCCGGTCGTCGTCGGGATGATGCTCATCGCAGCGGCGCGCGCCCGGCGCAGATCGGAGTGGGGCAGGTCGAGAATGCGCTGGTCGTTCGTATAGGCATGGACGGTAGTCATGAACGCTCGCTTGATGACGAAGTTATCATGGACCACCTTGGCGGCCGGCGCCAGGCAGTTCGTGGTGCAGGAAGCGTTCGAAACGACGTGATGATTGGCGGGGTCGTACTTGTCTTCGTTGACGCCCATCACAATCGTAATGTCTTCCCCTTCTGCCGGGGCCGAAATGATAACTTTCTTGGCGCCGCCGGCGGTGATGTGATTGACCGCGCCTTTGACCATCTTCCCTTTTTTGTTCACGCCATCGTTCTTGACCGTAAACAAGCCGGTCGATTCGATGACGATCTCCACTCCCAGGTCTTTCCAGGGAATCGCCGCCGGATCGGTCTCTTTGAAGGCCTTGATTTTCTTGCCGTCAATCAACAAGCCATCGTCAACGATTTCCACGGTGCCGTTGAAGCGACCATAGTTGGAATCGTACTTGAGCAGGTGCGCCATGGTCGGCAGGTCACCAATATCATTGAAGGCTACTACTTCCAATTCGTTGGGGTAGTAGTCCCGGATGGCCTTTAAGACCTGACGGCCAATGCGGCCAAAACCGTTGATACCTACACGGACAGTCATAGAAAGCCTCCTCGTATTATGGAATATTCATCAACGCTGGAGCGTTGAAGGGATCACACAGGATGTTGACTACGTTCCGCCTAAAGGACCGGTGCGCTCGTGGTAGAGGTCCATCAACACCTGAGCCAGTCGCCCGGCGTCATGACGCCAGGGCGCCTCTTGGTCACGCAAATCGGCCACGTAAAGGCGGCTGTCTTTGCGAGCCTTTTCGTCCAACGTTACCCATTTTACCCCATTTGTGGCAGATGGGGAACAGTCACTTTCATTACAGATGATAATGTCCAGCACGCCTTTGCCAAGATATTCTTCAATCGCGCGCACATGGTCACTGCAGGTGTAGAGGTCTGTTTCGCCGGCCTGGGTGACGATATTGCAGACATAGATTTTCAACGCTTTGCTGGCGCGGATGGCGGCGCGCAGGTCGGCGACCAGCAGGTTTGGCAGAATGCTGGTGTACAGGCTGCCGGGGCCGATGACAATCATATCGGCGTTCAAGAGAGCCTGAACGGTGGGCGGATAAGCGGCGGCGTCATTCGGCTCCAGCCAGATGCGCCGCACGTGCCCGGCTGCCCTGGGAATCTTGTTTTCTCCCTTGACGCGCACTTCACCTGGAACCTGAGCCAGCTGCACATCGGCCACCAGACGCACGTCATGCAGCGTGGCCGGCAACACCTGACCGTACACGGAAAGGACGCGCCCGGACTCGGTCACGGCCTGCTCGAAACTACCGGTAATGTCTGCCAGAGCGGAGATAAACAGATTCCCGAATGAGTGGCCGCCCAACGCGCCGTTCCCGCCGAAGCGATACTGGAACAATTGGGTCAACAGGGCTTCGTCATTGGAAAGAGCGGCCAGGCAGTTGCGAATATCGCCCGGCGGCAGGATGCCCAGTTCGCGGCGGATTTCCCCCGATGAACCGCCATCGTCGGCTACCGAGACAATGGCGGTCAAATTGTGTGTGTGCGTCTTCAGGCCGCGCAGGACGGTCGCGATCCCGTGTCCGCCACCGATGACGGCCACGTGTGGGCCACGCTCGCGCAGACGGTAACGCGCCACCTGATCCACCAGCCTCATCCCTGGTTTCAGGAACGGCACGAGCAGGGCGCGATTCAGCCCCCACAGTCCCAGCGCGATCCATCCCAACCCCAGAACGCCGAAAATGAGCACGCGCAGCGGTCGCGCCAGAAAACGCAACGACAGGAAAGAGAGCGCCGGGAGCCACCAGGTATCTGGCGCAGTACGGTAAATATCGAGCAGGAACATGGCCAGCCCAACGCCCAGCATGGTAATGCCGAACAGCAGCAGGGCAAACCAGCGCTTAACCCCCAGGCCCGGCGCCAGCCAGCGCAGGAGCGCTTTGACTTCCTTAATCCAGCCAGGAACAGGAGAAAGCCGCACGGCAAAGATGATAGCAGGGTTTTCGCCAGCAGTCAACTCTGGATTGTCTTCCGGCCAGTCAACGGGTATAATCGCGACCATGACAGCGATTCTTTGTGTTGACATTGGTGGGACCCAGATTCGCGCCGCGGCCTATCTCCCCGGCAATCTCCAGCCGCTGACCAGCCGGCGCATCCCAACGCACGTGGCAGGCGAACCTGTCTTCGAGCGGGTGTTGGCCGGCATTGAGGCGGCCTGGCCGGCGCAAGAGGATGTGGCGGCAATTTCGGTGGCTGCGCCGGGGCCGTTGGACCCGGCCAGTGGTCTGGTCTTTTCAACGCCGAATATCAAAGAATGGGTCAATTTTCCCCTGGGGGAAAAACTGGCGCAGCGTTTTGAACGCCCGGTTTTCGTGAATAACGATGCCAACCTGGCCGCCGTAGGCGAGTGGCGGTATGGTGCCGGGCGTGGTCATCGCAATCTCCTGTATCTGACCATCAGCACTGGCATTGGCGGTGGTGTTATCCTGGAAGATCGCCTGGTGTTGGGCTGGCGTGGTCTGGCCGCAGAACTGGGTCACATCACCGTCCTCCCCAATGGGCCGCAGTGTTCTTGCGGTCAGCGCGGTCATCTGGAGGCGGTAGCCTCCGGGCCGGCCATTGCTGCCTATGTGCGCGCTCAGTTGCAGGCGGGCGTGCCTTCCCAATTGACGCTGGCGCAGGTGACCCCTCAGGCAATCGCCGAGGCCGCGCGCCGCGGGGATGCTCTGGCGCGGCAGGCTTATGAGCGCGCGGGACGCTTCCTGGGACAGGCCATAGCCGATTTTCTCCACGCTTTCAACCCCTCCGTTGTCGTTTTAGGGGGTGGCGTTTCACAGAGCAGTGACCTTTTCCTGGATTCCTTGCAGGCGACCCTGATGGCCAGCGTGATGAATCCCATTTATGTGCGTGATCTGCTCCTCACCACAGCCCAACTGGGCGATGACGCTGGTCTGGTAGGCGCGCTGGCGCAGGCAGAAGTGCTGCTGGAGCACCGTCAAAGGCCTGTTTCGCCGTAGAGGGAGCGGTACACGACAAAAATTTCGTAGATGTAGCGCAGGTACTGGCGTGTCTCGGCGGCGCGGATGACCTCTACGAAGAGGTCCGGGTCGCCATTGGCCAGTTGACGCCAGGCGGCGGCGAAGCCTGGCCCGGCGTTGTAAGCCGCCAGCGCGGCGTACAAATCGCCATCGAAATAATCGCGCTGGGTGCGCAGGTAGTACGTGCCGAAAGTCAGGCTGACCAGTGGGCGGTAGAGGTCGCGTGCGGTATAGTTCGGTGGCCAGCCCAGTTGCGCGGCAATTTCCTCGCCGGTGGCAGGCATGATCTGCATCAGGCCACGTGCGCCGGCGCCCGATTGCGCGAAGCGGTCGAAGCGATTGCTTTCCAGCAGAACAACGCTGAACAGGAACAGGGGATCCAAACCGTTTTGAGAGGCCAGGGGAACGATTAAATCCTGAAAGTACGTGCCATAGCGGCGATGATTGAAATAAGGAGGGGCAGTCAGTTTTTGGGTACTGCTTTCCAGACCGGCCAGGGTCAACACCTGATTCAGAGCCGTGATGCCCAGACGATAAGCGCCGAGGGAAATGAGATAATTGCCCAAACGGTAACTGTTGGCCGCGTCATTGCTGACGGCCTGACACAAGTCATTGAATTCGGCCAGCGCTTCGGCATACAGGCCTGTGGCCCAGAGTTCGTTGCCGCGTACCAGTTGTGGACTCTGGGCCAGTTCGCCGAGGTCGCTGAGATTGGTCTCTGGCGGCAGGTTAAAGTGGATGCGCAGCCAGGATTCGGCGAGGCGTTGCTCGGCGGCCAGATCCACGTCGAGGTGCAGGATAGGGGGTGAGGCAAAGGGGGCGCGATTCAAGAGCAGATCGCGCGCGCGTTCGCTATAGTAGCCGCTGGGATCGAGTGCGGCGGCCTGTTGCCAGGCGGTTTGAGCCGCGGCTACGTCGCCGCGCTTTTGCTGTACCTTACCGATCCAGAACTGGGCGCGCGCCTGATCTTCCGACGTGGTGGAGAGGAGTAAATCGCGCTGGAAGGCCAGCAACGCTTCTTCGTAACGCTGCTGCCGGTAACGGCCAATGCCAGCCCAGAAGAGCGCCTGAGAGGTTTGGGAACAGGAAGGCAGTTCGTCAGCAACGCGCGTCCAGACGGCGATGGCTTCTTCCAGTTTATCCGCGCGTTCGAAGTTGCGCGCCGCGTTCATCAGCGCCTGGCAGATGGTCTCCGGATTAGAGACACGGCGCGCCAGTTCCAGGTAGGTTTGAGCCGCGTCTTGGGGCTGATTCAGGTAAGCCCATTGTGTGTAGGCTTTATCGTCCCAGGCTTCTAACCAGTCGGGACTGGCGGGGTAGTTATTCAGAAAGGTGTCGAAATCTTGCAGGGCTGCCGGATAATTCCCCAAGGCGACGAGGGCGAGGGCGCGGTAGTAATACGCTGCGCCATCGTGCTCTGGCGTGGCCTGCAGGTAACGGGTAAACGCGTCCCAGGCGAGGCCGTATTGACCTGCGCGGTAATCAATCAGGCCACGCTTGAATTCGTCCACCGGCACGCCGGCATTGACCAGAGCGACCAGCGCCGGGTAGGCGTCGTAGGCCAGGGGGTAACTGTTGACCAGCCGTTGGAAACGTTCATAGGCGAGGTCGGTCTGGCCCAGGGCAAGGTATGCCTGCCCGGTCAAAAATTCCAACGATGCTTTCGTGTAGTACTCATTGGTGCGGCCTATCAGTTGCTCGTAGCGGGCAATGGCGGTGTGGTAGTCGCCGGCGGCGGCATAGGTGCGGGCTATCTGGACTTCCAGGTTCAGGGTATCGCCGCTGTGTGGGGCTGTCAGGGCCTGTGCGTACACGGTCAGGGCAGAGGGATAGTCGCCTGCTGCGGCCAGGGCGTCACCGCGACGTTGCAGAACGTAGTAATCAATGACAGCAGGGCGCAGGGTCAGGTAAGCCTGATAGGCGTCGGCGGCCTCGGTGTAGCGCTGGAGCGCCGCGTAGGTTTCGCCCAGCAGTAAATAGGCGCGCGCGGCGTGGATGGAATCAGGATAGGCAGTGATCAGGGAGCGCAATGCTTCGAGCGCCTGAGCATAGGCTTGCCCTTCGTAGGCGGCGCGCCCAAGACCAAACAACGCCGCGGCGCGTGTTTCCGGATCGGTGGCTTCGGCGTAGGCGGTACGGTATTCGAGCAGGGCGCGGTCGTAATCGCCGTTGAACAGGGCGCGTGCTCCCGTCTCCAGGCGCGCTTCTGGCCTGGGTGTGGGAGTGACCGTTGGGGTTGGCGAGGGGGAGGGGGTAGCGGTGGCGGAGGCCGTCGGCGAAGGGCCGGGGGTAGGCGAGGATGGAGGCAGGTAAGCATAGGGGAGAGAACAACCACCTGCCAGGGCGAGCAAAATCAGAAGTAGAGAGCAGGTTTTTTCCATGCCCCCCTTATACTGTAGCGGCGCGTTTGTGTCAACTGGAGAGGTGGCCTGTGTCCACGCAAAAGTTGTCGTACGAATGTTGCTCTGTTGCCAACACTCTCAACGTATGTCACGGCGAGCGAAACGCATGTCCCGCCCGCCACGAGCGGAGCATGGTGGAGCGTAGCGTAGGGAAAGCAGTCTCCCGGCAGGCAAGGGGACTGCTTCGCCGCCTTTGGCGGCTCGCCATGACATTATCGCCACAGAGCCTGTGAATGTCAAAAACTGGCAAAATCACAGGGTTTTCGTATGGCGTGCAATAACTTTTGAGTGCATACGGTGGCCCGGCCAGAGCCGCAAAGTACAGGTCATCAATCCACGAAGCGATATTTGAGCAGTGCCCACAGCGCCTGGAAGGCATCTTTGGCTTTGATTTTCTTGCCGGCGGAGTAGTCACGCGGATTGAACGTAATCGGCACCTCGAAAATGCGCACGTGACGCTTGAGCATCTTGGCGGTAAACTCAGGCTCAAATTCGAACCGCCGTGCTCGCAGGGTCACGCCGTCCAGGACCGAGCGACGGAACACTTTGTATCCTGTTTCCATATCGCTCAGGATATTGTTGTACAGGATGTTGGTCAGGAAAGTCAGGATACGATTGGCGACCATGTTCCAGAACAGAATCGGGCGGCGCGGCCCGCCGAGAAAGCGCGAACCGTAGACCACATCGGCAATGCCTTCCTGAATAGGACGTAGCAGAGTCGGGTAATCGCGTGGGTCGTATTCGAGATCGGCATCCTGAATGAGGATCACATCGCCGCTGACGGCTGCCAGACCGCTGCGGATGGCGCTACCCTTTCCCTGATTGACGGGGTGAAAGATAACCTGGAGATTTTCCTGTCCGGCCAGTTGCTGCAACAGTTCGCGGGTGCCATCGCTGGACCCATCGTCCACCACAATGATTTCATCCGCCAGGCCTGTAGCCCGGACGCGGCGGATGATTTCGCGGATGCTGCCCACCTCGTTATAAACGGGAATGATGACAGAGAGTTTCATGAACGCTAATTATACCCGATGGCCTCGGGTGCGGTTCAAATTTTCAGAGGTAATGTATCCTTCGTTCGTAACTACCTACCATGGCTAATGGAGAACCCTCTGCCTCTTGTCATTGCGAGCGATGTGCCACACCCTCGAACGGCCTATGCGGAGCGGGCAATCATGCTAAAATGGTGTCATTGATTTCGCGGTTATCGGATATGAAAATTCTTTACAATGCTCTGGTGTACACACTTCAGGCGGAGCAACCGCGCGCTTCGGCTTTGCTGCTGGACGGCGAGCGGATTGTCGCGGTTGGGGGAGAGGCATTGCTGGAGGCCGGCGGGGCGGCGGAAAAGCAGGATATGGGCGGGCGGATCATCCTGCCCGGCCTGATGGATGCTCACTTTCATCTGCAACGGTATGCGTTGCAGCGACAGCGTCTGGATTGCGCGACGGAAACGAAAGCCGAATGTCTGCGCCGGGTAGCGGAGCGGGCGCGCCAGACTTTGCCTGGCGAGTGGGTGCTGGGACATGGCTGGGACCACCATCTCTGGCCCGACGCGGCGGGACAGTGGCCGACGGCGGCTGACCTCGATCGCGTGGCGCCTCTTCATCCTGTTTATCTGACGGCGAAATCGCTCCATGCGGGCTGGGTCAATACCCTGGCGTTACGCAAAGCAAAACTTCGCGCCTCCACCCCGAACCCGAAAGGGGGCGTGATTCAACGCGATCCGCGCGGCAACCCCAGCGGTATTCTGTTCGAAAATGCTCTGCGTCTGGTGGAGAGGGTTATCCCTGCGCCCGCGCCGGAAGCCCTGGCGCAGGCCATCCATCTGGCTTTGCCATCGCTCTGGCAACTGGGACTGACTGGCCTGCACGATTTCGATCCGGGTACCTGCCTGCGCGCCTTGCAAATCCTGCAGCAGCGCGGCGATTTACGGCTGCGGGTGCTCAAGGCTATTCCCGCCAGCGATCTGGACGATGTGCTTCTCTGTCGCTTACGGGAGGGCATGGGGGACTATTTCCTGCGCCTGGGACCGGTCAAATTGTTTGCGGATGGGGCCCTGGGATCACGGACAGCTGCCTTGCTGGATTCCTATGTTGACGAACCGCAAAATCGTGGTATCCTATTCTTGACAGCGGAAGACATTCTGGAATATGGCCTCCGGGCGGCGCAAGGTGGTTTCAGCCTGGCCGTTCATGCCATTGGCGATGGCGCCAATCGTCTCGTTCTGGATGGTTTTCATCGTTTGCGTGCGTATGAGCGCGAGCATCATTTACCCTGGCGTCGTCATCGGTTGGAACATGTCCAGTTGATACACCCGGACGATGCGCCGCGTCTGGCGGAGGCCGGGCTGGTGGCCTCGATGCAGCCGATCCACGCCCTGTCAGATATGGAGATGGCAATTCAGTTGCTTGGAGAACGACCGCTGGTGGCTTATGGCTGGCGCACGCAGTTG
This sequence comes from Anaerolineales bacterium, assembly GCA_034436275.1. GTDB lineage: Bacteria > Chloroflexota > Anaerolineae > Anaerolineales > Villigracilaceae > DAOTVX01. Next base: position 16,771 of record DAOTVX010000125.1, on the reverse strand, counting down.
CGTCATGGTGCCAGGCTGGCTTTTGGCTCGGATGCGCCGGTTGAATCGCCCAACCCGTTCCTGGGAGTGTACGCGGCAGTCACACGGCGTCGGCGCGATGGTTATCCTGCCCCGCAAGGCTGGCATCCTGAGGAACGGCTGACGGTGGCCGAGGCACTGGTGGCCTATACCCAGGGGCCTGCCTGGGCTGCCGGTTGGGAGGATTGCCTGGGTAGACTCGCGCCCGGCTATCTGGCCGATCTGATCGTTTTGGAGACCGATCCTTTTGTCTGTGCGCCGGAGGCTCTTGCTTCCTTGCAACCCGTCGCAACCATGGTGGGAGGTTCGTGGGTATGGGAGAAATGAACATGCCTGCTCGTCCGCTCAAACCGGAGATGCTTGTGCCACGTCTGGGGGAGTATCTGGTCACGCAGGGGCGCATCAGCGAAGCCGATTTGCGCCGCGCCCTGGAGTACCAGAAGGCGCGTCATCAGGAAAATCAGCCCTGCCTCCTGGGCGATGCGCTGGTTGAACTGGGCTTGTTGACGCGCGCGGATATTGATCAGGCCATTACCGAACAGATTATCCAGCTGCGTTCGGCGCTGGAAGAGGCCAATCGTTATCTGGAAAAGCGCGTGCAGGAGCGGACGGTGGAATTGCAGGAGGCCTTGCGGAAACTGACCGAACTCAACCAGTTAAAGGCTAACTTCATTGCCAATATTTCCCACGAACTGCGCACCCCGATGACTCACATCAAGGGCTATCTGGAATTGCTGGTGAGCGAGGCGTTGGGCCCTTTGAATGCAGAGCAGAAGAAGGCGGCGCAGGTCAGTCAACGGGCCGCGGCGCGTCTGGAAGGCCTCATCGAAAGTCTGATTCTGTTCTCGCTGGCAGCGCGCGGTGAGATGACGTTGAAACTGGCGCCGGTCTATCTCAACTATGTGGTGGCCGATGTGGTGGACTATACGCGTTCGAAGGCCGCCGACCGCCAGATTAAGGTCAACGTGGAAGTCCCACCCGATGTGCCGCCGGTGCTGGCGGATGAGGAGAAAATTACCTGGGCAATTCTGCAACTGGTGGACAATGCCATTAAATTTACCCCGGCAGGTGGGCAGGTGACGCTCGCTGTCCGTCCCGAATCGGGCGGCCTGGTCACGATAGAGGTCAGCGACACCGGCATTGGCATCCCGCCAGAGCGGATCGGTGAATTGTTTGAGCCATTCCATCAACTGGATAGTTCTCCGACGCGTCGTTATGGCGGCGCCGGGCTGGGGCTGGCGCTGGTCAAGGAGATTTTGAACGCGCACGGTTCGATGATTGAGGTTGAATCCGAGCCGGGCAAGGGTTCGACGTTCCGTTTCCCGCTGGTCGAGGCCGAAAAGCCGGAAGAAGCCTTGCGTCAACAGGCCATGCAACTATAAGGCGGCGGCCTCTCTTGCCTATCGTATCCGCGATCGTGGACGGCAGGAGACTACTTTACGATGAGCGATACCTGGTCGGAGTTTTATGGCGCGCTGTTGCAGGCGCTGGATAACCCGGATTGGAAGAAGGGGCTGGATGCCCTGTTTACAGTTCTGCGGCAGCGTTTTCTGTTCGATAATGTAGTCATTTACCGGGCCGAAGCCAGCAGCAGCCTGCCGGAAGCGGTGTACGCGCGCGCCCTGGGACGCGGACGCCGGGCAGAGGCAGAGGCCGCGTGGGGCGAGGGCATTGCCAATCTTGTTCTCAGCGAACAGAAGATTGTTCACGAACCGCCTGCGACGCCACTGGCGGAAGACCGTCTGGCCAACCCCCATTTGCTGGGTTTGCCTTTCCATACGGCGGATGGCTATGGCGCATTGATTTTTGTGCGTTTTGGCGGGCCGCCTTATACCGGGGAGCAAATTCAACAGGCCACGCTGGCGGCGATAGCCGTGGCGCATCTGCTGGACCGGCACGCTTTACGCCAGACGCTGAGTCAACTGGAAGCCGCGCGTCACCGCGCGCAATTGCAGGATGATTTCCTGGCGGCAATTTCGCATGATATTCATACGCCGCTTGGGTTCATCAAAGGCTATACCACCTCGCTGTTGCGTTCGGATACCCGTTGGGACGAGGCTACGCAACGCGAGTTTTTGACGATTATCGATGAAGAAACCGACCGTCTGGTGACTATGCTCGACCGCCTGCTGGATTCGGCGCGCTTACAGCAGGGGATGTTGCCGATGGAGTTTCAGCCGGTGCGTCTGGAAGCCCTGATTCGCGACGTCGCTTTGCGGATGCAGACGCGCGTCCCAGACCTGCGCCTTACGCTGGATTTGACCGAGGCTCCTCCTTTGCAGGCAGATACTGTTCGCCTGGGACAGGTGTTGGAGAATTTGTTTGACAATGCGCTCAAATATGCGCCTGGGGCGCCGGTCAAGATCACCTTGCAGGCGACGCCACAAAAACAGACTATCGTCTTCGCCGATGAGGGGCCGGGTATTCCACCGCAGCATCTGCCGTTTATCTTTGAGCGTTTCTACCGTGTACCGGGCGAGTCGGCGGCGCGAGGAACGGGCCTGGGGTTGTTCATCTGTCGCGAAATTGTGCGCGCGCATGGGGGGCAGATTTCCGTCGAAACCAGTCCGGGAAAAGGTACAGCATTTCGCATTGACCTGCCGGTGAAGCCATTATCTGGGACGGCTGAGGCAGGGAAGCAGACGGTCAAGGAGGCGTCATGAGCGAGGAGGTTGCAGTCCGCCCTGCGAAGATTCCCGCGCGTGTGTTGATAGTGGATGATGAGCCACGTTACCTGCGTTTGCTGGAGGCCAACCTGCGCACCGAAGGGTACGAGGTCCTCACGGCACGGGATGGGGTGGAGGCGCTGGAGGTCCTTGCCATTCAGCCGGTTGACCTGATTCTGCTCGATGTGTTGCTGCCGCGTCTGGATGGCTTTTCCGTCTGTCAGCGCGTGCGCCAGTTTTCATCGGTGCCGATCATCATGTTGACGGCGCGCGGCGAGGAGCAAGAACGTGTGCGCGGGCTGGATGTCGGGGCCGACGATTATCTGGTCAAACCGTTTTCGGTGATGGAACTGCTGGCGCGCGTGCGCGCGGTGTTGCGTCGCGCCCAGGTGCGCCAGGGAAAGTACGAGGGCACGTTTACTCACGGCAATTTGCGGGTGGATTATGCGCGCGCCGAAGTCTACCGCAATCATCAACTGGTCTATCTTTCGGCTACCGAGTACCGGCTTTTGCTTCAGTTTACCCACAACGTGGGGCGCGTTCTGAGCGCCGAAGAACTGCTGACCGGCGTTTGGGGCCCGGAGTACCGTTCGGACCGCGAAATTCTCTGGGTGACCATTGCGCGCCTGCGGCAGAAGATTGAGGATGATCCGCATGACCCCCGACATATTGTCACCCGGCCTGGCCTGGGTTATCTCATGCCCCCTCTGGAAGAATAGCCTGTTATGAGCGAGACACCCACGATTTTGATCATTGACGCGGATGCCGCCAGTCGGAACTATCTGGCCACTTTGCTGAAGAAGGCCCGTTACAACGTGCTGACGGCCTCGCTGGGCAAGGAGGGGTTGATCCTGGCCTGGCAGCACCTGCCGCAGCTGATTATTCTGGACCCGGCTTTACCGGATGCGCCGGCCCTCGGCCTGGTGGCGCGCTTGCGTCAGGATCGGCGCACGGCAAATGTGCCTTGCGTCGCGTTTAGCAGCGCCGGGCGGCCAGGGGAAATGAACACCTTGCTGGCGGCAGGGTGTAACGAATACCTGATGAAATCGAGCGAGGCGGTCGCCAGATTGCTGGAACTGATACCGCGTTTGCTTGGCCGCGCCACGACGGTCAAAAAGGGAGGGGCGCTGGTGGTTTTTCTCAGCGCCAAGGGAGGCACAGGTACATCTTCATTGTGCGCTAATCTGGCCATGTGTACGGCAACCTGTAAAGAGAAAGAGGAGGGGGAGAAAGCGGAACGGCGCGTGGCTGTGGTGGACCTGGTGCTCCCGATTGGTTCGATTGCGCACATTGTCGGTTATACAGAGCGGCTGAACGTGGTCAGCGTAGCGGCGATGAGCGCTGATTACACCACGCCGCTCTTCTTCCAGGAAAATCTTCCCTATCAGATGGCCTGGCATTTTCGCCTGCTGGCCGGCTCACCGGACCCGGAGAGCGCCAATCAGTTACAGGTGAACCGCATTCCGGAAATCATCAGCGCCCTTCAAGAAGTGTACGACGCGGTCTTCGTTGACTTGGGACGCTCCCTCTCGCGCATCAGCATTCCCATCCTGCAACGCGCCGATGTCATTGTGCTGGTGCTTGGCCCGGATCTGAGCACAGTCACATTGACGAAGATTGTCTGGGATTACCTGCACGCGCAAGGTGTGGAAGCGGAACGCCTGTACCCGATTCTCAACCGCGCCGTTGGTCTGGAGGGAATGACGAAGGCAGAAATTGATCGCGAACTGGGCCGCGAAATCGGGGTCACAGTGCCTTACTTGAGCGGTAATATGACGCTGGCGAACAACCGCCATGAGCCGTTCATTACCAAGTTCCCGATGGATTCGGCGGTGCTCTCGTTCCAGCAGGCAGCGCGCTCGATTATGGAACTGGCAACGCGCTTGCGGGGTAAGGGGGGTGGGTAAGGCGAGAACAGCGCGGCAGAGATGGCATCAGAAATCGGCGGGCGTGCCTGGCCGGGGAATAGCGCGCAAGTCATAGGGCGTCACCTGATAGACGTAGTAGTTCAACCAGTTGGCGAAGAGCAGGTGAGCATGGCTGCGCCAGCGCACAATGGGTGGTTTGCTGGGGTCATCATCGGGATAGTAGTTGATGGGAATGTGAATAGGCAATCCCTTCCCGACGTCCCGATCATACTCGCTCTTTAGCGTGAGAGGGTCATATTCCGAGTGGCCGGTGACGTACACGCGCCGACCGTCGCGTGAAACGACGATATAGATGCCAGCCTCATCCGATTCAGCCAGGATTTGCAAATCGGGGACGCGCTCAATATCGGCGCGGCGGATTTCGGTATGGCGTGAATGGGGGGCCAGGAAGATGTCGTCAAAGCCGCGCATGAGTTTATGGCGTGGGTCGAGCACGCGATGGGGAAAGACGCCGAACATCTTGCGCGGCAGTGGATATTTGGGGATGCCGTAGCGATGGTACAGGCCAGCCTGCGCGCCCCAGCAGATGTAGAAGGTCGAGAAAACATTGGTTTCTGACCAGTCCATGATGGCCTGCAATTCCGGCCAGTAATCTACTTCCTCGAAGGGCAGGTGTTCGACCGGCGCGCCGGTGATGATGAGACCGTCGAATTTTTGCCGTCGGACCTGCGCAAACGAACGATAGTGGTGCAACAGATGTTCGGCCGGCGTATTCTTTGACTTGTGGGTGGCCGTGTACAGCAGAGTTACCTCGACCTGTAATGGGGTGTTGCTGAGCAGACGCAGCAATTGCGTCTCGGTTTGAATCTTGGTAGGCATCAGGTTGAGGATGGCAATGCGCAGGGGGCGGATATCCTGATGCCTGGCGCGCGTCTCGCCCATGACGAAAATATTTTCGCTCTCCAGGATGGCGCGGGCGGGGAGGGTTTCTGGAATTTTGACCGGCATACAAACTCCTTGAAGGCAACGCGAGATGGGGTTGCAGGATGAATGCTGGCGGAGGCGGCTCCGCCGCATTCATCCTGTCGGGAATTCAGACTGTACTGTGCTGCAGGGCCTGGTCGAGGTCCCAGAGAATATCGTCAATGTCTTCGAGACCGATGCTCAGGCGGACGAAATCGGGGGAGACGCCGGCGCTCAATTGTTCTTCAGGGGAGAGCTGGCTGTGCGTGGTGGTAGCCGGATGGATGGCGAGGCTGCGGGCATCGCCAACATTCGCCAGATGGCTGAAGAGTTGCAGGCTGTCAATGAACCGTTGCCCGGCCTCCAGACCGCCGCGGATGCCAAAGCCCAGAATCGCGCCGGGACCCTTGGGCAGATACTTCCGGGCGCGCTGGTAATGTGGGTGGCTCTTCAGACCCGGATACTGCACCCAGGCTACTTTGGGATGCTTTTCGAGAAACTCAGCGACGGCCTGCGCGTTCTGGACATGGCGTTCCATGCGCAGGCTGAGCGTCTCGATCCCCTGCAAAGTTTGCCAGGCATTGAACGGCGCCTGGCAGGCGCCGATGTCGCGCAGAATCTGAACGCGGGCTTTGGTAATGAACGGCGGCAGGCCGGCTTGCTCTAGATCGGCATAGATCAGGCCATGGTAGGAGGGATCGGGCGTGGTGAAGTTCGCGAAGCGACCGCTGCGCCAGTCGAAATTGCCTCCATCCACGATGATGCCGCCGATGCTTGTCCCGTGTCCGCCGAGGAACTTGGTGGTGGAGTGGACGACGATGTTGGCGCCCCATTCGAACGGGCGGCACAGGTACGGCGTGGCGAAGGTATTGTCAATCATCAACGGAATACGATGTTTGCGGGCAATCTCCGCAACTTCCTCGAAGGGGAAGACGAAGATATCCGGATTCCCCAACGTCTCGCCGTAGATGATTTTCGTGTTGGGGCGAAGCGCGCGTTCGAAGTTTTGCGGATCGTTAGGGTCCACAAAGGTAACTTCGATGCCGAGACGGGGGAAGGTGTAGTTGAACTGGTTGTACGTGCCACCGTAGAGCCGGCTGCTGCTGACGATATGATCACCAGCGGCGCACAGGGTCAGGATGGCTATTGTCTGTGCGGCGTGGCCGGAACTGGCGGCCAGCGCGCCGACGCCGCCCTCCAGATCCGCGAGACGTTTTTCCAGTACCTCGGTGGTCGGGTTCATGATGCGGGTATAGATATTTCCCGCTTCCTTGAGCGCGAACAGGTTGGCCGCGTGTTCCGTATTGCGGAACTGGTAACTGGTGGTTTGATAGATGGGCACAGCGCGGCTGCCGGTGGTCGGTTCCGGCGTGTAGCCGGCGTGCAGTTGCCGGGTTGAGAACCCGAATTTCCGTGGAGGGGTTGAAGATGCAGACATAAGGTAATTCTCCTTTGGCGATACCTGCCAGCGGCAGGAAGATTGGCCGGCGAGGTGCAGGGCGCCGGCTGCCCTGATTGAATGGAAAACGAGGTGGAAGCGTCAACAGGACATAGAAAAACCTCCTCGGGGCAGGGTTTTTATCCAGAGGAGGTTCGGGGTAACAAAAAACCTCTTCTGAAAGAAGAGGTTTGCAAAGTCCAGCATCCCTCTCATCTTCCAGAATGAAGACAATCCCGCCGGATTGTCATTCTGCCGGAATTGGCACCGTTCCTTGCACAGGATGGTTGCCGAGGTTTCACAGGGCCGGTCCCTCCACCTCTCTGGATAAGAGTAGCGTGCTTATGGGGTTGTTGAGGTTCAAGTTGAGCCGCTTTATATCATACTCGCTGTGGGTTGTCAAGGGTAATCAGGCAAAATGGATAAACATAGTCTGTCTTCTCTGCGATGGCTGACCAGCCGGCCCTGTCAGAGACAAAATTTCTGGCAGCAGCGGCATGCCTGCGATTGGAGGTTCTCTGGTTGCGGAATGCCAAATCGTGCTAGAATCAGGACATGACTGCTGGAAACGCCCTGATACCGTTTCTTCAGAAAATACACCTGTTTCGTGGCCTGGATGAGGAACAGTTGAGTTTCATCGCGGCCCATCTGCGAGAACACGATCCCTATGAGGCGGGAGAGACCATCGTGCGGCAGGGAGAGTACGGCCAGGACCTGTTTCTGGTCTACGAGGGGCAGGTGGAACTGATTCATCGTCGGCGAGGGGAGGAGCGAGTCCTGGCTACCCTGAGCAGCGGCGATTACTTCGGTGAAGAGGCTGTTTTAAACCAGCATCCCTATGGGGTCACGGTCAGGGCATGTACCGCTTGCCGCTTGTTTCGTTTTGCGCGCAACGACTTTCTGGCCTTGCGGAAACGCGTTCCCCATTTGCAGGCTCACCTGGAGATCGCTGTTGCCAGCCGCAAACTGGCGCGACAGGTGCAGTTCCCCTGGTTGCAAGCGGGAGAAAGTATATATTTTCTGGCGCGCAAACACCCCATTCAATTGTGGAAAGCCATTTTGCGCCCGATTTTCTATGTTGCTGTCTGGCTGTTGCTGATCGCCCTGGTTTATCTGTTTGCGCCTTTTGGCTGGCTGTTGATCGTGGGAGGCCTCGGGGTGGGCGCGGGCCTGTTCTGGATCTGGTGGAATTCGCTGGACTGGAGCAACGATTACTACCTGGTGACCAGTCGGCGGGTGGTGTGGGTGGAGAAGGTGCTGGGGATTTATGATAGCCGTCAAGAAGCCCCGCTCACTACCGTTCTTTCCGTTGGCGTGGAGACCAGCCAGTGGGGGCGCACTCTGGACTTCGGCGATGTCATCGTGCGCACCTTCGTGGGACGGATTGTTTTCAATGAAGTGCGTCACCCTTATGAGGCCGCCGCGCTGATCGAGGAATACTGGACGCGCAGTCGGGAAGCCGCGCGCCAGGCCGATCTGGAAACGATGCAAAGCGCCATTCGCGCCAAAATTAACCCCGCGCCAGCCGTCCCTGCCCCGCAGCCGCCGGAGACGTCCAACGTTGCCTCTGCCCCCTCTCCCTTGCGACCGCCGCGCTTTCTGACGAATTTTCTCAAGATGCGGTTTGAGGAAAAGGATGGCGTCGTTACTTACCGCAAACATTACATTGTCCTGTTGCTGCAAACCTGGAAGGCCGCCTTACTTTTCCTGATTTCGACACTCGGCGCGTTGTATTTCTGGCTGTCGCCTGTGGGTGATGGCGCTCTGGGCGGGCTGCGTTATCTGTCTGGTATCCTGGCCCTGGTAGGGGTCTTCTGGTGGGGCTACGAATATGTGGACTGGAGCAACGATCGGTTTCAGGTCACGCCGGATCAGATCTTTGATATTGATCGCAAGCCCTTTGGGCGCGAAGAACGCAAGGTCGCCGCGCTCGACAACATTTTGAGCACGGAGTACCGCCGCACCAACCTGTTACAGGTATTGTTCAACTATGGTCATGTGTACATCACGGTTGGCGGTACGCAAATGGTTTTCGAGAACGTCGCCAATCCCTCTGCCGTCCAGCAGGATATTGACCAGCGTCGTCTGGCGCGGCTTGAGCGTAAACGACAGGCGGAGGCCGAGGCCGAACGCGAGCGAATGGCCTCCTGGATTGCCGCTTATCACCGTCTCCGTCAGCAAGCACCCGAACCCCCATCCTCTGGTTCTGAGACGGGGCGGGAGGGTTGAGAGGCAACGATGACCTGGCATAAAGATTGTGCTACGATTGGGCCTGCCGCGTGCGCGCCGGCGTTAGCCATAAGCAACGCGGCGCTCTCCATGATGGTTGTTGGCCGTGGACTCATAATCTCTATCTCTTAATCATCGGAAGCATGGAAGCCCTATGTCTGAAGAAAAACTCACCCCTCGTTCTGTTGACTTTTCGGAATGGTACAACCAGATTGTTTTGCGCGCCGAACTGGCCGACTATGCCCCAGTGCGCGGCTGCATGGTGGTGCGTCCCTATGGCTGGGCGCTGTGGGAGAACATCCAGCAGGCGCTGGATCGCCGTTTCAAGGAGACCGGTCACGTCAACGCCGCCTTCCCACTTTTTATTCCCATGTCTTTTCTCGAAAAAGAGAAAGAACATGTGGAGGGCTTTTCGCCCGAACTGGCGGTAGTCACAATTGGCGGCGGCGAGCAACTCGAAGAACCGCTGGTTGTCCGACCGACCTCCGAGACCATTATCGGCTACATGTACTCGAAGTGGGTGCAATCCTATCGCGATTTACCTATCCTCATTAACCAATGGGCCAATGTGGTTCGTTGGGAGATGCGGACGCGGCTCTTCCTGCGCACGCTGGAGTTTTACTGGCAGGAAGGCCATACAGCCCATGCGACCGAGGCCGAGGCACGCGAGGAGACGTTCAGGATGCTGGACGTGTACGCCGATTTTGCCATCAACGAGGCCGCGGTGCCGGTCATCAAGGGCGTTAAGTCGGAGAGCGAGAAATTCGCCGGGGCGGTCATGTCCACGACCATTGAAGCCATGATGGGCGACACGCGAGCGTTGCAGTCAGGCACTTCGCACTTCCTCGGCCAGAATTTCGCCCGAGCCTTCAACATTCAGTTTCTGGATGAAAACAACACCTTGCAGTATGCCTGGACGACTTCCTGGGGCTTGAGTACCCGTTTCATTGGGGCGATTATCATGACGCACGGGGATGATCAGGGCCTGATTCTCCCGCCGCGCCTGGCGCCTGTTCAAGTCATCATTGTCCCCATTTTCAAATCCGACAGCGAAACTGGCGCGGTGATGGAGACGGCGCGCCGGCTGGAAAGCGAACTCAAGGCAGCCGGGGTGCGCGTCAAGGTGGACGATCGCACGGAGGTTACGCCCGGTTTCAAGTTTAATGACTGGGAAATGCGCGGCGTGCCGTTGCGTCTTGAGGTTGGGCCGCGCGATGTGGCGCAGGGCACGGTAGCCCTGGCGCGCCGCGACCGGCCGGGCCGGGAGGGCAAGACCGTCCTGCCGCAGGCTGGCCTGACAACCGCCGTGCATGACCTTCTGGCTGACATTCATCGCTCCCTCTTGCAACGCGCGACAGCGTTTCGAGATGCGCATATTTACGACCCGAAGGATTATGCGGAATTGACCGAGGCCGTGCAGCAGGGATGGGCCTGTTCCTGGTGGTGCGAAGCGGCAGAATGTGAGGCGAAAGTCAAGGAGGAAACGAAGGCTACCACGCGCTGTCTGCCGCTGGAACAGCCAGAGACACGCGGCCGCTGCATCGTATGCGGCAGGGAAGCGAAGCGGAAAGTGTACTTTGCCAGAGCCTACTGAGGACAGGCAGGCCGGATTGCATCGGATGGTCACGCTCACAGTACAGAGACGGTGAAGATATGGAACCTTTGAGGAGTGGAGAAATCCTGCGCGGTCGTTACCGCATTCGGGAATGTATCGGGAAAGGGGGGATGGGGAGCATTTATCTGGCTGACGATTTGCGCCTGGAGGGACGTCTTTGCGCGTTAAAAGTGGTGGAACATGATCGCCATGTGCCGCCGAAGGTTTTGCGAGAGACCCGTCAGCAGTTTCTGCGCGAGGCGACCGTGCTGGCGCGCCTTGACCACCCCAACCTGCCGAAAGTGTCCGATTTTTTCACCGTAGGGAATCGCGATTTTCTGGTTATGGATTACATTCCCGGCAAAGACCTGCGTACGCTCATGCTCGAGGCCAGGCAGCGCAATACCTTTCTGACTGAGGAGGAGGTTCTGGGGTGGGCCAACCAGCTGGCCGATGCGCTCATGTACCTGCATTCGCAAGATCCGCCTCTGGTGCATCGGGATATTAAACCCAGCAACCTCAAGATTACGCCAGGGGGGATACTTAAACTGGTGGACTTCGGTCTGGTTAAGGCGCTGGCGCCGGACGAGATGACTGTCACGGTTATTCAGGGGCGCGGCACGGCGCTCTATACACCTCTTGAGCAATACGGCGGGGATGGCATGCACACTGACATCCGCAGTGACATCTACGCCTTTGGCGCCACGCTTTACCATCTGCTGACGAACACGCCGCCTGCGGATGCCCGGCAGCGCTTTTTGCATCCGGAGAGTTTGCTTCCACCGCGCCAGATTAACCCGGCCATCAGCCTGCGCACGGAGCGCGCTATCTTATGGGCCATGGAGTTGCATCCTGACGATCGTCCGGCTTCGGTGGAGGTATTCCGGCAGTTTTTGTTGGGCGGACGAGAAATCCCCACTCGTCCGCAAACCGCGCCCCGCCGGCAGACTTTCCCTGCGCTCTTTCTGCAGCGGAGTCCGGAAAGCGCTCTGTTCTGGAGCGCCCTGGCGCTGTGGATCATTGGGTTGATGGCTTCCCTGGTGCGTTGACCAGCCGCCACCAGAGCCAGCCTGCCACGGCACCCAGCAACGCTCCGCCGCTTGCCAGAGCCACAGCGCCGCCCCAAGGGTTCTTTGCGAGCAATGACAGGCTACCCGGCAGGTGCAAGGCGAGGTAGTTATAGCCGACGACCCCGCCCAGCAGCGTGCACAAGGCCAGTCGTACTCCCCACTGGATGGAAATGAGACGCTTCCCGAAGGTAAAAGCCAGGTAACTCAAACCGCCGCTCAGCAAGGTGACGAGGAACCACATCCCCACGTTAACATCCGCCGCGGTGTTCTCTTCTGGAGGAAGCGGTAGCGGCGTGGGCGTGGCGGTCTCAACCGCTGTGGGCGCGGTTGACGTGGCCGGGGTTTCCGTCACCACGCTGACCTCGCCGCCCTTCTCGCTCACATCAATCTGGATGATATTCGAGTTCATCGCCGGCTCGCTCACCGCGCGAATTTCGAACGAGCCGCTGCGTTCCAGACGGAAGGTGGCTCGCGCCACTCCCTGAAACGTCGTCGTGTCGATTTGTTGCAGGATGCTGCCGTCGCTGCGCGCGACCAGCGTAAAACGGACGCCTGTCCCGTCCGGAACGGGGTGACGGTTATGGTCCAGGATGATGCCGGTGCGGACGGCGATGGTATCGCCGGGGTTGGCGATCGGTGGATTGGTAGGTTCGGCGACGCCGGTAGCCGTGGGCGTGGGTGCAGGAATTGCGGTGGAGTCCAGAAAGAGGGCAATCACCTGCGCTGGATCGGGCATGGTGGCGGTAAACAGGTCATAGCCAATGCCGGGCACAGAGACCGGAGGCGCGCCGGTCGCCGTCATTTCCTGAAAAAGCAGGCGGGCGGCCATCTCGATAAAAGGCGGGGATTTGCTGTACAGAGCGTAATAGGCGGTGAGTTTGGAGATGTCCGTGGCGTCCAGATAGTACGGCGCCTCGAAGGCGAAGAGAATCACGCGTTTGTTGCGCAGCAAATCTTGCCGTTCGGAGAGCAGACGGCGCAAGAGAATGCCCTGAGGTGAACCGGGGCGGGCATCCAGAATGGCGATGACTACCCAGGAGGCGCTCTGAAAATCGGCGATGAGAGGATCAGCCTGCGGCGCCTGTTGCAGGAGCAGGTTGACATCGTCGAAGGTGTAAGTGCGCAGGCGCGAGGCATTGACCTGACCACCGGCGCGCGGCCCGTACAACGTCAAGACGGCATCACGCAGGGCGGTGGAGGAAAGAGCGGGCATGTCCGGACATTTGCTGCACTGACGACCGGCGCGGCTGTCCGTCAGGAACAGGACCACATCGCGCGGCCCTGGCGGGTCAGGTAAGACAACGTCAAGGTCGGCGGGGTCTGGACTGACCAGTGTAGCGGCCTGTTGGGCAACGCGGAAGGTCACATTCGAGGTTCCTCCCAGACGTTCCATGGCGTTCTCGGCAGGGATGACGCGCTCCAGTTCAAAGCGTGGATAGAGGCGAAACTTATACGTCAGGATGCGCAGCACCGACTCGTCAACCCGCTGCGCAAAAGCCGTGTCTTCGCGATACTTCTGGCTGAAGAAATCCAGAATGCGCAGGACGGTTTGATAGTTGTCTGCGGCATCGGAGGAGGTGATATTGCCCAGATAGAGCAAGTCATTGCCGGCCAGGAAAGCGTCACGAGCCACCAGCCGGGCGGAGAAGTTCTGACCGCTGGGGGCGTAGAAGCGATATACGGCCTGCGTCCCCAGGTCATCGCTGACCAGCAAACCGCCGTTCTGTCGCCAGGTGGCCAGGGGAGGCAGGTCGAGGATCAATTTCAGCGCCTGCTGGTCGAAACTGACCGGGCGGGTTGTGGCGCGGATATTGCCCTGAAATCCCTGGTAACGGATATGGGAAAGCAGCAAACCATCGGTGACACTCTGCGGATCAGGGGCGTTGCCGGTGACGGCAAAGAAGGGCGCCAGTTCAATCTGTTTCAGTTGCTCGAGTGATTTGCGAATCGTGGCGATTTCTTCGTGAATGGGCCGATCGGCGCTGCCCCGACCGGGGAAATGACTGGCAATGACCAGCAAGCGCCCGTTGCTCCCCTGGTGCAGCCCGCGAATGTAAGCGCGTCCCATTTCGCCGACCCAGTAAGGATCGCCGCCGAAGACGCGCGCGCCCAGATCGTTATCCGCAATGAGAGCCGGGTTTTCCAGTACATCCAGCGATGGGCCGAGGAACAGGTTGAAGCCAAGCGCGGCCAGTTCCCGGCCGGCGACGGTGCCCACTTCCTCTGCCAGAGCCGGGTTCCAGGTGGCGCCGAGCGCCATTTCGCTGGGAAGCGGCGTCAGGCCGTTCAGGATTTGGTCATCGGGATAGCCATCGCCATTTTGCGGAATTCCCACCAACAGGGGAATATAAGCGCCGGTCAGGGGCTGCCCGCTGGCATCGGTGGCTTCGCCTTGTGAGGCCTGCCATTCAATGGTTTGCAAGCGGGCAATCAGGCGATAAGCGTTGGCAGCGGTATCAGGCGCAGCGGTGAAGTTATCGTTGGCGGCCAGCAGGACAACCCCGCCGATGTGATGACGGGCGATGAGATCATAAATTGCGGAACCATCCCCAGCCTCGCTGCCATTGAACGTGACCAGGAACAATTGACCGATGCGTTCTTCGGGCGTGAGTTGGGCAAGCAGCTGGCGCGCCTGAATCTCAGGCACAGACTGCGCCGAGACCTGGATGCCAGTCGCGCCCACGAGTAGAGTCAGAAGGAGCACTACCCGCAGAAAACGTTTCATGTTACCTTCTCAGGACGCGGTATGCCTGAGCCACGTCATCCGTAAAGATGGCATCCACGCCCATCTCTGCCAGCCTGAGCATCTCCGCCGCGGCGTTGACAGTCCAGACATGGACGCGTTTGCCGGCTGCATGGGCGCGTTGCACCAGCGTCGGCGTAACCTGGCTGAGGTGGGGATGGATGGCCCAGTACTGTCGGGAACGCAAGGCGGGAGTGAGCGCCCAACGGCCTTTCCAGCCGGGCCAGGTGAGCAGCGCGCAGGGAGTTTGCGGTAGGAGGCGGCGGGCGCGGGCGAGATTATGAGGAAAGAAAGATGAGAACAAGACACGATCCTGTAGATGATATTGTTTCACTACGGCTACTACGCGGGCGACCAGATTATCCCAGGGCGTAGTGTAATTGGTCAATTCAATGTTCAGGTACAGACGTTGCCCCAGCGTGGCGCAAACTGCCTCGAGGGTTGGGATACGTTCGCCGGCGAAGCGTTCCGAAAACCAGGCGCCGGCATCCAGTTCCTGTAGGGCCGCGCGCGACCAGCGATTCAACCGTCCGCTCCCGTTCGTTGTGCGTTCCAGCGTGGCGTCGTGCAGGATGACGACCTCGCCGTCCGCGGAAAGTTTGACGTCGAATTCGATGGCATCGGCGCCCTGATCCGCCGCTATTTCAAAAGAAGCCAGTGTATTCTCTGGAGCGTAAAGCGGGGAACCGCGGTGACCGATAATCAAAGGGCGTGGGGTATCCGGCCACATGGGTTGCTCTGGCTGTTTTGAGCCGGGAAGGCTATAAGTCTACGAAGTACGAGCGCGCCGCGCGATCAATCAAGTCCTTGGTCATTGCCGGCTCAACGGAGAGATAGTGGGCGATGTCGAGTATCTGGTCACACAGATCGCGTGGGTGTGAGGCGCGTAGTTTACGGTTGCGCTTGATATACCATTCCTGTAACAGGTAAGCCAGTCCCTGATCGCTATATTGAACGCCTTTCTGTTGGGCGACGCGCCGGAAGATTTCGCGGTATTCCTCGTAAGAAGGATCGCCGATTTCGATCTTGTGCCGTAAGCGACGCAGAAAGGCCTCGTCCACCAGGTCTTTCGGCGGCAGGTTGGTCGAGAAGACGATCAAGACGTCGAACGGAATCTCGACCTTGCGCCCGGTGTGGAGGGTCAGGAAATCTACACGGTTTTCGAGCGGGACAATCCAGCGATTGAGCAGATCGCGTGGGCGAACTTGTTGGCGTCCGAAGTCGTCAATGAGCAGGATGCCGCCATTGGCTTTGACCTGAAACGGCGCTTCGTAAAAGCGATGGGTGTCGTCGAAGATGAGGTCCAGGCCTTCCATTGTCAATTCGCCGCCGACCATGATGAATGGGCGACGAATCTTGACCCAGCGCGGATCGCGCCGGGTGCTGGCGCGCAATCCGCCGGTCCCGCCGCCGGTGGTGTCCTGTTCGGAGGCAAGTTGATGGTTGACCGAGTCATACAGTTTGACTACCTGCCCATCCACATAGAGGGCGTAGGGGATATACATGGTCTGGCTCAGAATCAGGTTGCCAAAAGCCTTGGCCACGCTGGTCTTGCCGTTACCGGGAGGGCCGTACAGGAAAATGGAGGTACCGGAATTGAGCGCCGGCCCAAGGCGTTGGAACGTGGCTTCGGAAAGCACCAGGTTCGCCAGGATCTGGCGCATGGTGCGGCTGGTGACGGTCATCCGTCCGCGGCTCTGACGGCGGATGGCATCGTTGTACACTTCAATCGGTACGGGCGCCGGACCGGCATACTGGCTGCGCTCCAGCGCCTCCCGAGCGCGCGTGATACCGGCACCTGTGATAGCATACTGGTATGACCCTTCGCCAAAGCCGGCGGAAGAAGAGGACTTCACCTCAATCAATTTTTCGCGTTTGAGCATTTCCAGCAATTGATCTACCACGCCGGCGAAAGGCAGCGCCAGTTCCTCTGCGATCTTGAAGCCGCTCAGATAGCCCTGAAAGTAAAGAATCTTGAGTGCCAGGTCCTGCAACCAGAGAGGAGAGAGACCTGTCTCTTCCAGTTTATTGATCGGTGGCGGGACAAAGGTGGGCGCCGCGGGGGCGGGAGTCTGTCCAGCGGGCATGACCGTCATGGTGGCTCTCCCTGAATAGATTCGCAGCCGATAGCGGACAATTGCTTTTGTATTATACTCTGGATTGCTTCTATGCACAGGCGGCC
>DAOTVX010000124.1:0-8217 GCA_034436275.1 Anaerolineales bacterium | reverse complement strand
CGTTTGAGACGGCGACGCGGAACACGACGGACATCAATGCGGTGCCGGTGTTGAAGCGGTTGACGCATCTGCCGGTGTTGGTGGACCCGTCGCATGCGACGGGGTATGCGGAGTATGTGCTGGCGGTAGCGCGGGCGGCGGTGGCGGCGGGTGCGGACGGGTTGCTGGTAGAGGTGCATCCGGAGCCGGAGCGGGCGTTATCGGACGGGCGGCAGTCGTTGCGGCCGGAGCAGTTTGCGGAGTTGGTGAGGCAGGTGAAGGCGGTGGCCGAAGCCATTGGTCGCCGCCTGGCGCCGCAGCCGGAAAGGCAGGCGGTGCTATGAGCGAGGAGGATGGCTTTTCGCTCCAGAATGCCCGCGTGGCTATCATCGGCCTGGGATTGATGGGCGGTTCGCTGGCGCTGGCACTGCAAGGAAAATGTGCCGCGTTGCTGGCCGTGGTGCGCCATTCGGCAGCTCGCGAGCAGGCGCTGCAGCGAGGCGTCGTCTCCCAGGCCGAGACTGATCCGGCCCACATTTTGCCGCAGGCAGACCTGATCATCCTGGCAACCCCGATTCCGGCTATCCTCGACTGGCTGGCGCGCCTGCCGGATTATGTCTCTCAGCCCTGCGTGGTTCTGGACATGGGTTCAACCAAGCAGGCGATCGTCGCTGCCATGAGTCGTCTGCCGGAGCGTTTCGATGTTCTGGGCGGGCATCCGATTTGTGGCAAAGAGAAACTCTCGCTGGAAAATGCCGAGGCCACGCTGTACCAGAACGCGCCCTTTGTGCTGACCCCGGTGCCGAATCGTTCCTCGGCGCGCGCCGCCCAGGCCGCGTTTCAGTTGATTCAAGCCGTGGGCGCTATTCCGATCTGGCTGGATGCCGCGACGCACGACCGCATCCTGGCCGCAACCAGCCACCTGCCGTTCCTGATCGCGACCGCGCTGGCGCTGGCCACGCCGTTCGAGGCCGCGCCGCTCATCGGACCGGGCTTTCGTTCGACCTCGCGGCTGGCCTCCACCCCGTCCTCGATGATGACCGGCATTTTACAAACCAATCGTCAGAACATCCTTGACGCCCTGACGCGTTTCAAGGAGAATTTGAACTATCTGGAAGAGACGCTGCATAGCGGCGATGAGGCGCGCCTGCGCGCTGTGCTGGATGAGGCGCGCGCACGCCATCAGCGTTTTGTGCAAGATTCTTCGTCCCGCACAGAGCATTCTTCTCTCCATGATGGCGCGTGAGACCCGCAACCGGTGGCTATCTCGGGTGCTTTGCAACGTCCGGCTCAGGCGCCTCGGAACTGGCTGATTATGGACTCATTGGTAATCGTTCCCGTTGACCATCCGCTGCAGGCGGTTGTGCGCCTGCCCGGTTCGAAATCGTTGACCAACCGCGCCCTGCTGGTGGCTGCACTGGCCGCAGGGACAACGCGTCTGACCAATGCTCTCTTTTCGGACGATTCGCGCTACTTTGCCGCTGCTCTTCAGCAACTCGGATTCGAGGTACACCTGGATGCCCAGATGGCCGAAATGACCATCGTCGGCCTGGGGGGGCATATTCCGGCGCAGCGCGCGGAACTGTACATCGGCAATGCGGGCACGGCGGCGCGCTTCCTGACCGCTTTTCTCACCCTGGGACAGGGCGAGTATATTCTGGACGGCGATGCGCGCATGCGTCAACGCCCGATTGGTGATTTGCTGGTCGCCCTGACCCAACTTGGCGCGACGGTGAGTCCGCTCTCTGCCGATGACTCCGCTCCCACTACCTCGATCTGTCCCCCGGTGCGCGTGCGGGCGGCGGGCCTGGCCGGTGGACGCGCAGAGGTGGCCGGCAACATTTCCAGTCAATTCCTGTCCGCGTTGTTGATGGTGGCGCCATACGCCAGTCAGCCGGTCGAAATCATCGTGACCACCGAACTGAATTCCCGGCCTTATGTGGATATGACTCTGGCCGTCATGGCCGATTTTGGCGTCGCGGTGGAACGCGAGGAATACCGCCGTTTCCTGATCCGTCCGGCGCGTTATCGCGCTTTGCCGCGCTATGCCATCGAGCCTGATGCTTCTGCCGCCTCGTACTTTTTCGCCGCGCCGGCCATCCTTGGCGGTACGGTGCGCGTCATGAATCTGTCGTCTCGCTCCAGGCAGGGCGATATGGCGTTTCTGGAGATTTTGAAAGCCATGGGCTGCCAGGTGAACGAAGGGAGCGATTCCATCGCCGTAAGCGGCCCTGTATCGCCACTGCAAGGCGTGGACGTGGACCTGCGCGATATTCCCGATACGGCTCAGACGCTGGCTGCCATCGCCCCCTTTGCCGCGACCCCCACCCGCATACGCGGCATCGCTTCTGCCCGTCTCAAAGAGACGGACCGCGTCGCAGCTTTGTGCGCGGAGTTGACCCGCCTCGGCGTCCACGTCAGCGAGCATCCCGATGGGCTGACCATTCAACCCTGCGCGGCGATCCGACCGGGACTGGTGCGCACCTACAACGACCATCGCATGGCGATGGCCTTCGCCCTGATTGGCTTGCGCGTGCCGGGCATCTCGATTGAGAATCCCGCCTGCGTTGCCAAGACATTCCCGGACTATTTTCAAGTTTTGGAGACATTACGATGATTCGACTTGGCTTGATTGGCTATCCTCTCGGGCACAGCCTTTCGCCGCGCCTGCATCAGGCCGCGCTGGCCTCCTTTGGCCTGGAGGGGGAGTATCGTCTGTATCCGCTTGAGCCGCAGGATCACGCTGGCCTGACGGCGCTGGTCAATCGGGTGCGGCAGGAAGAACTGGATGGTCTGAACGTGACCATCCCGCACAAGCAAAACGTTATCCCGCTGGTGGACGAATTGACGCCCGGCGCGCGCGCCATTGGCGCCGTCAACACGCTATACCGCCGGGGTGCACAGCTGTGTGGCCATAATACCGATGCCCCCGGTTTCCTCGCCGATTTAAAGCATTTCTGGCAACCCGCGCCTGACCTGCCGCGACGCGCGCTGGTCATTGGTTCGGGCGGCGGAGCGCGGGCGGTCGTTTACGCCCTTTTGCAGGACGGCTGGGATGTGACCATTGCCGCCGTGCTGCTGGACCAGGCCGCGGCGCTGGTCGAAGCCTTCCGGACCCTGGCCGCCGGCCGCGTGCTGGACGTTGTGCCGAACACGAGCGAATCCGTGCGCCGCGTGCTGGAAGGGACGACGCTCATTGTCAATGCCAGCCCGGTGGGGATGATGCCCTATGACGATGAATCTCCCTGGCCGGCGGGGCTGTCGTTCCCGCCTGGGGCCGCGGTGTACGATCTGGTCTATAATCCACGCCAGACGCTATTCGTCCGTCAGGCGCGTCAGGCCGGTTTACCGGCGACGACCGGGTTAGGGATGCTGATCGAGCAGGCGGCGCGCGCGTTCGAATGCTGGACCGGTCGCTTGCCGGCCCGCGAGGTCATGTGGAAGGCTGTGGAGGAGTAAATGTTGCGCTTTCTGACAGCAGGTGAGTCGCATGGGCCGGGGCTTTTGGGCATTCTGGAGGGCATGCCGGCGGGTTTACCGTTGACGGAGGCGGTCATTGATGCTGAACTGGCGCGCCGTCAGCAGGGGTATGGCGCCGGAGGGCGGATGAAAATCGAGAAGGATCAGGCGCGTATTCTGAGCGGGGTGATGGCCGGTCAGACTACCGGCGCGCCGATTGCTTTGTGGATCGAAAATGCCGATCATGTTCGCTGGAAGGGAAAGGAAATCGCCGCGCTGACGACGCCGCGTCCGGGCCATGCGGATCTGACCGGGGCGCTGAAGTACGGCTATCGCGACTTGCGTCCGGCGCTGGAACGCGCCTCGGCGCGCGAGACGGCTCTGCGCGTGGCCATCGGAGCGATTTGCAAGTCCCTCCTGGCTGGCTTTGAGATCACCGTAGGAGGATATGTCTGTGCCATTGGCGAGGTGAGCGCCAGTCTGGAGGCCATGCCTTTCTCTGAGCGTTTGGCTCAGGCCGAGCAAAGCGAAGTGCGCTGTCCCCAGCCGGAAGCGGCTGCGCGTATGCGGGAGCGCATTGAGCAGGCTATCGCGGCGAAAGATACGTTGGGCGGAATTATCGAGGTCGTTGCCCTGGGCGTGCCACCGGGGTTGGGTTCGTATGTGCACTGGGAGCGTCGTTTGGAGGCGCGCTTGGGCGCGGCGTTGTTGAGCGTGCCGGCCATCAAGGGGGTTGAAATTGGCGCGGCCTGGGAAAATGCCCGTTTGCCGGGCACACAGGCGCACGATGCGATCCGCCTGGATGCGCGCCGTGAACGTCTGCTTCGTCCGACCAATCGCGCCGGCGGAATCGAAGGCGGCATTTCCAACGGCCAGCCGATTGTCTTGCGCGTCGCCATGAAACCGATCGCGACCACGCTTGCGCCGCAGCAGACGGTGGACCTGGCCAGCGGCGAAGAGTCGCCTACCCGTTATGAGCGTTCGGACTTCTGCCCGGTGCCGCGCGCGGTCCCGGTTCTGGAAGCGATGGTAGCCTTTGTGCTGGCCGATGCCTTGTTGGAAAAACTGGGCGGCGATTCGCTCGATGAGATACGGCCGCGTTTTGCCGCGCTGCGTCAGGCGCGCCTGGGCGATTTGCCGATGGATAATACCCCTCATCTGTGGTGGCCCTGATGAAACACATCTTTCTCTACGGCCCGCCGGGCTCCGGCAAATCTACGGTGGGCAAGATTCTGGCTCGTAATCTCGACCTGCCATTCCTCGATCTGGATGCGGAGATCGAACAGGAGGCCGGTCGTTCCATTCCGCAAATCATGGCCGAAGATGGCGAAGCGGCCTTTCGTGACCTGGAGGCCGCCGTGCTGGAACGCGCGGTCAACGCTCCGCCGACGGTGATTGCCCTGGGCGGCGGGGCGCTCCTGCGGGAACAGAACCGCCTTCGAGCCGAAGCCAACGGCGATGTGGTTTTGCTCGAGGCCAGTCTGGAGACCCTGTTGACGCGCTTGCGCGCCGACAAGAACCAGCGTCCGCTGCTGGCAGGGGATTTGGAGACGAAGTTACGGGCGTTGCTGGAGCGGCGGGCGGCGCATTACGCCTCGTTTAATTTGCGCGTAGCCAACAACATCAGCGAGGGTAGTAATCCCGAAGAGATAGCCCGTCAGGTTCAGCATCTGTTGGGACGTTTCCGCGTGCGTGGCATGGGGCAGGGGTATGAGGTCTGGGCGCGCCCGCAGAGTCTGATGAATCTGGCTTCATACCTGCGGGCTCAGAATCTGGAAGGTCCGCTGGCGCTGGTCAGCGATTCGAATGTAGCCCCGCTGTATGCGGATTCCCTGGGGGCGGCCTTGCGTCAGGAAGGGTACGAGGTGGCATGGGTGACCTTCCCGGCCGGCGAGGAGCACAAGACGTTGGAGACGGTTAAGGCGCTCTGGCAGGGCTTTCTCGAAGCCGGCCTCGACCGGCGCAGTACGGTGCTGGCTCTGGGTGGCGGCGTGGTGGGCGATCTGGCCGGCTTTGCCGCGGCGACGTTCATGCGCGGCGTGCCCTGGGTTTGCCTGCCGACTTCGTTGCTGGCCATGGTGGATGCCTCGCTGGGCGGCAAGACGGGGTTTGACCTGCCGCAGGGGAAAAATCTGATTGGCGCCTTCCATCCACCGCGTCTGGTGCTGGCCGATGTGACTGCGCTATCTACCCTGCCGGAAGTCGAACTGCGCGGCGGCCTGGCCGAAGTGGTCAAACATGGGGTCATTGGCGACCCCTGTCTGTTCGACCTGTGTCGGGCTGGTTACGAGGCTGTACGCGCCAGCCTGCTTGAAATTGTTCGGCGGGCGATGAGGGTGAAAATCCAGGTTATTGAAGCCGATCCGTTCGAGCGCGGCGAGCGGGCGGCGTTGAATCTGGGACATACTGTCGGCCATGCGTTGGAGGCCGTGAGTGGCTATCGGCTGCGGCATGGCGAGGCAGTAGCAATCGGCATGGTGGCCGAGGCGCGTCTGGCGGAGCGCCTGGGACTGGCCGCGTCGGGTCTGGCCGACTGTCTGGCCGACACTTTGCGTGGCCTGGGGCTACCGGTGGAAATTCCCGCCGCGTTCTCCCGGCAGGCCATTCTCGATGCGCTTCGCTATGATAAGAAACGCCGCGCCGGCGTGGTCCGCTTTGCCTTGCCGCTGGCAGTGGGCCGGGTGCAGGTGGGCGTGGCGGTAGAAGATTTGACGCTGGTCTTTTAGGCGATGCCTGTCCTTTGCCCCAGTTCGATCAAATCCCACAAGACCCCGGCAGCCGTGACAGCGCGCCCCGCGCCGGGGCCGGAGATCACCAGCGGCACTTCATCGTAACGCCGCGTGCGCAGGGAAATGAAATTGGCCGGACCACGCAAGGCGCCCAGCGGGGTATCCTGTGGGACGGCTACCAGACCGACTTTGCCGCCCTGCGGCCCAACTTGTGCCACGTAGCGCAACGTTTTCCCCTCGGTTCGCGCCTGCTGGAAGCGCGCCGCGTATGCCTCGTCGAGGGCGGGGAGGGCCTGCATAAACTCCTCGGCGGAGACGTTCTCCAGCGTGGACGGGTACAGTGGCTCTACGCTCAGGTCATGCTCTTCCAGCGTCCAGCCGGCGGTGCGGGCAAGGATGAGCGCCTTGCGCGCCACGTCCTTACCGCTCAGGTCATCGCGCGGGTTGGGTTCGGTGTAGCCGAGGGCGCGCGCCTGTTTGACGGCCTGCGAGTATGGCACGCCGCGTTCCAGTTCCGCACACAGGTAGCCCAGTGTTCCGCTCAGACAGCCCTCGATAGCAATGACCTGATCGCCGGTATCGAGCAGGTAATGCAGGGTGGCAATGACCGGAAGCCCGGCGCCTACGGTGACCTCATAGCGTAGCGCCGGGTATTCAAAGAGGGGACGCGCCTTGTCCCACGGCGCCGCCAGAGGAATTTTATTGGCCAGCACCAGCCCGCTGTTTGCCTCCAGGGCGGCATAAAGGGTGGGCATGGTTTTGGGCGAGGCTGTCAGATCGGCCAGGAGAACGCCGGGGCGCAAGAGCGAGGTGACGTTGGCAAGGGGCTGGATATCTCCCAGAGCCTCCAGGAAGCGCCCCTGACTGACTGTCTGCAGCGCGGCGCGCAATATTGCTTCGGACAGGCCGTTGGGATCGGCAATCAGCCCGCTGACATCGGCCAGGGCAATGGGGGTCAGTCGCACCCCGCGACGCCGGGCCACCTCCTGACGGGTTTCTAAAATCTGGTGGAGCAGTGTGCTCCCGACGTTTCCCAGACCAAGAAGAATGACAGGGATGGAACGGAGTTCAGACATGGCAACCTCACTTCGTTGGGGGTTCATCGTGGAATTCCAGCAGCCAGAGTATGTCCTGCAGCGCGGCGTCGAAAATTTCCTGCAATGCTCCTTCAGGAGGGCGGTACGGACCGCCGAACGAGCCGTCGCCATAGATTTGCCGCGCTTGCCCGGCTTCTAGGATTTCCGATGGCACAAAGGGCGGCGTTTTCGGCTGTTCTGGCAGTTCGGCAACGCGCGTAAACGGGAAGGCTTCCAGCCAGTTGGCATGCGCCCGTTTGAGTTCGTAACGCTCGGCGACTGCCGCGACGCTGTGGGAGAGCCACCAATCGTACCATTGTATCTTCAAATCGGTCAGTTCGTTGACCAGTTCGCGCAACCCGGTTTTGGCGCCGTTGTTGCCGCCATGACCGTTGAGTACGAGCAGTCGTCGAAACCCCTGACGGTAGGCGGAGCGGACCACGTCGTCCACGATTGCCAGCAGCGTGGTAAGACGCAGGCTGAGCGTGCCGGGGTAATGAAGAAAATAGGGACTGGCGCCGAAATTCAACGGCGGTGCAACCGGCACTCCACTGCGTTGCGAGGCCGCATCGGCCAGCGCCAGAGGAACGCGCACATCGGTCAGCAGACTCAGGTAGCCATGTTGTTCGCACGCGCCAATCACCAGCATCAGGCGATTATCCTGCTGCAGGTAGGCCTCCACATCCATCCAGTTCATATCTTCCAGACGCATGGTTAACTCCTGTGGCAGTCAGTTTTATCCCGGCGGATCACGGCTGGTTTCTCCGGCCTTTGGACAGAAGGATAGTTTACCCGAATTATGCTGTCGTGTCGATGATTTCATTTGGATTGACACGGAGGACGCTTTTGTGGTAAATTGTACAAGTGACTCTGGGCTCAGGAGCAATTATGAAGACGATTCCGGACATCATCATCAGCCGTTTGCCGGTGTATCTGCGCGCTCTGTGCTATTTACAGGAGCAGGGATACCACAC
>DAOTVX010000123.1:0-29543 GCA_034436275.1 Anaerolineales bacterium | reverse complement strand
AGAAGCGTATCACCTTCTCCAGCGTGTTGTAATCGGCCAGGCGCAAATCCTCCCGCCGCGGCACGTTATAGTGCGCCCGCATCTCGGCAAACAACTCGGCCTGCTTCACCGTGTCAATCCCTAAATCTGCCTCCAGGTCCAGACCCAAATCCAGCATCTCCACCGGGTAACCCGTCTTCTCGCTTACCAGACCCAGCACATAGGCCTTGATTGACTCGTAATCCGCCGCCACCGGCGCCGACCCACCGCCCGGCGCGGCCGGTACCGTCGACGCACTCACCGCCGACGCCGCCGCTGCCGACGTCGCCGGCGCAGCCACCCGTTGCGCTTCGGCGCGCGGCTGGGGTGTTTCGCCGCGCATGGCCGGCGTCGACGCGGGCTGAGGTTGCGAGGTGGCCCATTCCAGCGGCGGTTGACCAAAGCGCCAGTTCGATTTCGCCGGCGGCTTTTGCGGCGCTCCTTCATGGCGCACCCGCAGCGTCCGCTGCACGATCTCCAGTTGAGGCGATTCATACCCCGAAACTGCCGCCAGCCAGTGTTGATAGCGCGGTGGGTCCACGCGTTCTTCGACCTGCGCCACTTTGCGCAAGAGCGTCATCGCCACATGGGAACCGAAACCGGCGCCCAGCCGCAGCGCATACTGGACGTTGTACTTGCCGCCGCGCGCCAGATTCAAGTCGCCCAGTTCCGGATCTGGCTCGAACTGATCGTCATAGTTGGCAATCGGCGGCACGGTGCTGTATTGCAAGGCTTTGACCGCCAGCACATCCTCGATGCCCACTCCCATCGCGTGACCGGTATAGCCTTTGGTGTTGGCAATGACCACCTGGCTGGCCTTCTCACCAAAGACACGCCGCAGGGCGCGGATTTCCGCCGAGGCGCTGCCGCCGCGCGCCGGTGTATAGGTCTCATGGGAAACGAAGACCGTCTGCGCCGCAATGTCCGCGCGCGCGATGCCAAAGCGTTGTTCGGCCTGCTCCAGCAGGCGTTCCATGACCTCCGAAACATGCTCGACATCCAGGCGAGTGCCATGGAAAGCGCTGTTGGCGATTTGAGTCGCCAGGATTTCACAGATGGGCATCATGCCGCGTTCGCGCACCGCATCCTGAGATTCAACCACCAGCGCCGCTGCGCCCATGCCCGGAATCATCCCGTTGCGGCGCCGGTCGAACGGCAGAGCCGCCAGTCGCAGATTCCCTTCGGCGGTAGCCGCGCCGGTGGCCAGCAGCGCCGTCGGAATCCAGCCGCTCAAGGGGCCGGTGGTGACGTCATCGCCGCTGACGACAACGACGCGCCGGCAACGTCCGCTGCGAATCCAGTCTTCGGCGATCGCCAGAGCATGCGTGGTAGACGCGCAAGCCGCGTTGACGTGCGTGTTCGGGCCACGCGCGCCAATGTATTCGGCGAACTGCGCATGTCCCATCGGCAAGACACGGAAAATCAGCCGGCGGTCGAAACGATAGTCCAGCGCGGCGATTTCCGCTTCCAGCGTCAACAGGCGCTGCTCGATGGCCGCGCGCAGGTTGCCCTCTGGCGCCAGGGCCAGCAATTCTTGCAACATTGCCCGTTGACGGACAAGGTTATCATACGTGTAATAACGGCTGGCCTCCTCCGCCATCCGATCCAGACCAGGGAAGGCCGAAGCAAAGACCACGCCGGTTTCGTCGCGCAATGCCTCCGGCAGCATCCAGCGATTGGGCAGGTAGGAGCCGGTTGTCGTCCGGCGATAGTCCATCACCAGCGGGATGCCGGCGTCGCGCAGGGCCTCAATGCCGGCAGCCACAGCCAGCTGGGTAGAGATGTCAAACGTCTCGACGCGCTCTTCCGGGATGCCGAAGTCATTTATCAGGTCAAAATCGCCGCGCTGACCGGCCAGTTTGAGCGTCTGTTCCAGGTCCTCAATCGTTTGCATGATGGCGCCGGCCTCGCTTTTGACCAGGCGGGTGATGCGCTTCTTCAGCATGGACCGGCGCGTCTCAAGCGGCAGTGGATCAATGCGAATCTCGCCGCTCAACAAAGCCTGAACGTTGCCATCGTCGAACACACGCCGTCCACGCCCCGGCAGGCCCAGGCCAGCGCCGCTGATGACCACCGAGCCGGTCAGGGGTTGCCAGCCGGGCGTTACCGGGCGCGGCGTCGCGGCCGGCGCCGGGGTATGCGCCGCGCGCACGTCTGGAAGTGGGGAGGCCGCCGCACGCGGTTCTGCGCCGGAGGCATACAGGCCGCACAACGCCTCGCTGAACGAGACGAGGCTGCCCTTGCGAGGATGATTCGTAGCCAGCACGCTCACCTCCTCCTTGCCCTTGAGAATATCGTTGACCAGCGAGGTCAGCACCCGCTTGGGACCCACCTCTACGAAGACGCGCGCCCCCAGCGCATACATCGTTTCAACCGACTTGATAAACTGCACCGGCGAGGCCAGTTGCAGGGCCAACATGTCCAGAATCTGCTCGCGCTCGGCAGGATAAGGTTCGCCGGTCACATTGGCGATGATCGGAATGCGCGGCGGCTGAACATTCATGCGAGCAATGATCTGCCGCAAGGGGATGCTGGCCGGGGAAACAATGCGACTGTGGAAAGCATGGGAAACTGGAATCTTGACCGCCTGATAGCCCTCCGCCAGGAAAGCCTCAATGGCCGCTTCCACAGCGCGCGTCTCGCCCGCAATAACCGACTGCAACGGGCTGTTCAGGTTGGCAATGATGACATACCCCGGAATATTGTTCAGGATGCGTTCCACCTCTTCAATCGGCGCCGAGATGGCAGCCATACACCCGTTGTCGGCCAGCGAGACGCGCGTCATTTCGCGCCCGCGCGCCGAGACGACCTCCAGGGCCTCCGCGAAGGTCAAGACGCCGGCTGCCACCAGCGCGCCGTACTCGCCCAGCGAGTGACCGGCGACCATATCCGGCGCGTAACCGTGCTGCGCCAGCAGGCGCAACAGCGCCACGTTCGCCGTCAGCACTGCCGGCTGGGTGATGGCCGTATCTTTGAGCGTGCGCTCGGCAGCCGCAATACTGGCCTCGTCATCTCTGGCGGTAAAGATGCATTCCGACAGAGGACGCCCGATGATTGGCGTCATCACCGCGTCGGCCTCGCGGAAGGTCTCGGCGACCACAGGCTCGATCTGGCGCAACTCGCGCAACATGTTCGCGTACTGCGAACCCTGACCGGGGAAAAGGAAGGCCAGTTTGCCGGCCGGGCCATGACCGCGATAGATACCCTGAGCGGTCAATGCCTGCCAGCCATTGGGAAGGCCAGAATCGAACGCCTGCAAGGCCCGCTGACCACGCTTTAGCAATTCCTCCGCATCGCCATACTCAATTGCCAGGCGCTCCGCCTTGCGCAAATCCGTCAGAGTCGGCGATGCGGTCGGCGGAAGGATGCCCTGCCGCGCCTGAGCCAGCGCCTGCTGTAACTGCTCACGCAACGCCTCAACGCTATCCGCTGCCAGGAAGAGACGACCGCGCCGGGATGCCGACGGAGTCACCGTCACGCTCGCCGCGGCGACCGGCGCCGTCGCCGGAGCCGCAGCCGGCACAGCCGTCGCCTGCCGCACCTCTGCGCCGGGGAAGATTTTTCGCTCGCCTGTCAGCAGACCGGGAATGTGCTCTTCCATCACCATGTGGAAGTTCGTACCGCCAAAGCCGAAGGCACTGACGCCGGCGCGCCGCACTTCGCCATCCTGCACTTCCCAGGGTTGATTCTCGCAATTCACATAAAAAGGAATATGGGCAAAGTCAATCTGGGGATTGGGACGGGTGAAATTGACGGAAGGCGGCAAGACCTTGTGGTAAAGCGCCAGCGCCACTTTGAGCACACTCGCCGCGCCGGCCGCCGACTTAAGGTGACCAATGTTCGACTTGACCGAACCCAGCGCAATCGTGCCCGGTTTCAGACCAAATTGACCGAAAATCGAATGCAACGCGGCCACTTCGACCACATCGCCAACGCGCGTCGACGTGCCATGACCCTCAATCAGCCCAACCGTGGCCGGCGAAACATTGGCCGCCTCCCAGGCGCGACGAATGGCGCGCTCCTGACCGGCCTGATTGGGCGCCGTAATGCCTTTGCCCTTGCCGTCGCTGCTGGCGCCGATGGCGCGGATGACGGCGTAAATGCGATCGCCATCCCGCTCTGCATCCGCCAGACGTTTGAGCAAGAATACCGCCGCGCCCTCGCCCATGACGAAACCATTCGCGCCTTCCGCATAAGGCCGGGAGCCGTCCGGGCTGAGCGCGCCGATTTTGCTGAACTTGACAAAGCCTTCCACGCCCATATTGCGGTCCACGCCACCAGCGAGCACGGCATCGCACTGATACGAGTAGAGCGCCTCCACCGCCGCCTGTAACGCCGCCATGGAAGAGGCGCAGGCCGCATCGGTTACAAAACTGGGCCCGCCAAAATTGAAGACGTTGGCCACGCGACCGGCAAGGATGTTCGCCAGTTCGCCAGGCATGGTATCTTCCGTCACCGGCGGAATCGCCGCCCAAATCCGCTCCTGCATTCCTTCCAGCAACTCCCGTTGCACTTCGGCAGGTAAGTTACGGAAGGCCGGCAGCGATTGCAGGGAATCTAGATAGGCAGGCAGGTAAATGCGCATGGTAGAGCGATAATGATATTCGCCGCCCAGAGCATTGCCAAAAATAACCCCTACCCGCTCCGGGTCGAGCGCGCGCCGTTCAGGATAACCGTAATCCAGCAGCGCCTGCCGGCTGGCGGCAATCGCCCATTTTTGCGCCTCATCCATCTGCTCCAGCGTGCGCGGCGGGATCGGGATGCCCCACTTCAACGGTTCAAACTCGTAGGCGCGCACCCAGGCGCCGATCTTGGAATACGTCTTATCCGGCGCGTTCGGGTCGGGATCGTAAAACAAATCCGCCCGCCAGCGATCGGGCGGCACCTCGCGAATCGCATAAAACTTGCGCTGCACATTTTGCCAGAACGTGCTGACATCCGGCGAATCGGGCAAAATCGCGCCCAGGCCCACGATGGCAACATACTTCGCGTTCATACGACACTCACACTCCTTTGGCGATCTGCGATCCCTGCGCAAAGGTTTAACACGGCCATCACTGGATGGTTGCGACCGGTGGCCGCACCCGCACCAAAACCGCCCCTTTCTCCACCTGTTGACGCGGCGCGACGGCCACGGCCTCCACCTGGCCATCCAGAGCCGCGCGCAATTGCATCTGCATTTTCATCGATTCGAGCACCACCAGCGTCTGGCCCGTCTGGACCAGGTCGCCGGGGCGCACGCGCACCTCCACGATCAGGCCGGGCATCGGCGCGGTCAACACCCCTTCGGCATGACCTTCCTGCTTTCGTTGCAGCCGCTTCGCCAGCGTCTCCACCCGCGCCTGCAGGTAACACCCCCCCACTCTGACATCGTAAACATTGCCCTCGCGCGGGCAGAAATGCAGTTCCAGGGCCTGCTGGCCGCGCTGCAGCAAATGTAATCCTGCCTCATTGAGCGAGGTCAACCGCAGCTGCACTGGCTGGCCATCCACCATACCGCTTTCGCCGTTCAGGTGCACTTTGAACTCCTGCCCATCAATGGAAACGCAATAGACGGTCATCTTCCGCTCCTTTCCTTCAGCGTCCAGCATCTTAACCGCCGGCGCGTAACTGCTCGCGCCAGGCGATCATCTGCCAGTAACTGGCCGGTGCTGCCGCATGCCCATCGCCGCCAGAGTCTTTGTGGGCATATAACGCTGCCGCCAGCGCAATTTCCCGCAACAGGTCGGGGTGCGGGCGCGCTGGCTGTGGCTGGAAGTTTTCCAGATAGGTAGTGTGAACATTGCCGCTGATAAACGGTTGACTGGCGATAATCTGCGTGAGAAATTCGATGTCGGTCGGCACGCCGCCGATTTGAAATTCACCCAGGGCGCGACGCAAACGCGCAATAGCCGCCGGCCGGTCCTCGGCCCAGACGATGAGTTTGGCCAGAAGCGAATCGTAATCGGCGCTGACCACCAGCCCCTGATACAGGGCGCTGTCCACGCGCACTCCTGGACCGCCCGGCTCTTTGAGGTAGGTGATTTCGCCGGTAGCCGGCAGGAAGCCCTGGCTGGCATCTTCCGCCAGAATGCGCGCTTCAATCGCCGCGCCGCGCAACGTCACCTCCTCCTGGCACAGGGTCAACGGCTCGCCCAGGGCCAGCCGCAATTGCTGACGAATCAGGTCCAGGCCAGTCACCATCTCGGTCACCGGATGCTCGACCTGCACGCGCGGGTTAATCTCAATGAAGTAGAAGCGTTGATTGGCATCCAGCAGGAATTCTACCGTTCCCAGGCCACGATATTGCAGCGCGTGCCCCAGGCGATAAGCCATCTCATACAACTGCGCCCGTTGGGCACTGCTCAGGCCCGGCGCCGGGGCCTCCTCAATCAACTTCTGGCGTCGGCGTTGAATCGAACATTCGCGCTCCCCCAGGCAAA
The DNA here is from genome assembly GCA_034436275.1 of Anaerolineales bacterium. Taxonomy (GTDB): domain Bacteria; phylum Chloroflexota; class Anaerolineae; order Anaerolineales; family Villigracilaceae; genus DAOTVX01. The sequence continues at coordinate 23,103 of DAOTVX010000123.1, read as the reverse complement.
GGATGTTTCCCTGTCCATCGCCCAGAATCTGCACTTCGATATGCCGCGCCTGAGGCACCAGCGACTCGAGATAGACGGTATCATCGCCGAAGGCGGCCAGGGCCTCGGCGCGCGCCGCCGCGACCATTTCCGGCAATTCCTCAGCGCAGGTGGCCAGACGAATGCCACGTCCACCGCCGCCGGCTGTGGCCTTGACCAGCACCGGGAAGGTAACCGAAGCCAGCAGGTCATCGTAGAGAGAGAGTTCTGCCGGCAGTGGATCTTCCGTGCCGGGGAGAATGGGCAGGCCAGCCTCGCGCGCGGCGCGGCGCGAGGCAAGTTTGTCGCCGGTCAGGGCAATGGTCTCCGGACGCGGCCCGAGGAAAATCAGCCCGGCTTCTTCCACCGCGCGCGCGAAGTCGGCGTTTTCGGCCAGGAACCCGTAGCCCGGATGGATGGCTGTCGCGCCAGTCCGGCGCGCGGCAGAGAGAATCGCCTCGATGTCCAGATAGGCCTGACGCGGGCCGATGGCTACCGCCTCATCGGCGCAGCGTACATGCAGGGCTTTGCAATCCACGTCGGTATAAACAGCCACGCTGGGCAGCCCCATCTCCCGACAGGCGCGCAGGATGCGCACTGCAATCTCACCACGATTGGCAACCAGTACCTTCATCATAGCGGAATGTTCCCATGTTTGCGAGGCGGCGCCGGCTGACGTTTCTCGCGCAAAATCTCCAACGCCTGAATCAGGCGGAGGCGAGTCTCGGCCGGCGCAATGACATCGTCCAGATAGCCACGCGAGGCCGCCACGTAGGGATTGGCGAATTCCTGACGATACTGACGCGTCAGTTCAGCCTGACGGGCAGCGCGGTCCTCCGCCGCCTCGAGTTCTTTCCGAAAGATGATGTTGACCGCCCCCTCCGGCCCCATCACGGCAATCTCGGCGCGCGGCCAGGCGAAGTTAATATCACCCTGCAAATGTTTGGAAGACATGACAATATACGCCCCGCCATACGCTTTGCGCAGGATGACCGCGACCTTGGGCACAGTCGCCTCGGCGTAGGCGTAAATCATCTTCGCCCCGTGCCGGATGACGCCGCCGTGCTCCTGCTCCAGTCCGGGCAGGAAGCCGGGGGTATCCACGAAGGTCACCAGCGGGATGTGAAAGGCATCGCAAAAGCGGATAAAGCGCGCGCCTTTGTCGGAAGAATCAATATCCAGCACGCCGGCCAGGTGATCCGCCTGATTCGCCACCACGCCCACCGGATGACCGTTTAAGCGCGCAAAACCAACCACCAGATTGGGAGCGAACTCCGGCTGCACCTCCAGGAATTCGCCCTCGTCCACGACCGCCTCAATGATCTTGTGCACATCGTAGGGCATTTGCGGGTCTTCCGGCACCAGACCTTCCAGTTCGGGAATCAGGCGCGCCGGATCGTCGCGACAGGGACGGCAGGGCGGCGGCGTGAGGTTGTTCGGCGGCAGAAAAGAGAGTAACCAGCGTACCTGAGCCAGCGCAGTCTCCTCATCCGGCGCGGTGAAGTGCGCCACACCGCTGCGCGCGCGATGCACCGCCGCCCCGCCCAGTTCTTCCGGCGTGACCTCCTGATGCATCACCGCGCGCACGACATCCGGCCCGGTAATGAACATGTGCGCCGTTTTCTCGACCATGAAGATAAAATCACAGATGGCGGGGGAATAAACCGCTCCGCCGGCGCACGGGCCAAGAATCACGGTGAGTTGGGGAATGACGCCGCTGGCGCGCACGTTACGCAGGAAGATTTCCCCGTAGCCGGCCAGCGAATCCACCCCCTCCTGAATGCGCGCACCGCCCGAATCGTTTAAACCGATGACCGGCGCGCCGTTCTGGTAAGCCAGATCGAGCAGGTGAGCAATCTTGCGCGCATGCGCCTCACCGACCGAACCGCCCATGACCGTGAAATTCTGGGCAAAGACATAGACCGGACGGCCATCAATCTTGCCCCAACCGGTCACGACCCCATCCCCCCAGGGACGCGCCTTTTCCATGCCCAGCCCCGTGGCGCGATGGGTTACAAACAGGCCAATTTCCTGAAAGGTGCCCGGATCCAGCAACAGTTCCAGCCGCTCACGGGCCGTCTTTTTCCCTTTCGCATGCTGGGCGGCGATGCGTTCTTCGTCGCCATCCCGTTGAGCACTAGCACGCAATGTTTCAAATGGTAGGAGCTCCATAGGCCTCTTCTTCGTTGCGAAATTCACAAAGTCGCTTACCCGTAGCAAGAAACACCACCCAGGCCTGGAAGTTGCGGGAGAAGACCGTCTCAGGCGCACAACGTCCCGAACATCGCCCCTGCTCACACGCCGGCGCCGGGCGACTGTTCGTTCAGCAATCATCATCACGGCGCAATCAAAAGCCCGCCGGGGGAGACCGGCGGGCTTTTTCTGACAGGCCCCTTCCGCTCTGCCGCGCGTATTCGAGCCTCGCGGCGAGGTGGTTTTCCTTTACCCGCCTGCTTTTGGCGGCGTTCGGGCCTTCTCCCGGCGCGCAGCGCGGACGATGGCCCAGATGATCAAGGCCGGCGGTCCAAAGATGAGCAGCGACACCGGCAGAACGAACAGCACAAACCAGATGAGGAAATCCACAAAGCCCCGGAGAAATTTGATCAGCGATTGAATGGCTTTGTTGACCGTGCCCTTCGGTTGCCAGCGACCAACCTGGATGGGCTGGACTTTCTCCTCGGCGATTAGCGTGACGTTGATCAGTGAGTAGTTCGAGGCCTCCTCATAGTACTGAATCTGGCCTTTGAGCGACTCGATTTCAGCGTTGACCGATTCCAGTTCCCGGAAGATGTCCAGCACGGATTCCGTATCGGAGGCCTGTTGCAGCAGTTGCTCAAGCCGCGCCGCCGCCGCCTGACGTGCTTTGAGGCGCGCCTGCAAATCCACATACTGAGCCGTGACATCCTGGCCCGAGCGGTCGTCTTGCAACACTTCCACCGCGCCGTCCTCGATTTCCGCGACGAGCGTATCAAAGCGGTCTGACGGCACGCGGATAGAGATGCTCGCTTCCGGCACGGTCGCGCCAGTGGTAGCAGACGCCTGATACAACCTGGTCGAGAGGACGAAACCGCCCTCGCGCTCGGCCAGTTGGGCAATGGCGTTCATTTTTCCCTGTACCTCGGTCACTACCAGTTGCAAATCGGCGTTTTTGATGACCATCCGCCTTTCCAGTACCGAGAGGCCGGCCGGGGCCTCCTGAACGCCGGCGGAGCCGGGCGAGGCCGCCGTAGCCAGCGGCGCGCCGCCATACTCCTGCACTCCGTCCGCGGCCAGAGGCTCGCGCTCCGGCAATGGCGCGACCGCCTTCGGCGCGCAGGCGGCCAGCCATACCACCAGTGCAATCAAAACGATGGGAAAAGTCTTCTTCACAGGCTACTCCTCCTGAACCAGAACGGCTAAATCAGATGACGTACTTTAGACGACACACAGCCGGCCACAGTTCCACGCCCTGATCACGGCCTTTCAAAGCCCAAGGTAGGCCCGCAGCGCCTGGCCAGTATAGGAGCGCGGGCTGGCCATGATGTCTTCCGGCGTACCTTCGGCGATCAGTTCGCCCCCCTGCTCCCCTCCTTCCGGGCCTAAATCAATGATCCAGTCCGCGACCTTGATAATGTCCAGATGATGCTCAATGATCAACACGGTGTTGCCGGCGTCCACCAGGCGTTGCAGCACCTCAATCAACTTATGTACATCAGCCGCGTGTAAACCAACCGAGGGTTCATCGAGGACATAAAGCGTGCGCCCTGTAGCGCGCCGCGCCAGTTCCTTCGAGAGTTTCACGCGCTGCGCCTCGCCGCCGGAAAGGGTGGTGGCCGGCTGTCCAATCTTAATATACCCCAAACCGACCTCCTGTAGCAAGCGCAGTTTGCTCACCATTTGCGGGAAGGCGGAAAATTCGCTGAGCGCCTGCTCAACCGTCATATCCAGCACATCGGCAATATTGTGGCCCTTGAAGCGCACCTGAAGAGTCTCGCGGTTGAAACGTTTCCCATGACAGACATCGCAGGGCACAAAGACATCGGGCAGGAACTGCATTTCGATACGCAATTCTCCCTGACCCTGACAGGCCTCGCACCGTCCGCCGTGGACGTTGAACGAAAAGCGACCGGGCTTATAGCCGCGCACTTTGCTTTCCGGCAATTCGGCAAACAGTTTACGCACTTCATCGAACAGGCCGGTATAGGTGGCCGGATTGGAGCGCGGCGTGCGGCCAATGGGCGATTGGTCAATGTTGATCACCTTGTCGAGATATTGAATCCCTTCAATGCGATCATGCTCGCCGGGACGGGTATGGGCGCCATGCAAACGGGCGGCCAGGGCATTATAGAGCACATCAATCATCAGCGAGGATTTGCCGGAACCGCTGACGCCGGTGATGCAAACCAGTTTCCCCAGCGGGATGTTGACCGTCAGGTTTTTGAGGTTGTTCGCCCGCGCCCCGACAATGGTCAGGTGCTTGCCGTTACCGGCGCGGCGTGTGGCAGGCAACGGAATCTGTCGCCGGCCCGAAAGATAAGCGCCGGTCAAAGAATCAGGGTGAGCAATGACCTCATCCACACGCCCGGCAACGATGACCTGTCCGCCATGCTCACCGGCGCCTGGCCCCAGGTCAATGACCCAGTCGGCGGAGCGAATGGTCTCCGCATCATGTTCCACCACCAGCACCGTATTCCCCAGATCGCGTAACCCTTTCAAGGTATGGAGCAGGCGAGCGTTATCGCGCGCGTGCAGACCGATGGACGGCTCATCCAGGACGTAAAGCACGCCAACCAGCCCCGAACCGACCTGCGTCGCCAGACGAATACGTTGCGCCTCTCCCCCGGAGAGAGAGGCCGAGGAGCGGCTGAGGGTCAGGTAGTCCAGGCCAACATTGACCAGAAAACCCAACCGCGACGTGATTTCCTTCAGGATGCGCTCAGCCACCGCCTGTTGACGCGCGGTGAGCGGACTCTGCGGGCCGGCCAGATGCTTCACCCAATCCAGCACGCGTCGCACCGGCCACTCGGTCACCTCCATAATGTTCACGCCGTCCACCGTCACTGCCAGGGCTTCCGGACGCAGGCGTTTCCCCTGACAGGTCGGACACGGACGGTCGCTCATGTATTCGGAGATTTTCTCGCGAATGTACTCGGAGGTCGTTTCACGATAGCGACGCTCCAGATTCCCGATCACCCCTTCGAACTGGGTCTCAAACGTAGCCTGGCGGCCATCGCGATTCTGGTAATGGACGCGCACATATTCGCCTTGCGTGCCATAGAGGATGAGGCGCTGTTTTTCGGGCGGCAGTTCACGGAACGGCTTGTCCATGTCAATGTGGAAATGCTGCGCCACGGCTTCCAGCAATTGCCAGTAATAGCCGCTATCCTCCCGCAGGTTATTCCACTCCATAGCCACCAGCGCCCCCTCGGCGAGCGATTTTTCCGGGTCCACCACCCGATTCGGGTCAATTTCCAGACGGCTTCCCAGCCCCTGACAATCCGGGCAGGCGCCGTGCGGCGTATTGAACGAGAAGGTGCGCGGCTCAATTTCGGGAAGGCTGATGCCGTGCTGCGGACAGGCAAGGTGTTCGGAAAAGTGCAAATCGGTTGTGTCCGAGGGCGCGGAGCGCGGGGCGGCGCTCTCGGAAGAAGCCGTCTGACTTTCAGCGGCGCTCCCTGCCTGGCCCCCGAGGCACGCCACCGTGAGATAGCCGTCGCCAAACTTCAAGGCCGTTTCGACCGAATCGGTCAGGCGCGTGCGCGCCGACTGGCGTTCTTCCTCATTGCCCTCATGACGAATGACCAGGCGATCTACTACGGCTTCAATGGTGTGCAACTTGTAGCGGTCCAGGCTGATTTCATCGTCGAGAGAATACACCACGCCATCCACGCGAGCGCGGACGAAGCCGGCCTTGCGAATCTCTTCGAAAACGGCCTGATACGTGCCCTTGCGCCCACGCACCACCGGCGCCAGAACGAGAATACGCGTGCCCTCCGGCAGGGCCTCGATGGCGTCCACGATCTCCTGCGCTGATTGTTTCACCACCTCGCGCCCGCAAACCGGGCAGTGCGGAATACCGACGCGCGCGAACAGCAGGCGCAGGTAATCATAAATCTCGGTCACGGTGCCGACGGTCGAACGCGGGTTATGGGAAACGCCCTTCTGGTCAATGGAAACCGCCGGCGAAAGACCCTCAATGTAATCCACATCCGGCTTTTGCATCTGTCCCAGGAACTGGCGGGCATAGGCCGAAAGGGATTCCACATACCGTCGCTGCCCCTCGGCGAAAATCGTATCAAACGCCAGCGAGGATTTCCCTGAACCGGAAAGGCCGGTAATCACCACCAGTTTCTCGCGTGGAATCTCGACGGTGATATTCTTGAGATTATGTTCTCGGGCGCCAACCACCCGAATCACAGCCGCCATAGGCTCCTCTTCGCCAATTATAGCACAAATGTTTTATTTTTCGCCTGGCCGAGGCAAAAGGAAATTATACCAGCCATCTCTTCCCTGCTACGGCAGATTTTTATGGTATACTTGGCGCGCTCCTGTGGGAGCCTATCTTGCCTGGGACGGGCATGAAGCGTCCCTGAGCGGGAAAAGGAAGCCCGCTAAACCCACCTCGCCCCGCCTGCGGTCTGGTCCGCCAGGCTGGAGGGCGAAAACGAAAGGAGTTCGTATGGCAATTGTTTCCATGAAGGCGCTGCTGGAAAGTGGCGTGCATTTCGGTCATCGCACCAACAAGTGGCACCCGGCGATGAAGCCGTACATTTTCACCGAGCGCAACGGGGTACATATCATCGATTTGCAGCAAACCGTTAAAGCGCTGAACACGGCATACAACCTTGTCCGGGATACGGTGGCCAACGGTGGCATTGTGCTGTTCGTGGGCACCAAGCGTCAGGCACAGGACACCGTGCGTGACGAGGCCATGCGGTGCGGCATGCCTTACGTCACCGAGCGCTGGCTGGGCGGCATGTTGACGAACTGGGTTACCTTCTACAATCGCATCCAGCAAATGGAGCGACTGGAGAAGATGTTTGCCACCGGCGAGGTCAACCGCCTTACCAAGAAGGAAGGGTTACTCCTGCAGCGCGAACTGGAGCGTCTCCACATTCGCCTGGAAGGCATTCGACAGATGACCCGCCTGCCAGACTTACTTTTCGTGGTCGATGTGGGGCGCGAGGATGCGGCAGTACATGAGGCCAACCTGCTGGGCATTCCGGTCATCGCTCTGGTAGATACCAACTGCGATCCCTCTGGCGTGGACTACGTCATCCCCTCGAACGACGACGCCATTCGCGCCATCAAGTTACTGGTCTCGAAAATTGCGGATGCCGTGCTGGAAGGCAAGGCGCTGCGCAAGGAAGAAGGAGAAGTGGAAGCCAAGGCGCCGACGGCAGAAGCCGTGGCGGTCAAGCGTGCGGCTCCAGCGCTCGAGATCGAGGAAGAACTGGAAGATGAGGAACTGCTGGGCGAGGCCACGCTGGCCAAACTGGCCCCAACCCCTCGCAAAGAAGAAGAGGCAGTAGAGGAAGAAGACGAGGAAGAAGATGCTGAAGCCGAAGAGTAAGCGCGCTGCAGAGGCGTAACCGGGCACAGTCACGCCCGGCGGCTCAAGACACAGGCTACTCCCTCTATCCCGAAACTCACGATGAGGTGAACGATGGAAATTACTACGGAGATGATCAAGGAACTGCGCGCCCAGACCAATGCGGGCGTGTTGGACTGTCGCAAAGCGCTGCTCGAAACGAACGGCGACTTTCAAAAAGCCATCGAATGGCTGCGCGAAAAGGGCATGGCGACGGCGGCCAAGCGCGCCGATCGTCAGGCTTCCAATGGCGTGCTGGAACTGTACTCGCACGGCCACGGACGCGTGGGCGTGATGGTGGAGGTCAACTGCGAAACGGACTTTGTCGCTCGCTCGGAGCAATTCCGCACCTTTGCGCACGAAATTGCCCTGCAAATCGCGGCGGCAGCGCCGCTTTACGTGCGCGAGGAAGACATTCCGGAAGAGGTCATTGCCAGGGAAATGGAAATCGGCAAGGCGCGTGCCCGTGAGGAGGGCAAACCAGAGGCCATCTGGGAGAAAATTGCGCAGGGGCGGCTGGAAAAGTACAAAGACGAGGTTGTTTTGCTACGTCAACCCTATGTGCGCGATGAGAATATGACCGTCCAGCAGCTGTTGCACCAGAACATTGCCAGCCTGGGCGAAAACATTGTGATTCGCCGCTTTGTCCGCTGGGAAGTAGGCGAAACGAGTCAATAGCCAGAGCGCCGAAGACAAACGCGCTGTCGGCAATATAAAGAAAACTCGCAACTATTCCGCTCTGTATCAAGGCTGTTGTGTATGTCATGGCGAGGAGCGTCCGTTGCGACGAAGCAATCTTCAGGCGAGTCAATTTAGCCTGATAAAAAATGGGAGATTGCTTCGCCGAAAAACGGCTCACAATGACATGGCGTAACTACCTACCATGGCTAATGGAGAACCCTCTGCCTCTTGTCATTACGAGCGTAGCGAAGCAATCTCCCGGCAAGCAAGGGGATTGCTTCGCCGCCTGCGGCGGCTCGCAATGACATATGGCTGAGTAGTTACCACGTACTTTCTTATTTTTCCATTTCCCAGCAGAGAAGGGGGATGTCCATTTCCTGCGGGGTCAGGCCGCCGTGGTGACCATAGTATTTTTGTTCAAAGCGATCCTTCTCATACCACCACACCGATTCGCCGCGATAGGGCAGGATGACCAGATCACCGGCGCGAGCGCGAAAGCGGGAAGACAGACGTGGCCCGAAGTAACCCGCGCGCGCCAGATCGTCCACACGCCGGACTTCGGCTTTCCCTTCCAGACGTCTGGCCAGAAATGCCTGCGCCTCATCCACCATCCCCTCGCGGATATAGAGGAAAAAGTCACGCGGCGAGCCACCTGGCACCAGCGGGCGTCCCTGGCCATCGGTGCGCAGAAAGCGCTCCAGGCCGGAAAAACGCGCCTCACGATTGAGGTAAAGCGTGGTGGCCGGGTCCGTTTCGGCCTGACCGTGGTCGGCAGTGAGCAGGAAGCGAGTCCGTCGTGATGGGCGCAGGGAGGGGGTGAAGATATGTTCCAGCGCCAGCAAGAAATGCCGGATTTCGGCCTGGGTTTGAGGGGCAGTCGGGCCATATTCATGGCTGACCGAGTCGATCTGATCATAGTAAAGCACAAAACAGGCGGGTGGCTGGGCTTCCTCGATCGCCCGAGACAGGTTGATCAGCGCTTCGGCAATGGTCTTATAACTGTGCACCGTTGCCCCACGCAGAAGGGTTTTTGAATAAGAGGATGGCGTGTAGGCGCGATGCTGGAAGACAGTGGTGACAACGCCGGCTTTTTTCCAGTCGCGGTAGATGGTCTCGTCTGGAAAGAGCGAGGCTGGCCGAACGCCGCTGGATTTTAACGTTTCTCGCTCACTGGTGCCGGCGTAAGAGAACAACAGCGGCGTGATGACCGCGTCCAGCGTCGGTTCATAGTAATTCCACTCCAGAATCCCATGTTCGCCCACAGGCTGACCGGTATGTAACGTGGTCATGTGGGCGGCTGTCGTGGAGGGGAACTGGGCCGACAGGCGGCGCACCTGACCCTGTCGGATAATGCGCTGCAGGAAAGGCTCCTCCTGAAATTGCTCGAAGAACCGCCAGCCAAAGCCGTCAATGAGCAGGAAAGCAACCACTGCATCACGGTCGCCGGTCAGCAAATCGGTCAGGTACGCAGGCAGGCTGGCAAACCCTGCGGAATCATAACGGGGATGAACGAAATTCGCGCCTTGCTGGTCGGTTCCATAGTCTGGTGATCGCGCGGTCATCGCTTTTTTCTCCTGGGAAAACGGGGCACAGGAGTATTGTATTTCACCTTCCCTGTCCTGACAACCGGTGCGCGCGGCTTTGACATTCATAGGCTCTGTGGCGATGATGTCATGGCGAGGAGCGTTCTTGGCGACGAAACAATCCCCAAGCGGTCCATTTCGCCTGATAAAGGGGAGATTGCTTCGCCAAAAAACGGCTCGCAATGACATGGCTGAGTGTTACCGTACTACAACTTTTGCATGGACACGATACAACGCGGGGCTCTTGACCTTCGCCCAATTCTGGATTAAAATCGCTATCGCATTTGAACGTAAACGCCCCTTTAGCTCAGTGGATTAGAGCGTTTGGTTGCGGACCAAAAGGCCGCGTGTTCGAATCACGCAAGGGGCGCCATGGAGATAACGAAGCGGATAAACCGCTTCGTTGTTTTTATCGGGCAGGTTGCCGGCATGTATCGTATCTTGCTAACCAACGATGATGGCATAGACTCTCCCGGCTTGTGGGCCGCGGCGGTCGCGCTGGCGGGGCTGGGACAGGTATACGTCGTCGCGCCGCGCGAGCAGTCGTCGGGGGCGGGGCGCAGTCTGCCGGCCGCCTCCGATGGTCGCATTGAGCCGCGAACGGTGGCGGTGAACGGCGAGGCCTGGACGGTTTACGCCATCGGCGGTACGCCGGCTCAGGCTGTCTTGCATGGTATGCTGGAAATCATGCCGCAGCCGCCCCATCTGGTGGTGGCAGGGATTAACTACGGCGAGAATGTCGGCACCAGCATCACCTCTTCCGGTACCATCGGTGCTGCCCTGGAGGCGGCGGCCAGCGGCATTGCCGCCCTGGCGGTTTCGCTGGAGACCGCGCAGGAGAATCATCGCACTCATTCGCGCACGGTAGATTTCACAACGGCCGCGCACTTCACCGCCCTTTTTGCGCGTTGGCTTTTGGCGAACCGTCTGCCGGCAGGCGTGGATTTGCTCAAAGTAGATGTGCCGGCTTCTGCAACACCGCAAACAGCCTGGCGGATCACGCGCCTCTCGCGCCAGCGATATTACGAACCCCTGCCACCGCGGCGAACCTCCTGGGCTGAAGCAGCCCCTCTCGACTATTGCACCCGGCCCAATCTGGACTGCGAGCCGGATAGCGATGTCTATGTGCTGCGCGTGGAACGTCTGGTGGCCGTTACTCCGCTGAGTCTGGATTTCACCGCGCGTGTTTCACTGGAGGAACTGGAGCATTTGCTGCGCGCCTGAATGTGAGCGCCTACCATATCTGGAATAGAGCCTGGCGCCTCTCAATCCTCTTTTCCCTCTCCCTGTCTCTTCTTCAACATTTCCAGTAACAGATGGCGCGCAATCTGAGGATTGGCCTTGCCGCGCGTCTGACGGGCAATTTGCCCCATCAGCCACTGAAGCACCGTTTCCTTGCCGGCCAGATAGGAGGCCACGGCATCGGGGTTTTCGTCCAGCACCTGGGCGATGATCCCCGTCAGATAGCCTTCATCGGAGATTTGCGCCAGATTGCGCTGTTCTACGATGGCCTGGGGAGATTGGCCGCTCTGGAAAATCTCTCGCAGGACCAGTTTGGCGCTACTGGCGTTGAGCGTTCCCTCGCTGACCATGTCGATTAACCGGGCAAGATGCTGCGGGGGCAACGAGATTGCGTCTATCGAGGCGTTGAAATCATTGACGCAACGCAAGAATTCGCCGGTGATCCAGTTGCTGACTTCGTGCGGTTTGCTTTTGGCGCAGCGCACGACTGCCTCGAAGTAATCGGCCAATGCCTTCTCGCTGGTCAACAGGCGGGCATCCTGTCGTTTCAGGCCGTACTCGCGCAGGAAACGTTCACCACGCGCCTCAGGTAGTTCGGGCAATTGCGCGCGCAGGCTTTCGATCCAAGCCGGGTCAATCTCCAGCGGCGGCAGGTCTGGTTCAGGGAAGTAACGGTAATCGTGCGCTTCCTCCTTGCCGCGTTGAGAGAGGGTGATGCCGCGCACATCGTCCCAACCGAGCGTCTCTTGTACGACCTCGCCGCCAGCCTCGTAAATCGCCGTCTGACGCTGAATTTCGTAGGCAACTGCGCGCGTCAGGGCGCGAAAACTGTTCAGGTTCTTGATCTCCGTACGCGTGCGCAGTTCCTGGCTGCCGACCGGCCGCACCGAAACGTTGGCTTCAAAGCGCAACACGCCTTTTTCCATATCCCCGGAGTTTACCCCCAGGTAGCGCAGGATGGCGCGTATCTGGGTCGCGTAGGCCAGCACTGCTTCCACGGAGTGCATGTCTGGTTCTGAGACGATCTCCAGGAGCGGTATGCCAGCGCGGTTGAAGTCCACCAGCGCGGCCTGACCTTGATGGAAAAGTTTGGCAGTGTCCTCTTCCAAATGGGCGCGACGTACGCGAACGCGCACTGGAGTTTCGTCCACGCTCACGTCCAGCCAGCCATTCACAGCAATCGGCAAATCGTACTGAGAAATCTGATACCCTTTGGGAAGGTCGGGATAATAGTAGTTCTTGCGCGCAAAGACATTCATGGGGTTGATCTGACAGTGAAGCGCCAGACCGACCATAATGGCCTGCTCGACGGCGCGACGGTTGACTACCGGCATGGAACCTGGCAAGCCGGTACAGACCGGGCAAATCAGCGTGTTTGGCTCCGGCGCGCTGGCATAATCTGCCGAGCAGGCACAGAACATCTTCGAGCGGGTGATCAACTCTGCATGAATTTCCAGGCCGATCACAGCCTCATATTGCATCTGGCTCATTCTCTCACCACCTCAAACAATTCAGTCCAGCGGCGGCTGGCGCAAATGCCAGTCGGTCTCCTGCTGGTAAGCATGACCGATTTGCAACAATACGGCTTCGCTCCAATGCCTGCCAATGAGTTGCATCCCGACCGGCATGTCGGCGGAGAAGCCACAGGGCAGGCTGAGCGCCGGCACGCCGGCTGGATTGGTTGCCACGACGTAAATATCCGACAGGTACATAGACAGGGGATCGCCGGTTTTTTCGCCCAGGCGGAAAGCGGTTGTGGGGCATACGGGAGCGAGGAGAGCGTCGCATTGGGCGAAGGCTTTTTCGAAGTCCTGGCGGAGGAGGGTACGCACGCGCTGCGCTTTGAGATAGTAGGCATCGTAATAACCGGCAGAGAGGGTATAAGCGCCCAGCATGATGCGCCGTTTGACTTCTTTGCCGAAGCCATCGCGGCGGGTACGCAGATACAGGTCAATGACATCGCTGGCCTGTGGGGCGGCGTAGCCGAAACGGACGCCATCGAAGCGCGCCAGATTGGCGCTGGCTTCTGCAAACAGGATGAGATAATACACCGGCAGGGCGTACTTCGTATGGGGCAGGGAGACCTCATGCAAGGTCAGGCCCAGTTTCTCCAGCGTGCGCATGGCCTCCTGCAGGGCTTTTTCCACACCCGCTTCCATGCCGGCGACAAAGTATTCTTTCGGTATGCCCAACCGCAGGCCACGGACGGGTTGCTTCAGGGCGGCGGTGTAATCGGGAACGGGTTCGTTCCAGGTCGTGCTGTCTCTTGGATCGTGACCGGCAATGACCTGCAACACGGCGGCGCAATCGGTCACCGTGCGCGCCATTGGGCCAATGCAGTCGAACGAGGAGGCCAGCGCAATCAGGCCATAGCGTGAGACGCGCCCGTAGGTGGGTTTCAACCCGACTACGTTGCAGAAGCCGGCTGGCATGCGAATGGAACCGCCGGTATCCTCGCCGAGAGCGAAGAGGCCCTGACGGGCCGCGACGGCGGCAGCCGATCCGCCGCTCGAACCGCCTGGCACTCGCTCCAGATTCCATGGGTTGCGTGTAGCAAAGAAGGCGGAGTTTTCGCAGGACGAACCCATGCCGAATTCGTCCATGTTTTGTTTGCCAATCAGCACCGCGCCGGCGGCGGCCAGCCGTTCGATGACAGTGGCATCATAGGGGGGGATGTAGTTTTCCAAAATGCGCGAAGAACAGGTGGTACGTATGCCTCTGGTCGAAATGCAATCTTTTACCCCAAAAGGGATGCCGGTCAGGGGCGTTACGTTCCGGCCGCTCCGCAGACGCTCGTCGGCCTGACGCGCCTGTTCCAACGCCTGTTCTTCGGCCACGGTTACATAGGCTCGTACCTGTGAATCCGTTTGACGAATGCGTTCCAGCGCGGCCTGCGTCAGTTCCAGGCTGCTGATTTTCCCGGCCACGAGCAGAGCGTGCGCCTCTTCGATGGTCAGGTTGATGAGGTCGGGGCCCATGGCTATTCCTCGCTCAACACCGCCGGCACTCGGACGAACTTCCCTTCACGGCAGGGGACATTGGCCAGGAAGTCTGCGCGTGCCATCGAGGGAGCCACTTCGTCGGGGCGCAGGATGTTGCGCAAGCCAGGCAGTTGCGTGGCTGGCGGCACCTGACTGGTATCCACCTCGTTCAGCAAATTGAAGTAGTCAATAATGGCGGACAATTGTGGGCTGAACGCCTCGGCCTCCTCGTCGCGGATGCCAACGCGGACGAGGAATGCCATGTGCCGCACGGTAGCGGCATCAATCTGGAAGTGGGCTGTCATTGATCACTCCTTGGGGAGCACAACCTGAATGTGTAATTCCTGCAACTGCTTTGGGTCGGCTGGCGATGGTGCGTCGGCCATGACGTCGCGCGCGGCCTGATTCTTGGGAAAAGCAATGACCTCGCGAATGTTGGGCTCGTCGGCTAGCAACATAACCAGACGGTCAATGCCGGGGGCCATACCGCCGTGCGGCGGGGCGCCGTATTCGAAGGCCTCCAGCATGTGACCGAACTTGCGCTGGGCCTCTTCCTCGCCAATGCCCAACATCTGGAAGACCTTACTCTGAATATCGCGGCGGTGAATGCGGATTGACCCTGAGGCCATTTCGTAGCCGTTGCAAACCATATCGTAGGCATCGGAAAGAATCGAGGCGGGATCCGTCTCGAAGCGATCCAGATGTTCCAGGCGCGGCATGGTAAAAGGATGATGGGCGGCTTCCCAGCGTTGTTCTTCTTTGTTCCATTCAAACATGGGGAATTCTACTACCCAGGCAAAAGCCAGCAGGTTCGGGTCGGCCAGGCAAAGCGCATCGCGGAACCATAGCCGCAACGCGCCCAACGTTTTATGGACGATATTGCTCTGATCGGCGACGAAGAGGAGCAAATCGCCTGTGCGCGCACCGCTGCGTTTCTGGATTTCCTCCAGCAGCGCGGCGGGGATGAATCTGGCAGCCGCGCCTTTGGGCCCCTCCTCGGTCAGCGTCAGGGCGATCAGGCCCTGTGCGCCCTGATCTTGGGCCAGCGCTGTCAGTTCATCAATCTGTCGGCGGGTGTAATGGGCGCACCCCGGCGCCGCGATACATTTGATGATCCCCCCTGCCTCCAAAGCGCGGCGGAACACGCCAAATTCGCTCTCGCGGAATAGATCGCTGACGTCGTGCAGTTCCATGCCGAAGCGCAAATCGGGCTTGTCGGTGCCGAAGCGATTCATGGCCTCGGCATACGTGAGCTTGGGCCAGGGGGAGGCCAGAAGGCGTTTGTGCGGCACGACCTCGGCCACGAGAGCAGTATAGAGGCCTTCGACGAGTTCCAGCACGTCGTCTCGCTCGACGAAGGCCATTTCCAGGTCCAGTTGCGTGAATTCCGGCTGGCGGTCGCCGCGCTGGTCTTCATCGCGGAAACAGCGGGCGATCTGGAAATAACGTTCGAAGCCGGCAATCATTAACAACTGCTTCAATTGCTGTGGCGATTGCGGTAGCGCGTAGAACTGGCCAGGATACAACCGCGAGGGCACCAGGTAGTCGCGTGCGCCTTCCGGCGTGGTTTTGAACAGGATAGGGGTTTCGACCTCGATAAAGCCGCGCGCGGAAAGGTAATTGCGCATGAACAAAACGATTTGATGGCGCAATTCCAGGTTGCGTCGCATGCGCTCTCGGCGCAAATCGAGGTAGCGATATTTCAGGCGCAGGTTTTCGTCAGTAACTTTTTCACGTTCGTCAATCGGGAAAGGTAATGGTTTGGATGGATTCAGTACGGTGACCTGCCGCGCGGCCACTTCAATCTCGCCGGTCGGCAGTTTGGGATTCTCCATACCGTCTGGCCGGCGCTCAACCACGCCGACAATTTGCAGCACCCATTCCGGCCGGGCGCGATAGAGCGCCGCGTGAGCCTCAGGGGCAGTTTCCGGGTTCGCGACTACCTGCACAATCCCAAACCGATCGCGCAAGTCCACAAACATGACGCCGCCGTGATCGCGTTGACGGTGAACCCAGCCGGCCAGTGTGACCGTTTGCCCGATGTGGGCGGCGCGCAATTCGCCGCAAGTATGTGTCTTGTACATCCTGCCTCCGCCATGCAATAAAATAAATCGCCCGACGTTCCTTGCGGAGACGTTGGGCGATGTTGTGTTTCCGTTACCTCTCAGCCCGCGCGACTGTGCCCAACGTCTCGCCTCCGAGCGTTGTCCACTGCACGATTCACTGTGCTGGCAAATTCGAACCTGTTGTCCATGCAATCCTCGGTCGCTATTATAGCACAACTGGAGCCGGGCGACGGGTAAGTTACTTTCATGGGCTGGATAGTACCCGGTAATCCTGGAAAATGCTGGCTGCGAATTCCAGCAAACCGTTGTATCCCGCATAGGCCCATAGATTGCCAATGGGATCAACGGCGACGGATTCGAACGTTATTTGATCGAATAGAAAACTGCGCCAGATTTGGCCGTCAAAGTGCGCCAGTACGTGGCTGTTCGCGTAAAGCACTGTGCCATCGGGTAAAACGCGTAGCAGCAGAGCGTAATAGTGCAAAGGCCACTCGTTTTTTTGTACCTCTTCAAAATGAAAACCGGCCTCAATGTAGCGTTTGTGGTACGCAGGCGGTTGGCTGGGGTCGTGAGGCCGTACAATCGGCTTGGCGTTCTGGTCCACAAAGCGTTGACGCGTATAGTGGTTGTTGATGATCTGATAGACTGTCGTGTCGGTTGCCGCGTATAAAACGCCTTTGGAATCCTGGGCAAAGAGCCAGAAAATTTCGTCGGTATCTGGAAAAACCTGTTTTTGCCAGGTGCCCCTGTCAAATACCCAGAATCCGCCTGCGGTACCGATCAGAATGCGCCCATCGGAGAGTGGCTGTACTCCACCTAACAGCGGCAATGTCAAATCGAGTGGGCCGGGGAAAACGGTTAATGTTCCCCGGTCGGCCATGACCAGACCACGTGTTGGCAGGTAGAACCAGACTCGGCTGGCTTCGTCGCGCGCGAAATATAGCCAGGGATGGTTCCAAAAGGGGGCTTGTGCGGATAGTGTGGGGCCGATCTCATTGCCCAGTTCAGTTGAAAAGAACCAGCGCGAAAAATGCATGAAGCGCCTGGGACCATCCACTATCATTGGATCGGCTGGAAAATCAAGCCATTTTGCCTGGGAGAAATCAGGGGTAAAGAGAGGACCATTCAAAAGCACTGACAGGTCTTGAAAAGCGCCAGCAGCGTTATTGAAAACTGTTTCTTGATTGCTGATCCAGAGCGTACCCGTTTCATCAAAAGTCAGCAAGTTACCTCCAAAACGAGGCTGGTAGGGCAATGGATTGCCGGCTCTATTTTGCGGGTGGAGGTGCTTGGGCAGGATTCGTTGTGCAGGGAAAGGCCAGGAGATAACGGTATTCTCCATGCTTCCGGTTTGGTATGGCTGGGCCTGCCCGTCACGGCGACGTGCGGCTATATGTGTGACAAACTCGCTTACATCGTTATCTTCGGACCAGACAAGACCGTTGTAATGGTAGGCCACGGGAGGCATCGCGCAACAGCCGTTACGTACAATGGAGATATGCCTCGAATCCAGAACACGCAGGCCGATGGGGCAGCCACCGCCGCCAGCCACGGGCAACAGGTCTTTGGGGAAGCCAGAGTCCAGCCAGTGACCTCCCTGTTGAGTGTATAAGTTTATGCCGCCGTTCGCTACCCAGATTTGCCCGTTTCGATCAAAGTCAATCCCAAAAATGTTCGAAGAAGAACATGTCCACCAGAGGTTGGCCTTGTCCGGGGGTGGGAGAAACTGCCCTTCGTCATGCCATGCCAGGCCATCAAAGCGGAATAAGGAGTTGTTGGCACCGCCTATCCATACCTCGCCGTTCGGTGCAACGGCAATAGCCTGGAAGTAATTGACTGGCAGACCGTTCTGGATGGAATACCAGCTGCGCGTGCCGTCCGGGCGTTGACGAATTGCGCCAAAACCACCAATTAACCATAAGTCTCCATTGGAAGCGTAGAGATAATCTGTGAACGAATTGTAAGGGTAAAGCGTGATGCGGCGATGGTCAATATAGGTCCACAGGTCAGGATAGGGATATGGCGACCCGGCCGATTCCGCTGCCGCCTCCGGGCTTAGCAGGATCAGTGTGTGGCTGTTTGGCGGGGTCACTGTTAGCGCAGGTACTGCCGCAGGTTCAGCCAGGGTTGGAGAATTCATTGAGGCTGGAGCGGATGAGAGATGGCCGGGGACCATACAGGCCGTGAGCGTTGCAGGGAGTGCCAGTAGAGAAAAGAATACGGTATGACGGGTCATCGTTGCCTCCAGTTTGTGTTGTTCACAAGGGTTGGCCGCCAGGTGATAGCAGCGATATGTATGAAAGTAGAGTAATCAGGTCGGGGAAGAGCAGAGCATTGATGCTTTGCCACGCAGCGGGCCATTCAATAGGTGTCTTCCAACTTCCTCACTGGCAAGATGATTTGACCCTCTTCTTTATCGCCGATCGCTGTGACTTCCTGCGGCCGCGTCGATGCCAGGAAAGCGACACAGGCCGCCGCCAGAGCATCCAGTTGCTCGGGCTGGTAGATGTACTCCAGCGGCAGGATGCCCTGTCGCAGGCGATGGCGTGTGATTTCCTCGAAGAAGTCCATCGGGTCACGAATCAACAGCCCCTGGTCGTGTAAGATCAATTGCCGTTGCAGACGTCCTTCGAGGCTGGGCTTGGGCAGGGGTTGTCGCCCTAACAGCACGCAAAATGCGGCGTGTGGATGTGTTTCCAGCATCTGGTATTGTGCCTCGGGGGACGCCGGGTAGGGACGAAAACCAACTTCCTGCAACTTCTGATGAAGCATGAACCCGGCCTGCATCCAGGGCGGACATGAGGCCAGGTGACCGGGTGTCGCCGCAACGTGAATACCGCGTCGGCGAAGTTCGTACTCTGCCAGCCGCATGTCCGCCCCGCGCAGTTGCCCCGCGCGCGGCGCATTCCCCTCGATACGCTCCCGCACCAGCCCCCGGTTGGGACGCGCCGGCGCGTTGATTGCCACCCAGGCGCGCGGTGTGGAGGATAGCAGGGCAAGAATCTCCTCCAGTTCGCAGGCTTGCAGGAGAGCCAGCCGACCGTCCTCTTCCAGCGCTGCGCAGGTAAACGGCTTCTCCGTACCGCTGACATCTATGCCGAAGAACATGATTCGCTGTGCTGTCATCTCATCCGACTCGCCGTTCATGGTACACTGCTTATAGTGTAGAATAAAATCCCCAGACGCGCAACCAGCGGCGATTCTTTTGGGGTTTATTGGTGCCTGGTGGAAGACGACCTTCGCGGCTTATGTTACCCGGCAGGCTGGAAAACTTTTGCCCTGCGGGAGTAACAGTATGGCGGACCCTCTGAACAGTGATTATCGAGCATGGACAGGCCTTCATGCTCTTGTGGTTTTTGCTTATGTCAGGTCGTTCTCTCTCGAAAAATGAAATCCAGGAAATTCTGGAAAACGGTGACATCGCGTTGGAGGGGCAGTTCCTCCCCGGCTCGAATTACACGTTTCTCGTTCGCGTCTCTTATCGGGGAAAGGAGTTGCCTGCCGTGTATAAACCAACCGGCGGCGAACGCCCCCTCTGGGATTTTCCACCTGCCTCGCTGGCGCGCCGTGAGGTCGCGGCCTACCGGCTGAGCGAGCTGCTGGGTTTTCATCTGGTGCCCTGTACAGTACTGCGCGCAGGCCCGCTTGGGCCTGGGGCATTGCAACAGTTTATCCGGCATAATCCGGCTTACCATTACTTTACCTTCACCCCTCAGGACCGCCAGCGCTTGCGGCCGGTTGTCTTGTTTGACTTGATTGCCAACAACGCCGACCGTAAAGGCAGTCATCTTTTGATTGAAAAACGTTCCCACCGCCTGTATGCGATTGATCACGGCTTGTGCTTTCACGCGGAAGAGAAATTGCGCACTGTCCTTTGGGATTTTGCCGGCGAAGCGATTCCCCAGCCATTGCTGGAAAGCGTGCAGGCGTTCCTCGCTCTGGGCCATGACCTGTTCGCCGTGTTCCGGCCCTATCTCAGCCGGTCAGAAATAGCCGCATTGCGTCAGCGTGTGGAAAATCTGCTCCGCAATCCTGTTTTTCCCTATCCGCCGCCCTATCGTCGCGCTTTTCCCTACCCGCCGCTATAAAAGCATAAGCGGCCGGAGCCGCCAACCGGACTCCGGCCTGCCGATTCGTTCTCGAACGCTGGCTTTGCATTGGTGTCTGCGCGTCTCTGAGGGTGCCCTGCGTCACAACTTGTACCCGATTTTGCGCAGGAACTCCTTGCGCCAGGCGATGCCCGCTTCATCTTCCACGCCCAACGGCGAGGCGCCGTCAATTACGCCCAGCACGCCGCGCCCTTGTTCACTTTCGGCTACAATAACCTCCGTCGGGTTGGCCGTAGCGCAAAAGATATGGCAGACTTCGGGCACGTTTTTGAGTGCATTCAAGACGTTGACAGGGTAAAACCCTTCGCTCAGGAACACGAGGAATGTATGTCCTGCCCCAATCGCCAGAGCGTTCTTTTTTGCCAGTTCAATCATCGCCGGGTCTGTGCCGCTCCAGCGTACCAGACGTTTCCCTGAGGCCTCACAAAAGGCCAGCCCAAACTTGATCCCCGGCACCGCGTTGACCAGTGCCTCGTGCACATCCTCCACAGTTTTGATAAAATGGGTCTGGCCCAGGATGAAGTTAATGGTTTCGGGTTTCTCGATTTTAACGATTTTGAGTTCCATGGCTACCTCCATGAGAAAAGTCGCGCGCCGACGCGCCTGTTCTTATCATACAAACAAGCCTCGATTTCGGCAAGGCCCGCGACGAAAGGAATTCCGCTTTCCCTTGCTGCGGCTGATCGTCCTGTGGCCGGTATTCCTGATTTCCTGCCGTCTGGCCACATCGCTCCTCCCGCCCTCGCCGCCGCCGACGCTCACTGTCCCTGTGACTGCCCGGCTGCTCCCAACCACAACCGCTTCGTCATTCCCAACGCCTGCTGCCACAGTTACAGCCACTGCCACCGCCACTGCCACTCCTCGCTCTCCATTGCCCGATCTGGCTCATATTCTGGTTGTCGTGCTGGAGAATCGCGAGTTCGGTTCGGTCATTGGCCGGAGTGAATGGTCGGCGGTCAATCGTTGGGCGCAGGAATATGCTCTGCTCACACAGTATTATGCCATTACTCACCCCAGCCTGCCAAACTATATTGCCATGATGGGCGGCGACACGTTCGGCATCCATACCAACTGCCGCGATTGTTTCATCAACGCCCCCAGCCTGCCTGACCAGCTGGAGACCGCTGGCTACCGCTGGAAAGGGTATTTTGAAGACATGCCGCGTCCCTGTTATCTGGGCGATACGGCCACCTATGTCCAGAAACATAATCCTTTCCTGTACTTTGACCCCATTCGTACTGTGAACACGCGTTGTGCAGCGCACGTAGTCCCACTGACACAATTGGAGACTGACCTGGCGACCGAAGCGTTGCCAGATTTTGCCTTTATTATTCCCAATCAGTGCCACAATGGCCACGATTGCTCTTCTGCCATCGCGGATGCCTGGTTGGAGACGTGGGTCAATCGCCTGTTGAACTATCTGGAAGCGCATGCCGCGCAGGAACCGTACCTGTTGATTATCACCTGGGAGGAAGGCCAGGGAAATCATTCCTGCTGTGGTCTGCCGCCTGAAGCAGGTGGACGCGTGCCGCTCCTCTTGATTTCCCCGCTGGTCAGAAAGGGGTTTCAGGATGATACGCCTTATACGCACTATTCTCTGTTGAAGACCATCGAACTGGCCTGGAACCTGCCCTATCTGGGGCATGCCGCTGACGAGGGGACAGCCCCTATTCTGGCGGTATGGAAATGATACCGGTTCCGCTGCCGAAGCTCTACCTGCCGGCCATCCCCGGAACACATCTGCCTATCATTGCCCGACACACGGATAAGAGGAAACTCTTATTCGAGTGTACCAGCAGGGGCAACGATTTCCCCATCTGCCTTCAGCAAACCGATGCCGTTTTCCTCTACGGCCTCGCGCGCGCTGATGTCCACTCGAATGGCATACATATACACCAGGTAAGGCGGTGTACATCCGGCTTGCTGCAATGCCTGTCGCCATTCTGTCGAATGAACCCGCTGTGTCCAGCGAACCACATCTGGACGGCTTAGCCTCGCCTTTGACTCCAGTAATACCCAAAAACGGCGCCCCTGTGCGTCTTCCACAGGCAGAACAATATCTACCTCGCCGTTGAAGCGAAGAGCGCTGGCATCTTGCAGCACCCGGTAGCCCTTTCGGCGCATCACTGTCGCCAGCACATTGCCGGCTTCGTCTTCCAGCGAAACTCCCAGCATAGACGAGAGGTTGGCTACCTCGCTACGCGTCCTGCGCATTTCAATTTCTATCCTGTCCAGCCGCTCTTCAGTGCGCTTCTGGGCGGCAGCCAGTTCCTCGACCCGTTGAGCCAGTGCCTCCAACCGCTCTTCGGTGCGCTTCTGGGCGGCGGCCAGTTCGCGAACGATTTGTGGCAATGCCAGGAAATCATCGCTCAAAATGGCGCGACGTAATTCCTCCCGCCATTCGGGATGAGCATTCAGCAATCTCAACAAGTCTTGATAGTCTCGTACGGTGAAAACCATTTCCGTGTTCCTGCTTTGATTATACTTGAGTTTGGCCAATATAAATTGTACGGGATTTGACAATGTCAACTTTTCGTATCGTTGTCATTGCGAGGAGCGTCTTTTGCGACGAAGCAATCTCCTTATACCAAACACGCCTTCAAAGACCATGTTTTGACGCGCTTATATACACTCCCACGTAGGGGAGCCACGATCAGCGCACCAGACTCCAGAAGAGCAAGCCGGCCAGTAAGGCCATCGGTCACAAGTTAAGGTTTTTTGGGTCGTGTCAAGGGCATTTTTGAAGCGGATTTGCTGGTCAGAAATACCAAACTGCATGAGCAGAGGCTGGTTGGCTGGTCGGATTCTCAAGTAAAGTGCGATTTTTGAGCCACGAAATTGCCGATAAACTAC
>DAOTVX010000122.1:0-16599 GCA_034436275.1 Anaerolineales bacterium | reverse complement strand
GATAGGGCCACGCCGAGGCTCGCCCGAGGCGCCGCCGAAGCAATCTCCTTGCGAGTCTCAAGGTAAGCAGTCTCCCAATTACCAGGGGATTGCTTCGGGCAGAGAACGCCCTCGCAATGACAACTATGCCGAAATATAACATTGTCGAGATAGTTACGATTGAAGAAGCAAATTCTCCGCCACCTCGCGAAAGGACAGAGTATGGATACCAGTATTCTGCCAGCAGTGCTTGCCTCCCTGAATCAGAATCGCCCCCGTTTCCTGGACGAATTGAAGGCGATTCTGGCTATCCCCTCCGTTTCGACCGACCCGGCCTATCGAGCCGATATGCAGCGCGCGGCTGAATGGTTCGCCGACCGCCTGCGCGCCTTGGGGATGTCGTCCGTGCAGATTTATGCCACCTCTGGCCATCCGCTGGTTTACGGCGAGTGGAAGCAGGCTGGAGCAGCGCCGACCGTTCTGATTTATGGCCATTATGATGTCCAACCCCCTGATCCGCTTGACCAGTGGACGAGTCCGCCCTTTGCGCCGCAGGTGCGCGGCGAAAACCTGTACGCGCGTGGGGCCTCGGATATGAAAGGCCAGGTACTGGCGGTGCTGGAGGCCGTGGAGGCGCTCTTGCGTCACGGGGCGTTGGGGGTGAATCTCAAGTGGCTGATCGAGGGCGAAGAGGAAATCGGCTCGCCCAGCCTGGAGGGTTTCTTGCGCGACCAGCGCGATCTGTTGCAGGCTGATTTCTGTCTTAATTGTGATAGTGGCATGATTGCCGCCGATGCTCCCGCCATTACCTGCGCCTTGCGTGGGCTGGCTTACTTCGAGATTCGCGTCTACGGCCCCGCGCATGACCTGCATTCAGGACTCTACGGTGGCGTGGTGCACAACCCTGCCATTGTTCTGGCGGAGTTGATTGCCGGCATGCATGACGAGCAGGGCCGGGTAACCCTGCCGGGCTTTTACGAAAAAGTCCGCCCGCTTTCGCCGCAGGAACGCGCCGACCTGGCGCGCCTGCCGATAGACGATGAGTACTACCTGCAAGCCACCGGCGCGCCAGCGTTGTATGGCGAAGCCGGTTACACCCCGGTCGAACGGATCGGCGCTCGCCCAACCCTCGACGTCAACGGTCTGCTGGCCGGCTTCACCGGCAGCGGTTCCAAGACGGTCATTCCCGCCTGGGCAATGGCGAAAATTTCCATGCGCCTGGTAGCCGATCAAGACCCTCAGGAAGTGCATCAGCAGCTGCTCCAGTATCTGCGTGAACATGCGCCAGCAACCGTGCGCTGGGAGGTCCAGGACTTGCACGGCGCGGTTCCATCGTTGATTCCTACCGATTCTGCCGCCGTGCAGGCGCTGGCGCGTGCGCTGGAGGAAACCTGGGGCATACGGCCCTGTTTCAAGCGTGAAGGGGGGAGCATCCCGGTCGTGGCACAGATGCAACAAGTGCTCGGCCTGCCCTCCGTCCTGACCGGCTTTGGCCTGCCCGATGACAACCTTCACGCCCCCAACGAGAAAATCCACCTGCCTACCTGGTATCGCGGCATAGAGGCCCTGGCGCGCTTTTTCCTTCATCTGAACGACAATGGGAAACGATAGCCCCGCCTTCCCTCTCTCTATGCTCAGCCAGTCTTCGTTGCAGGATTACAGCGACTGCCCGCGTCGTTTCCAGCTGCGCTACCTGCAACGCCTGGCCTGGCCGGCCGTAGAGAGCGAGCCTGCGCTGGAAAACGAGCGTCGCCAGCAGGAAGGGTTGCTGTTTCACCGTCTGGTGCATCAACATCTGCTTGGCCTGCCGGCTGAAAAGGTCGGTCGGCTGGCCAGTGGGCCGAACCTGAGTCGCTGGTGGGAACATTATCTCGCCGATGCCCACCTGCAACGTCTGCGCAGCGGGGCCATCCTGTACCCGGAAGTGACGCTGTCGGCGCCGCTGGGTGGCGTGCGCCTGCTGGCCCAGTATGATCTCATTGCCCGGCAGGAGCGCGCCCTGCTCATCTACGACTGGAAAACCTATCGTCATCGTCCCCGCAACGAGTGGCTGGCCGCGCGCTGGCAGACGCGCCTCTACCGCGCCTTGCTGGTCCAGGCAGGCGCCTCCCTGCTCGAAGGTGCTGCACCAGAGGCCGAACAGATCGAAATGGTGTACTGGTTTGCCGATTACCCCAATGAACCGGCGCGTTTTGCCTACAGCACGGCTCAATTCCAGCGCGATTGGAGTGCTCTCCAGACCCTGGTCGCCGAAATCCTCTCCGCCAGTGACTTCCCCAAGACCGATGACGAACGGGATTGTCTGTATTGCGTGTATCGTTCCTATTGTGAGCGTGGCGTTGCGGCGGGCGAGGGCGAAGGAAGCGAAGCGGAAGGGCCTGCCTGGGATTTCGATTTCGAGCAGATTCAGGAGATTGTCTTTTGAGTCCCGTTCCCTTGCGTTGGGTTGACGCGCCTTCCGTGGCCGTGCCGGCCCCGGCTCCCGATTTGCCGCCGTTGCTCCAGCAGATTCTGGCGCGCCGCGGCCTGACGACCGTCGAAGCCGTGCGAGCCTTTCTTCGGCCACAGGAATACCGCCCGGCGCCGCCCGACGAATTGCCCGGCCTGGAGCAAGCCTGCCAGCGCATTCTCACTGCCATCCGACGCGATGAGAGGATTGGCGTGTGGGGCGATTTTGACGTTGACGGTCAGACTGCCACTGCGCTTCTCGTCGCCGCGCTGGAGAAAGCCGGCGCAACGGTAACTTATTACATACCGCACCGTGAACGGGAGGGGCACGGCGTGACTCTGGCCGCGCTGGATTCCGTTCTTGCGCGCGGCGTGGGCCTCGTCCTCACCTGCGATACCGGCATCGGCGCCCATGAGGCGGTTCGCTATGCTCAGGCGCGTGGCGTGGATTTTATCATCACCGATCATCACGAACTGCCCGCCGAACTGCCGCCAGCCGTGGCTGTTCTCAATCCTCACCTGCTGCCCGCGCCCCATCCGCTCCAGGGCCTGGCCGGCGTGGGCGTGGCTTACAAACTGGCCGAGGCGCTGTTGCCAGGCGAGGCGGAAGAATGGCTTGATCTGGTGGCCCTGGGCTGCGTGGCCGATTTGGCCCCCTTGCGCGCCGACACGCGCTATCTGGTCCAGCGCGGGCTGGAACAACTGCGCGCCGGCAGGCGGCTGGGCCTGCAGGTCGTGATGGAACTGGCCGGGTTGCAGGCCGCGCGCTTGAATGAGGAACATCTGGCCTACGTCCTGGCGCCGCGCTTCAACGCGCTGGGGCGGCTGGGCGATGCCACGCCGGCCGTGGAATTGCTCCTCACCCGCGACTTGAGTCGGGCGCGCCTGCTGGCCACACAACTGGAAAACTACAATCTCCAGCGGCAACTGCTCACGGCTCAGGTGACCCGCGCAGCCGAGGGCCAGTTGCGCGCCGATCCCGCGCGGCTCACCGCGCCGGTTATCCTGCTGGCGCACCCAACCTGGCCGGGCGGGGTGCTGGGCATCGTGGCCGCCCGACTGGTCGAACGCTACCACAAGCCGACCATCCTGCTGACCATAGGTGAAGACGGCGTGGCGCGCGGCTCGGCGCGTTCGATCCACGGCTTCGACATCACGGCGGCCATTGCCGCTCACGGCGACTTACTTCTGTCGTTCGGCGGGCACGCGATGGCGGCTGGTCTGGCGCTGCCTGCCGGGAACCTGCCCGAATTCCGGCGGCGACTGGAGAAGGCGGCGGCGCAGCATCCGGCCCTTGACCGCAGCGCTGAGCCGACGCTGGAAATCGAAGCCTGGCTGAACCTGGAGGAAGTCAATCTGACGCTGGCCGAAGCGCTCGAACGTCTGGCGCCCTATGGGCCCGGCAACGAGAAGGTCGTTCTGGCCACGCGCAACCTGACCGTCCAGGCGTTGGCCACCCTGGGCCGCCATCAGGAACACTTGAAACTGGTCGTCAGGGATGAGCGCGACTGTGCGAGGGAGGTGCTCTGGTGGGATGTGGCCGGCGAGGAGGTGGACCTGGAAGCCGGGATGCAGATTGATCTGGCTTATACCCTGCGCGCCAGTGACTGGCGCGGCTCCCCGCAGGTGCAGCTGGAACTGGTGGCGCTGCGCCCGCTGGAACTACCGGCCGTGACCGTCTCCCGTCCGCCGCTGGAGGTCGAGGATTACCGCCACGTTGCCCAGCCGCTCCAGCAACTGGAAGCCTGTCGTCAGCGCGCAGGTCGCGTGCTGGTTTGGGCGGAAGGGGAGGCGAAAGCGCAAGTCGCCGGACGTGACCGCAACGAACTGGAACGCGCCGAAACCCTCATTATCTGGAGCATTCCTCCTTCGCCGCAGGAATTACGCCAGGCGCTGGAAATGGTGCAGCCGGAACGGGTTTGCTTGTTTGCGGTGGAGGCTCCCGATTCGGCGGAGGAATTTGCCGGTCGCCTGGCCGGTCTGGTGAAGTATCTTCTACACCAGCGCGGTGGCCGCACCTCCTATCGTGAACTGGCCGCCGCGACCGGTCAGCGGCAGCAAACGGTGCGGCGCGGGATAGGCTGGCTGGCCGCTCAGGGTCATATCAACATCCAGCACGAGAGCGAGGAGGAACTGATCCTGACGATCGGCACCTCGGTGAAGGATCCGGTGGAGGCGGCGCGGCTGTGGTACGAGATTCAGCGCCTGATAGAGGAGACGCGCGCCTACCGCGCTTACTTCCGTCAGGCGGATAAGGAGGCGTTGCTGGGATAGAATGCCGATGAATATTGCCATGCTCTCCTACCACACCTGTCCGCTGGCCACGCTGGGCGGCAAGGATACCGGCGGGATGAACGTTTACGTGCGTGATTTGACCCGCGAACTCGGGCGACGCGGTATTCACGTGGACGTTTTTACCCGTTCGCAAGACGAACATGTGCCGCATGTACTGCATGATTTGGGGTACGGCAATCGCGTCGTCCACGTGCCGGCTGGCCCGGAGCGGCCATTGCCCAAAGCAGAACTGGCGCGCTACCTGCCGTCGTTCGTGGACGGTATACGACGCTTTGCCGCCGAGAAGAACATCCGCTATGACCTGATTCACAGCCATTACTGGCTATCGGGCCTGGCTGCGGAAGCCCTGCGCGAAGCCTGGGGCGCCCCGATCGTGCACATGTTCCACACGCTTGGGGCGCTGAAGAATCAGGTCGCGCGCTCGGAGACGGAACGGGAAGGGGAATACCGCCTGGCAGGGGAGCGCCGCGTGGTGTCGGTGGCCGACCGCATTCTGGTCGCGACCTCTACCGAACAGGAACAACTGACAGGCCTCTATCAGGCCGACCCGGCCCGAATTACGGTTATTCCTCCAGGGGTGGATACCTGCCATTTTTATCCTATCCCTCGTGATGAAGCCCGCCAGTACATCGGCATCCCGCCCCAGGACCGCATGGTGCTTTATGTCGGTCGTATTGAGCCGCTGAAAGGGATTGATACCCTGATTCGCGCCATGGCCTGTCTGCGCTTTCAGCATCTTCTGGCTGGCGGCCCGGTCTATCTGGTCATCATCGGCGGCGATCCCGATGCCTCGCCAGAAGCGATGGACGCTGAAATGGCGCGCCTGCAGGCGCTCTGCGCCGACCTTCAGGTTCACAATATGGTTATCTTCCTCGGCAAGCGTGGGCAGGATACACTTCCTTACTACTACTCGGCGGCGGAAGTGGTCGTCGTTCCCTCCCACTATGAGTCGTTTGGCATGGTGGCTCTGGAGGCCATGGCCTGCGGTACGCCGGTCATCGCCTCCGCGGTGGGTGGTCTGGCTTTGCTGGTGCGCGATGGGGTTACCGGTTACACCGTGCCTCATGGCGATTATCCTGCCCTGTGCGATAAATTGATTGCCATTCTTGGCAATGCCGCGTTGCGGCAGAAACTGGGGCGTCACGCAGCGGTCTATGCGCGCCAGTATTCGTGGAAGAAGATCGCCGCGCGTATTGTGAACGTCTATGAGTCGTTGTTGAACGCGCTTTCGACGGACGGTGCGCGAGGTGCGCTCACCCCTCCAGCGCCAGCCGCAAGCGATACGCCAGATTCTCTACCTGATGGCGAATGATGACTTCCATTTCCGCTGCCGGTTGGTCGGCAATGGCCTCCCACAGCGCTGCCAGAGCGTCCACCAGCCGCTTTTCGACCAGCCCCCACAACAGCCCGGCCGGCAGAGAGCGCCCGAGGCGCATGGCGATCGCAAAGGGACGATAGAGTTCGGTGCAGAAAGGCGCTTTTTCCCACAACGCTGGTCGCACCGGCAGGCCGAAAAGAGGATATAACGTCTCACCTGCCGCGTGGTTCAGGAGAAAATGGATCAACCGCAACGCCATCTCCGCTTTGGGGGAACTTTTCCAGATGACCAGATGCGAACCGCCCACAAACGGTACATTCAGCAGCGGCGTCACGCCCAGATTCTGGCGTACCTCTGCCGGCATGCGGCTCTCCGCCAGAATCCAGAAGCCTGAAATGGTCACCGCTGCCTTGCCAGACCAGAAAGCCTGATCGGCATCCTGTTCGGTATAGGCGCGCGCCTGTCGTTCCAGATAGTTACCCAGGCGGAAATAGGCCTGAAAGCCGCGCAGCGCCTCCGGCTGGTCAAAGGTAATCGTGTTGTGCGTCGGATGTAAAAAGTCGCCTCCTGCCTGCCAGATCCAGGAAGCCAGATTGTGCACCGCGCGTCGTGAACGTACGGTGGGCAGGGCCAGGATTTGTCCCCTGACCCGTCCTTGCAATTGTTGCAGTGTGGCTTCGAACTGTTCCGCGTCGGCAAAGGCTTGCGTCTCTGACACTCCAGCCCGCTGCAGCCAATCGCGGCGATAGAATACCACGCGCGGATCTGCCGCCCAAGGGATAGCCCAGGCCCTGTCCTCTTCTTTCTCTATTCCTCGAACACCCCCCCAGACAACCCGGAAGAAAGGGGCCTCTCCTTCCAGGTCAGCGATCTCGCGGGCCTCAAAGGGGCGCAATTCATTCATGCGCACCAGGTCCAGCACCCAGGTACTGCCGACTTCCGACACATCGGGGCCATGATGATAAAGGGCAAATTCAATCAGTTTTTGCCAGCCGTTCTCCCAGGGAATCACCTCCAGCGTGACGGTTACTCCCTCGCTGGCCTCAAATGCTTTCAATACCTCCCTCAGTTGCGCCAGAGCCGCTGGCCCGTGATCGAACACCGAGAGGGACAGGTTTTCCATAAACTTTACCAGAGATCAGGATACGTGCGATGAGCCGTCTCCTGCAAGAAACGGCGCTGCTCTTCCGTCAGTGGGGAATAATCGCTGTTTGCCTGCGTGGTGTCGCGATTCTCCGTGATGAGCACCGAGGCTTCCGGACTCATGATGATTGTATGCCAGACGCCGCGCTTCACGTTATAGATTTTGCCGGCCTCCATCACCTGCGGATGGATGACCTGTACCCGCGTTGCGCCTTCGCCGGCGAACAGAATCGCTCTGCCTTTCAGCAGCACGAAGACCTCGTCGGTCTCGTTATGACGCTCCATCTGATTGTTGTGCGCCGGGTGGATCTCCTCCAGATAATTCAAAATCGCTACCCGCCAGGCGCCGTAGTCCACCAGCGGGCGATAGCCGGCGCCGGTGTATTCACGAATCTCAATCAGTTTCTCATCCATGCCTGCCTCCATCAGCAACGTTGATCAGGGACAATCCAGCCATTCAATCGGCTGGCTGCCGGCCTCGCCCAGGCCATAGCCATAGGGGAAGAGGGGGCCGTCACAGCCCTGGCGATTTGCCAGATTGTGGATGTTGAGCGGCAACTGGTCGTTGGAACGCGGCCAGGTGTACGGCAATTTGCCCGTAAACGGGTAATCGCCAAAGAGTACATCGGTGATGCCGCTGGCCTCTGTGCCGGGCAGCCAGGCGGCAACCCAGGCATCGGCCAGTGGATACTGCTCGGTAATCACCAGGGGGCGTCCCGAAAGAAGGATGACGATGAGTTTATCTACCGCTGGTCGCACCCGCTGGATGACTTTGACGTCATCGCTGGAAAGGCGCAAATCGGCTGCGTCTCCCACGCCCTCGGCATAGGGTTTCTCGCCCACCACGACGATGCCGACCTCGGCATGTCCCTGAAAGTTCCCGCCTTTGTTGACTTCTATGACCGTCTGCGGCGAAACAGCGGCGCGAATTGCGGTCAGGATGCTGGTGCCGGCGGTGATGTTGCCCTCGCGGCCCTGCCATTCGATGGTCCAGCCGCCGCACTGCATACCGATATTATCGGCCCCGCGGCCGGCGACGAAGATCGTCGGCGTATCTTTGGCGATGGGCAGGGCGGCATTGTCGTTCTTGAGCAGCACCAGCGAGGCGCGCACGGCGCGGCGTGCCAGTTCGCGGTGCGCTTCCGAACGAACCGTCTGCGAATAGGAGGGATCGGGCATGGGTTGCTCAAACAGGCCCAGGGCGAATTTGACGCGCAAAATGCGCCGTACCGCATCGTCCACCCGCTCCAGAGGAATATCCCCGTTGTTCACAGCCTGTTTCATGGTGGTGATGAACTTGACGTAGTCGTAGGGCACCATGCTCATATCCACGCCGGCGTTGATCGCCGTCACCACGGCCTGATAGTAATCCGGGTTGATCTGGTCAATGGCCTGCCAGTCGGAGACGATGAACCCCCGAAAGCCAAGTTCCTCTTTCAGGACGCTGGTGAGCAGGTAACGCTGGGCATGCATCTTGACGCCCTTCCAGCTGCTGAAGGAGGCCATGACGCTCATGGCGCCATGCTGCACGGCTGTCTGATAGGGCGGCAGCAATAACGAGCGTACTGCCTCTTCGCTTAACTGCATGTTGCCCTGATCGAGGATGTAGGTGGTCGAGGAGCCAAAGACGGTTGCGCCATCGCCGATATAATGTTTGGGCGTGGCCAGCACAAAAATACTTTGCCCCGGCGTGGCCGGATAGTCGGCCGGGAGCGACTGCAATCCTTTGATGTAGGCGGCGCTGAGTTCGGTGACCAGCGCGGGGTCTTCCCCATAGGCTTCATAGGCGCGTCCCCAGCGAATATCCTGCACCACAGCCACCACCGGCGCAAAATTCCAGCGGATGCCGGTGGCCAGCATCTCTTCTGCTGTGGCGCGCCCGATTTCCTCGACCAGTTGCGGGTCGCGTGTGGCGCCCAGCCCAATCTCGTGGGGGAAAATCGTGGCATTGCGCAGGTTGCCGTGTCCATGCACCGCGTCGACGCCGTAGATAAGGGGAATGCCCAGACGGGTAGCCAGCGCCTCTTGCTGGAAGCCCGCCACCATGGCATACCAGCCGGCCGGGGTGTTATCGGCCGGAGACCCGCCGCCGCCGCTCAGGATGGAACCGATGAAATAACGGGTAATATCGCCGGGGCGGATGCTGTTCTTCTCGACCTGAGTCATCTGGCCGATTTTTTCTTCCAGGGTCATGCGTGAGAGCAGGTCTTCCACGCGCGCCTCGACGGGTTGATGCGGGTCCAGGTAGAGGGGCCCGCTCGGTGTAGGGGTGGGGGAAGGCGTGGCAGTGGGGGAAGGCGTGGCAGTGGGGGCAGGCGTGGCGGCACTACAGGCCACCAGCCATACGACCAGTAGAAAACTCAACCAACGGCGCATAGGACTTCTCCAGAGAACAGGGGTGGGGAGCAACGAAGCGACCGCCCACGGCGCGATGGGCAAACGTATTATACCTCACGCCTCTGCGCCTTGGGCCTTGTCCTTTCCCATTGGAGCCGGGGACGCTACGGCATAGCCTTTGCGACGTCGGCGTGCCGCGTACATGGCGCTCTCGGCGGCCTGCAACAGGGCGGTGGCGTCGGTGGCGTGGGCCGGGAAAAGGCTGATGCCAATGGCGAGCCGGAGCGGAAGCCGCGCTTCGTTCCAGTCAATTGGCTGTTCCACGCTCTGACGAATTTTCTCGGCCACTCTCGCCGCATTGACCTCATTCTGTATCCCCTCGAGCAAGATCACGAATTCGTCGCCGCCGATGCGCGCCACCGTGTCACTGCGGCGGATTGTGGCGCGTATGCGTCGGGCCACTTCACGCAACACCTTATCTCCGGCATCATAGCCATAGCGGTTGTTGATCTGGCGAAAGCCTTTCAGGTCCAGGTACAGAACCGCGAAGACTGTCTGCTGGCGCCAGGCGCGCGCCAGGCATTGTTCAATCCGGTCGGTCAGCAGGGAACGGTTGGGCAATTCGGTCAGGCTGTCGTGGGTGGCGAGGAAATGGGCGTCTGCCTCCATCCGTTTCACCTCATCCACGGCGCGCACGATGCCCAGCAAGCCGATGACCCGGCCTTCTTTATCTCGCAGCGGGAATTTGCTGATCGAAACCCAATGGGGCGTGCCATCCGCACGCACACGACTTTCAATCACCCCCAGACGAGGCTGTCCACTTTCCATCACGTGCAAATCTTCCATCATCGCGCGGCGGCCTACCTCTTCGCCAAAGAGGTCGCTCTCGTTCTTGCCGATCAGGTCGGAGACATTCTGGAAGCCCAGTTCTGCCGCCATAACCGGATTGAGGCGCACGAAGCGACAATAGCGATCCTTGAAGTAAATGCCATCCGGGCTGTTGGTCAGCAGGGCCTCCAGCAACGTCTCGCCATCGAAAGTGGGATTGGCTTTGTCCATGCGATTCGTCCGGACTCGAGGCGCCGCCTGCAGGAACTTTCGTTATTGATTGTACTACGTTGCCGCGACTTACGTTGTGGCCAGGAGCGTGCCATCCTGTAGCAGAAACACCTGATGCGCATATTGATCGACCAGAGGGTCATGGGAGACCATGAGCAGGGTGAGGTTGACCTCCTCGACCAGGCGGCGGAAAAGCGCCAGAAGTTCCTGCGCGCTGTGACTGTCCAGTTCGCCGGTGGGTTCGTCGGCCAGGATGAGAGAGGGACGGTTCGCCAGCGCGCGCGCCACGGCGACGCGTTGCTGCTGGCCGCCGGAAAGTTCGTAGGGACGGTGGTGACGCCAGCGACTCATGCCCACCAGTTCCAGGCATTCCAGCGTCCGCTGGTGGCGCGTCGCGGCCGCTTCACCCCGCAGGCGCAATATCAATTCAACGTTTTCGTAGGCAGAGAGAGTGGGAAGCAGGCCGAAGGACTGGAAAACCAGCCCCAGGTTCTCGCGTCGCCAGCAGGTCAGTTCCTCATCTGTCATGGACAACAGGTTCTTCCCCAGCACGGACACAGTGCCTGAAGTTGGCCGGTCCAGGCCGGCCAGACAGTTCAACAGGGTAGTCTTGCCGCTGCCCGAACGTCCGCGCAGAGCAATAAACAGGCCTGGTTTTACCTTCCATGAGATGCCGCGCAACGCGGCCACGCCCTCCCCGCCGTGACGAAGGGGGTACACGCGCCAGAGATTCTCGGTCTCGATCACATAGGAGGATGGGTTCATACGCCTCCTGTCGCGTTGTGGTCTTGTCGGCTGTGCCGGCGGCGCAGGAGCGAGGTGAGCCCGGAGACAGCACGACGCCCCCAGCGAACGAGGACGGGAATTGCCTCCCCGGCCTCTGACGGCGCGGCGGTCTCCTCGGAGGGCGAGACCGGGGAAGGGATACTTCCCTGTTGCTCCGGCGTCTGCGTCTCCGCAGGAGGACGAATCAAAATCCCTTGCGGGGTAACCTCCAGACGGGCGCGGCGGTGGATATGAAATTGCTCCAGATATTCGCGCGGCACTTGCAGACGACCGGCCGCATCCAGGACTACCAGTTCCTCGAAGTGCTGCGCCTCATCATGACGGCTGACCGGCCGGCGCACCGTTTCACTGGCCAGTTTGCCATCCCGCACCGCCACCACCCGGTCAACATGTCGGCTGAGGTTCACATCGTGGCTGACGATGATGATCGTCAGCGTCAGCTGGCGATTCAGTTGCCGGAAGAGATCATAGATGACCTGAGCGGTAGCGTTATCCAGTTCACCGGTGGGTTCATCAGCGAGTAGCAGGCGGGGACGATTGGCCAGGGCAATCGCAATCGCGACCCGTTGTTGTTCGCCGCCGGAGAGTTCATCCAGCCGATGGGCGGCGCGTGTGCCCAGGCCGACAATTTCCAGCAGTTCCCCGGCGCGTTGTTGCGCCGCGCGACCGGCCTGACCGGCCAGCAGGAGCGGCAGGGTGATGTTTTCGCGCGCGCTCAGGTAAGGAATCAGGTTACGACCGCCATACTGCCAGACGAAGCCAACCGTCGTGCGCCGGTATTCATCCAGCGCGCGTTGACTCAAGCGGCCTAAATCTTTGCCATCTACCACCACCCTCCCGCCGGTCGGGCGGTCCAGGCCACCCAGGATGTTCAACAACGTGGATTTGCCGCTTCCGCTGGCGCCGACCACGCCGATCATTTCTCCCGCCAGCACCGACAGGTCAAGCCCTTGCAGCGCCTGTACTTCCGTCAGGTGACCGCCGGCCTGACCATCCGCAGTAAGGCGGTAAATCTTGATGAGATTCTCGCACAGGACGAACGGTTCACCGGCCATCATGCGGTTTCTCCCAGTTTAATGGCCTGGAAAATGCGCATGCGCTGTAACAGCGTCACCAGCGCAGTCAGGGCCATCAGGAACAGGATCAGGAACAGAGCGTACATCTGGAAGATGGATAACCAGGCGATCTCTATCTGGAACGGTGGGTACTGCGCCTGCGCGGTGGCGCCAATTTGCAGGAAGGGCACAAAGAGACGACTGGCGAGCAAGCCAACGCCGGTGCCCACGCCGCCGCCGAGGAACACAAGGAACGACAGTTCGGAGGCCAGCAAGCGGGTCAGTTGCTGGCGCGAGAGGCCGATGGCGCGCAGGATTCCCATCTCGATGAAGCGTCGCCGAAACGAGAACAGGGCGTAGAGCAGGAAGCCAACCGTCGTCAGAATGGCGGCGGCGACAAAACCCGCCGAGAGCAACCCGAAGAGGCCCTGGCGCTCCGGCCGCCGCTGAACCGCGCCGATATTCAGTTCGGCAGAAGCCCAGTCTTCCACAAAGATATTCAGGCCGTCGGGGACCAGCCGACTCTGGTCGGCTTTGGGGTCGAGGGCAATGGTATGGCCACGGATGGCATACACAATGGCCTGCGGGTCGGCGTTTGGCGTCAGGTCAAGCCAGACTTCGTGCGGGTATTCTGCGCCTGCTTGCAGGAAGAACTCATCCAGATTCCCCACGAACAGCGTTCCCTGTTCTGGATACCAGGTTGGAAATAAGTCGAATGTGCCGACGATGAGCAGGTCCATGACAACGGACTGGCTGCGCCGGCCGGGTTGTATGCTGAGTTGCAGGTGGTCGCCAATCTGGAAGTCGCCGGTGCGTAGGAACTCGCTGGAGACCAGCACGCCGTCTGGCGCGGCGGCCAGGGCGTTCATCAAGGCACCCAGGGGTTGAGGGGCGAAACGTTCCTGCCAGGCAGCGACGAGGGGGAAGGTGGTGCGGTCAATGCCGAGGAAGGTGCCTTCGGTAACGCCATGGGCGGTGACGGTGGCGGCGTGGTAGCGTCCGACGCGGGTTGCGGCGCGCACGCCGTCCAGCATCAGGTGCTCCTCCACCGGGCCGAAGGTGTACACGGCATCGGTGGCATCTCCAACAAAGGTATTGCCCAACTCGCGCACACGCAGGTCAGCGCCGACCTGATAGTACATTTGTTTTTCCAGATGGGCGTCGAGCGTGCGCGCCAGCGAGGCCGTAAAGGCCGAGAGGCCCAGGGTGAGAATCAGCAACACGAGCGGCGCGCTGTAGAAGGCCGGCGAGCGCGCCAGATAGCGCGCCGCCATCAACATCCCCACGCTTTTCGTGCGACGCAGGAGCCAGGCCAGCAACGCCATCAGGCGCGGCACCAGGCGCAGGGTAAAGAGCGCCGCTGCCAGGATGCCGATGGCCGGCACCAGCAACAGCAACGGATTCTTCAACGGATCCGGAACGCCCGCGGCGCCGCTCAAGGCGCGCCGACTCTGGAGATTCAACACCCAGAAGCCGTAGCCAGCGAGCAGGAGCAGGAGCATATCGATCCCGTAGCGCTGCCACCCTGGCGCGCGTAGCAAACGCGCTCGCTCCTGGCGGTACGTAATGATGGTCTGCGAGGCCGCGTTCAGGCTGGGAAGCAATACCTGAATGAATAACAGCACCCCCATCCCCAACAGACCATACCCTATGGCGGCTGGTGTCATCTCTACCCGCAGACCGCTGCCAGCCCCAAAGGCCAGAAAACTGCGCGCCTGGCCGGTGGCCTGGGCAATCCAGCGCCCCAGAAAGATGCCCCCTGTCAGCGCCAGTAACCCCAGCAGGACTCCCTGCAATACGGTCATGGCCACTACTTGCGCCGCGCTGGCGCCTCGACTGCGCAGAATCGCCATTTCACTGCGCTGCTGCCCGACAAATAACTCGGCCACCAGACTGATGAAAGCCAGAATCAGGCCCAGGATGGGTACACTGAAGGCATACAGCAGGTAAGTGAGGAAGGGAGCGTTTTTCTGATACCGTTGCAGGGCTTCGAGCGGCGAGAGGATGAGGTGGGTATTGGGCAGGAGGGCCGCCACGCGTTGCGAGATGCTATTGATGCGGCGCGTCAGGGCCGCCACGTCGCCGCTGTGAACATGGGCGCCATCGGCAACGATGACCCAGCGGCAGTTGCGCAGTTCATCGTTTACCAGAGAACTGATCAGATGACCGTAACTTTCCGGGTGCACCAGCAGCCAGGCGCTCTTTTGCGGCTCCCA
The DNA here is from genome assembly GCA_034436275.1 of Anaerolineales bacterium. Lineage (GTDB taxonomy): Bacteria > Chloroflexota > Anaerolineae > Anaerolineales > Villigracilaceae > DAOTVX01. Next base: position 1,963 of record DAOTVX010000122.1, on the reverse strand, counting down.
ATAGGGAGCATTCGGGTCCAGCGGTCGCCACAGGCCAACAATATCCAGCGGGATTTCCACCTGATCGTTGCGCAGGAAGAAACGTTCTCCGATTTGCACGCCGAAGGTAATGGCCATCTCTTCACTGGCCAGGGCCTGCACGGCATAGCCGCCCGTCACGGCGGTGGCCGGCTGGGGATACTGCCCGGCAACCAGTTCAATGGTCCCTTCCCAGGGCGTAATCGTGGCCAGATAGGCGCTGGTCAGGGCATAACGTGGACCGTTGGGATTCCAGTCTTCGGGGGGATAGAAGTTATAGCCATCGGTGCGGAAGCGACGCACCTGTTGCAAGACGGGCAGGCCGAGGGTATCCAGCGCCTCGCGGCTCAGGTAGCGATCGGCAGGGAGCGATTTTTCCCACTGGGGGCTATCGCGCCCGGCGGCGCTCAACTCGAAGACAAAGGTCAACGGCGCATAGTCTGGCGGTCGTGTGGCCAGTTCTGCCTCCCGCCCGGCCAGAATCTCCTCCCGGAAGAGACGGAAGTAAGTCCCATCGGCGTACAGGGGGACGCTGAGGACGAAGCCGCTGGCGATGGTCAGGCCGATGAGGGCGGCCAGGCTGAGCAGCGGCTGCGACAGCAACCGCTTGCCGGCGACCGTCGCCGCGGCTATGGTGCGCAGCAGGAATTTGCTCCAGGGTTTCATGGCCCGAACACTACCTGCCCTTCCTGCAGGCCGGAGAGAATCTCTACCATGTTGTAGGTGCGCAGGCCAATATCCACCTCCACCCGTTGCGGACCGTTCTCGCCGGGAATGACGACAAAGGTGCGTCCGCCCAGCTGGCGGATCGCGTCGGGGGGGAGCCAGAGCACATCGCTCTTATCGGCCAGGGTAATCTGAACGGTCACGTCGTCGCCGGCCTGATAGGTTTGCGGCGAGGGCGGGTCGTCCAGAAGAATGTGTACCGTGCGGTCGTCGCGGTTGCCCGTGCCGTAGGGCGAGGGCAGTTGCCGTATTTTTCCCTTTAATTGCAGTTCGGGCCGCACGTTGGGGGTGACGATCACCGGCATTCCTTCGTACATTTCCTTCAGTTCTTCATCGGCGCGGCTCGAATCGAGTTCTGCCACCACCTCTAACTGGCTGACATCGCCGATGATGAAGGCGGGCGTGTTTGGGCTGACGGCGCGCCCGCTGGTGACCGCGGCGATGACCGTACCGGAGACCGGGGCGTAGACGCGGCCTTGCGCTACCAGCGCCTCCAGCTGGGCCAGGGCATCGCCCTGGGGATCGAGACCGAAACTCTCATAGACGGCGGCCAGGTCCATTTCGGCCAGTTCCACTTGCAGTTGTTGAATCTTAATCTCGTAGGAAGAACGGCCCTCGGCGCGGTAGCGTTCCAGCAAGAGACGGGCGATTTCGACGTTAATTTCCGCGCGACGGATGGCGCGGCGGGCCTCTTCGGCCTTCTTCTGCAGTTCGGCGGTTTCCGTCAGTTCCGCCAGCAACTGGCCCGCCGCGACGGTATCGTTGACTTCCGCATAGACCTGGCCGACATGACCACTGATTTGAAAAGAAACGCTCTGTTGGGCCAGCGGCAATACCCGCCCAACGAGCGTTGTGGTAATGGTCAGGTGGCCGCGCTGTACCGTGTAGGTCGTCCGCACCGGCGTGGGATAAGGCGTGGGCGTGCCAGCCCCTGTTCCAACGCCGCCGCCGCAGCCGGCCAGCGTGGCCATCAAACTGAGCAGGCCCAGCAAAGAAACAAAGCGAAGGAAATGACGCATCATGCTTCACCTCAAACGGTGTTTTCAGATAACTACTGCTGTGTTAAGCAACTTTTTATACAAATCGGTCATCTCGTAACAACCTACCCACTATCCATCCTTGTCATTGCGAGCCGCCGCAGGCGGCGAAGCAATCCCCTTGCTTGCCGGGAGATTGCTTCGCTACGCTCGCAATGACAAGAGGCAGAGGGTTCTCCATT
>DAOTVX010000121.1:0-16997 GCA_034436275.1 Anaerolineales bacterium | reverse complement strand
ACGAGTGCCAGCCCAATGGCGATCCCCCAGTATAACAACTTAACAGGCATGTTTTCCTCCACATCAATCTGGGCGGGACAGGGCGCCGGGATTCCCGATGTCCCACAATCACCCTTTGATCACAGCCACCGGCCGCAGACGGGCTACCTTACGGGCAATCCCGGCATGGGTGACCGTTTCTACCACCATGTCCACGTCTTTGTAGGCCTGCGGCGCCTCCTCCGCCAGCCCCGGCATAGAGCCCGCGCGGACCCTGATGCCGCTTTGTTCCAGCTCCTGACGCAACCGCTCGCCGCGCACTTCTTTCTTGGCTTTGGCGCGACTCATCACCCGCCCGGCCCCATGACAGGTAGAGCCCCACGAACGCTCCATACTGCGCTCGGTGCCCACCAGCACCCAGGAAGCCGTACCCATACTGCCCGGCACCAGCACCGGCTGCCCCAATGGCTGATACTCCGGCGGCAGGCCGGGCGCGCCTGGGCCAAACGCGCGCGTCGCTCCTTTGCGGTGTACGCAGACACGCACTGGACGTCCCTCTACCTTATGGGTTTCGATTTTGCCCATGTTGTGGGCAATATCATACACTTGAATCAACTGCCAGCCATGCCTGAAGTGCGGAGCAAACGTCTCCTCGAAGGCGCGACGCGCCGAATATGCCAGCAACTGCCGATTGGCAAAGGCAAAATTAGCCGCGGCGCGCATCGCTCCCAGGTAAGCCCGACCTTCGGGCGAATCCAGCGGCGCACAGACCAGTTCACGGTCGGGCAGCTCAATCCCGTAACGGCGCACGGCATTCTGGAATTCCTGCACGTAATCGCTACAAATTTGATGTCCCAGCCCACGCGAGCCACAGTGAATCTGCACCGCCAGACAACCCTGACGCAGCCCCATGGTTTCCGCTGCCGGGACATCAAAGATTTGTTCAATGACATCCACTTCGATGAAATGGTTGCCAGCGCCCAGCGAACCGATTTGTTCACGCCCGCGCTGCCTGGCGCGTTCGCTGACCTGAGCCGGGTCGGCGTCCGCAACCATGCCGAACTCTTCTGTCCGCTGTAAGTCCGCTTCGCTGGCAAAGCCACGCTCCAGCGCCCACCGCGCTCCCCGACGGAGAATCTGATCCAGTTCAGCCATGTTGACACGCACCACGCCCTCGCTACCCACACCGCTCGGACAATAGCGATTCAGGAGCGTGGCCAGCGTATCCAGATAAGGCACAGCGGCCTCATAATCAACTTCTGAGGCCAGAAGGCGGACACCGCAATTGATGTCATAGCCAATGGCGCCAGGCGAGATGACGCCATGAGGATATGCTGTAGCCGCCACGCCGCCGATCGGGAAACCATACCCTTGATGCATATCCGGCATGACGACTACCGCTCCCACCAGCCCTGGCAGGGTGGCCGCGTTGACCGCCTGCTCCAACGATAAATCCTCGCTGACCTGTTCCAGAAGTTGACGGGTAGCAAAAATCCGCACCGCGCCACGCATGTCATGGCGATACGTGCGCGGAATCTCCCATTCGTAATCGCTGATTTTCACCAGGTCCTGAAGGCGCATAGCCGGCCTCCTTTCCAAAAATCAGTTTTCCCCGTCGCCATCAGAATCACGCTCACACGTCAAAGATAATTTCCGTCTCCAGACCTTGTTCCAGAGAGCGGATCTTCAGGTTGTGAAAAGTCACCGCCTTGATCATTTTGGCCAGCGAACGAATTGCTGCGCCGCGCAGATGCGCCTGCAAGACATACTCCTGCGGCCCCGCCACAATGGTCAGGGTGAGGTGATCAAAAGCCAGACGTTCCTGCTCGGCCACATACAGCAATTCCGAGAGGAAAGCCACCAGCAAAGTCTCTGCATCCGACGCCGTGAGGGTGAGATCACGCTCCAGATGCGCATCAGCGGCCAGCACGACGCCGGCCAGGGCATACATGCCGGCAGCCGCCTGCTGGAACAGGGACGGCAAATCGGGCGCCCAGACGCGCAACGCCCAGTCTGCGGTGTGCGGCACCTCTTCGTAACCTGCCAACGGGCGAACGCTTCCCATGGCGCTACAACTGAACGAACTGCTCGACCGGGATCACAAAAATTGCGCCGCGCTTCTGTCCTGCCGGGGCCGGGGCACAACGTGTCCGCACTATCTCCAGCGTCTCCTCCACGCGTGACGGCTCCACACCAATCAACAACGTCACCATCCCGCGCCGCAACAGCCCTCCGGTAGAGGCCACGCGCGTGACGCGTAAATCGCTGGCCGTCAGGGCCTGCACGACGCTTTCGGAGTCAGTATCGCGCACAATCGCCAGGATCAATTTCATCTTGTCCTCCTCCGCCCTGTCAGAGTTCCTCATAGTGCTCGACCGGCAGGGCAAAAATGGTCGCGCCGCCCACCGTCACCGGCACTGGAGCGGGCATGGGCAGGGGTGCGCCTTCCACCGGCACTGCCAGGTATTCGACGCGCTGACGACAGGTCTTGCGCAAACTGGCCACGACCTGTTCTTCCATTCCCGTCGGCAGCCCGATCAGCAGGGTTGCATTGCGTCGCCCCAGGAAACCGCCGCTGCTGGCCAGATGGATAATCGGCAGGTCATATACGCCCAAAGCGCGCGTCGCCATATCCACGTCCTGTTCCTGCACCACAACCACCATCAACCATTGAATTGAAGATTTCTCCATACGCTCACTCCTCTCGTTGTTCAGCTGCAATCAGCGCGTCCGTTGGATCCTGTAACGTCACCCTCCGACCGTTGACAAAATCAACTACCGTTTCGTCCCGGTAACGGATGACGCGCGTGCCTCTATATTGTACAACAACCGGCCAGGGAAATGGATTCTTTCCTTGTAACATCACGCGGAGCGGACTGACAAAGCGCACTCCCAGCGTCTCTAAAAACAAGCCGAGCGGCGCCAACCCTGCCAGGTGCCCGCGTTCACCCATACCCGCTCCGCTCCCGGCATGATACATCTGGTAAAACGCCCGCCGCTGCTGAAGATTCTGAATGATTGCCGCCATCACCCGCTCCAGCAAGCGCGCGGCCTCCTCGCGCCAGCCATAGGCCAGCAAACCTTCGCCAATCAGTTGTATCCAGGGGAGATAACACCCTTGTCCCCAGGCAGCCTCGAAGGTATCCGGCCGTCTCGTTGCGCCACCAGGCGAGGTCGCGGGCAGGAGTGGAATACCAAAGGCCTGTCCAAAGCGAAGCGGGGCGTTTACGGTCCGGTGAAGCAATCGCTGCGCCTGGCGCGCCCCTGGAAGTGCGGCCCAGAGCGGCAAGAGCAAGGTACAGTCGGCGCGCGCACAATCCATCACGCCGACGCTCCAGCGGTCCCGCCCAGTCAAACCCCGAACTTCGATGCTCGCTAAGGCTGTGAACAGACCGTCTGTCACGGCAAATGCGCCGCCGGCGCCAGACTGGAAAGCGGCGCGTTTCAGGCGTTCCTGACGCTGTCGCCGCCCCTCCTGCCCACGCAAAATCAGTTCCGGCTGACGGGCGCCCGGGCCCTCAAACTGCAGTTCAAGCACCAGGCGAACGGGAAGCGCAAATTTTCTCTCGATTTTCCAGATGCCATTGCCCCGGTGCCGGGCCAGGCGTGTTCCACGCGGTGAGGCATGCGAGCGAAAATCGCGCCGGCGGTAACTGGCGGCAGCAGGATGCCAGCATTCCTCAATAGCCGAACCCAGTCGGGCAACCAGCCTTTCGATGGCCTCCTGCCCGGCAGAAGGCTGCAACAGTTCGGCCATTCGCGCCAGGAGACGCCCCTCGCGGTAAAGCATCGCCCCCAACGCCGGGTCCTCGAGAGCAGAGAACTCAATGCCTGACTGTGCCTCCCCCCATCCACTGCCCACCAGATGACCGTCAAAGCCAGCCTGAAGCGGGTGTTCCCACTCCGGGAAGCCATCCTCATCGCGATCATGCCTCGGCGAGAACCAGAGATGATAGAAAGCAAGCAGGTTCGGGAAAACGGAAGCCAGAAAGTCTTTCTCCTCCCCCTGCCGGGAAACCAGCCAGGCTAATGAGGCCAGCAAAGGCGCCGCCAGCCGACGCCCTCGCTGACCGGCCAGCCCCGGTCGGCAATCCACAAAGCCGTCCTCCTGCCGGGTAAACAGGAAATTGGCCAGCAAATCGGCCGCGACCTGAGGCGCACCGGGCAGGAGACTGGCCAGGTAATACGTTTCCAGCGGCGTCTGGCCCTGCCAGGTAGAGGGATAATCGCGGCCATCGGCGCGCCGCGAAAAGCCCTGGTCCGGGCCACGCGTCAACACCGGAGACGGATGGGGCAGGTGTTCTGTGGCGCTCAGCAACAGGCGAAACGCCTCTTTCTGACTCAAGGCCAGGGCGGCATCCCAATCCGGGTTGCCGCTCTGAATTTCGATCGTTTGCGAGGCATTGAGCAATTCGATGCGGGCGCGTTCGGCCTCCCATGGCCGCGCCGCGGTGCGCCGCGCCAGTTCAAAGGCGGCCTTTTGCTCCGCCAGCGCCGCCAACGACCAGGTCAGCGTACGCGGCGCTTGCGGCTCCAAAAGTAAATCGAGCGCCAGGGCAGGATAAGTCCCTGTGCCGGGATACGGCCCACCGGTCAAAAACAATACAATTTCCAGGCCTCCGCTCGCACCTGCCAGCACGTTAACTTGCTGCAGGCGTGCCGGTCCCATTCCCCGCCCCTCCAGCGGAACAAGGACCGCGCATTGCTCCAGCGTGAGCGTCAACGGCGACGCGGCGCGGTTGATCAACGTCCAGCGTCCGGCCACCACCGACGCGGCCGGCTTCCAGTACTCCGCGCTCACCTCCAGATGCGAGACAGGGCAGAACGTCAAATGCAGGAAGTTTGGATAGAAGGCCCGCAAGCGCGGCGGCATGGCAAAATCGAAAGGCGAGCAGCATACCCTTTCACCAAGCACAAAACGCGGGAACAGGCGCATGGAACGAGCGCGCAGCCCAAATGTGGTGACCAACGCCAGCGCCGCCGCTTCGCCGCTGCCGATTTCCAATTCCCAGGTCTGGTCATCCAGATAATTCGTCTCTGCCAGACGAAAATCCGTAGAAATCATGAGCGCCAGCGGATCGTTGGGGCCCAAATCCCAGTCGCGCATACCTTTGAGTATACGGCCTTTCCCCGGACAGGTCAAAGGGACTTCGCACGCCGGGTGTGGCACCTTTGTTCGGGAAAACGCAATGCCTGCCGTGATCATATCGGAGTCTTCCCCAACGGGCTGGAAAACCCGTCCTACGGCTGTTTGCCGTCCGCCGTCTGCATTCGTTTATTCGTTCCCTATTCGTGGACGGTCTTCCCCAACAGGCTGGAAAGCCCATCCTACGGCTGTTTGCCAGCCGCTGTCTGTATTCGTTTATTCGTGTTCCCTATTCGTGGACGGTCTTCCCCAGAAAGCCCGCTCTCAACCGATGACTGCCCAACTCCCTCCGAAAATGTGAGCCGCACCTGCCGGCGAAGTCGTTTATAATTACCCCGTTATTACGCCCTATACCCAACCTGGTTCGTCTTGCGCTCTGCACCACCCTGGCCAATGCTATGAATCCACCCACCCCTCTCTACCTGGAAGATTTCTACCCCGGCTTCCGGCTGGTCACTTCGACCCGCACCATCACGGAAAGCGATGTCATGGCCTTCGCCAGTCTGACCGGCGACGACAACCCGCTCCATACCGATGCCGACTTTGCCAGAACCACGCCCTTTGGTCAACGCGTGGCGCACGGTTTGCTGGGGTTGGCCGTGGCCCTGGGGCTGGCGACACGCGGCGGCCTGCTGGCCGGCAGCGTACTGGCTTTCCGTGAAATCGTGGCCTGGAAATTCATGAAACCTGTCTTCTTCGGCGATACAATCCACGCGGAACTGGAAGTAAGCGCGGCCAGGGAATTACCAGGAATAAACGCCGGCCTTGTAGACTGGAACGTTCGGGTCAAGAATCAACGCGATGAAGTTGTCATGAAGGGTATCTGGAGAGCGCTCATCCTGAAAAAAGGGGAGCAGACTCATGGACCGGCCAATTCCTGAAAACGAAGAACACGCCTCGCCTGAGTGGGAACGGGCCAACGCAGAGACGCGTCCTGACTTACCTTCGATCTCTGCCGCTGCGCCCAACGAGGCAACCCGTCTCCTGCGTCAGCCTGCCGTGGACGCGAACGGTATGCCGTTGCCCAGGCGTGTGGAGGAAATTGACCTCGACGCGACGCGCGTCACACCGGCGGCCTTTGCCCCGGCGGCCTCGTCTCCTCCCCGCGTCCCACGACGCCCCGGCCCGGCAGACACCTCGTCGCGCGCCTGGCGGGGTTGTCTTCTGCGCGGTCTGATCGGGATGCTCTTTGCGCTGGTCGCCTTGATGATCCTGCTCGCGTCGCTGGGCATCTACGAATACTATGCCATTGCGGCCACTCTGCCCGGCGTGGACGATCTGCGCGCTCATGCCTCCCAATTCGAAACAACGCGCATCCTCGACCGTAACGGGCAATTGCTCTATGAGATTCTCGATCCGCACGCCGGCCGGCGTACTTATGTTACTCTGGATCAGGTTTCTCCTTACGTCCTGGCCGCCACCATTGCGACCGAAGATAAGGACTTTTATTCCCATCCTGGCTTTGACGTATGGGCAGTGCTGCGCGCGCTGCGGGACAATCTGTTGTCCAAAGGCGAAAGCGGTGGTGGGGCCTCTACCATCACCCAACAACTGGCACGCACGCTGCTGCTCTCGCCGGAGGAACGCTCCCAACGCACTGTGATGCGCAAAATCCGCGAGATTATCCTGGCCGCTGAAATCACCCGCCGTTACTCCAAGGACGAGATTCTGGAACTGTACCTGAATGAAATTTATTACGGGAATCTGGCCTACGGCATTGAGGCGGCTGCCGAAACCTATTTCGGCAAACACGCCGCCGAACTATCCCTGGGCGAGGCAGCCTTTCTGGCCGGCCTGCCTCAGGCGCCTGCCGTCTATGATGTGTACACGAATCGCGCCGCCGCGTTGCAACGGATGAAAACGGTTATTCTGCTGATGTACCAGCTGAGCCAGGAAAGAGGTTGCATTCAAGTCAGCAACAGCGCGCAAGCGGTCTGCGTGGACCCGGTTGTGGGTACGCTGGCCATTCAGCAGATCGAGCAATATCCCTTCCGCCCACCCGTGAGCGATATTCGCTATCCCCATTGGGTGCAATTCGTGCGCACCGAACTCGAGAAGCGTTTCGACCCCCAGACCATTTACCGTTCTGGCTTCACCGTCTACACGACCCTCGATCCCGAACTGCAAGACCTGGCGCAGCAAATCGTCAGCCAGCAGGTTGCCGCCCTGGCGGACAGACATGTTACCAACGGCGCGCTGGTCGCCATCCGCCCTGCCAGCGGCGAAATTCTGGTCATGGTAGGTTCGGCTGACTTTTACAACGCCGCTATCTCCGGCCAGGTCAACATGGCCACCAGTCCTACCCGTCAACCCGGCTCCTCCATCAAACCCTTTACGTACCTGGCGGCTTTTGAAAAAGGCTGGACGCCGTCCACCCTGCTTTGGGACGTGTACTCTGAATTTCCGCCCTCCGGCCGGCCCGATGATCCGCGTCCGCCCTACATCCCGGTCAATTATGATGAACGTTATCACGGCCCGGTCACCGTGCGCACCGCGCTGGCCAATTCCTACAACATTCCCGCCGTCAAGGCACTCCAGTTCGTCGGCATCTATGATGACTCAACGACGCCGGAGAAAGAGGGCCTGATTGAAATGGCAAAGCGGTTGGGCATTACCAGCCTGACGCGCGATGACTACGGCCTGTCCCTGACTCTGGGCGGCGGCGAGGTCAGCCTGCTCGAAATGACTGCCGCCTACGCGGTGATCGCCAACGGAGGCCGCAAAGTGCCTCCCGTGGCCATCCTCAAGATTGTGGATCATGAAGGCAGAGTGGTTTACGAATACCGCCCCCCAGCCGGCGAAGCGGTATTACGTCCGGAGCATGCCTATCTCATTTCCTCTATCCTGTCGGATAACGAAGCACGCGCGCCCATGTTTGGCCGAAACTCGGTGTTAAACCTGCCTTTCCAGGCGGCGGTCAAGACAGGCACTTCCCAATACTTTACGGACAACTGGACTCTCGGCTACACTCCCGACCTGACAGTCGGCGTCTGGGTGGGCAATGCAGACTATACCCCGATGGTCAATACCACCGGCCTGACCGGGGCAGCGCCAATCTGGTCACAGTTCATGCAAATCGCCGTGCCCAAACTGACCGGCAACAATCCCACCCCCTTCTTCCGCCCCGCCGGGGTAGTGGATTACATCATCTGCGCCGCTTCCGGAGCACAGCCTTCGATCTGGTGCCCCAGCCAACGCTCGGAAGTCTTTGCCGCCGACCAGCCCCCCCGGCCCGCCAGTCAGGACCTCTGGCAGAAAGTCAACATTGACACCTGGACCGGGCTACGCGCCTCACCAGCCTGCGGTGATGAGTTCACGGAGGAAAAACTGGCACTGGCAGTGGATGACCCGTGGGGGCGCAAGTGGATACGCGAGACCGCCGAAGGTCAGGCCTGGGCGCAGCAGCTGGGCTTCGATAAGGAAATCTTCTTCGTACCGGAGCGCGAATGTCGCAGCGACGATCCACGCCCAACGCTGGAATTCGTCGGCCTTCAGGACGGGCAGCAGATTACCACAACGCCCCTGGATATTTACGTAATGGCCAGCGCCAGTGGAGGGTTTCAATTCTACCGTCTCGAATATGGGCTGGGAGCAAAGCCATCCCACTGGGAAACGCTGGTGCCCGAAACCCGTACCCCGCTCCCGTCCGTCACGAAGGTGTACACCTGGGAACTGCAGTCGATTCCTGCCGAGACAGTCACCCTGCGCCTCTACATGAGCGGCGAGAATGGTTACGCCGAACGTCGTATCCGCCTGCACCTGCACCTGCCGACGCCCACCCCGACACCAACGCCTACCCCGACCCTCACGCCATTCCCCTCCCCAACGGATACCCCCTGGCTGCCCACAGAGACGCCCTGGCTCACCGACACACCCACCGATACCCCGCCGCCCACGCCTACTTCTTTTTCTCTCTCCCTCAACGACCGCCCTGGCTGATAGGGTCAGAGGAGACAAAGCCCAGGCCAAAGGAAGAAGCCTTTTCTGTTAGAATTAACGTAACTATTTAGCCTGTCTCAAAACTGTTGTGGATGTCATGGCGAGGAACGTTCTTTGCGACGAAGCAATCCCCAGGCGGTCCATTCCGCCCGAGAAAGGGGAGATTGCTTCGCCAAAAACGGCTCGCCATGACATGGCTGAGTAGTTACGAATTAACCATAGATCATCCCTCGGATCGGGGATGAAGAAAGGGTAAAGAATATGCCTGACAAGATTCAAAGTTCACTTGCCGCTTACCGGAAGAAACGTCAACAAGCCGTCCCCATGCTTATCGGCCTCTTCGCCGTTTTGTTCATTCTGGCCGGCATGGTGGTGATCGTTCTGGCATTTACCGGTAGCGGCCAGCCAGCCGCTCCTGCGGGAACGCCCAAACCGCGCTGGAATCCGTTTGCCAGCGATACGCCTACCCCAACCGATACGCCTACTCCAACTCTGACAGCCACACCTACCGATACCCCAACGATCACCCCTACCGCGACGGCGACCTTAACGCCAACCCCCGACAAGCCCTATCTCTACAAAGTTCAAGAGGGGGATACGCTCTACGGCATCATCGAGGCCAAAGGGCTGGGGCAAGAGGGGCTGATTCTGATTTATATCCTCAACCCCTACTCGGTAGACCCACAAACCAGAAAAGAGACCGGCATCAATCCGTTTACCGGCATCATCTACCCTGGCCAGGAAATCTGGCTGCCCTATCCAGGCATGCCGCTGCCAACCCCCACGCCCTGGCCAGCCGACGCGCCGCCCGGCACGCGGATTACGTACATGGTCTTGCCCGGTGAGAGTCTGGGAGCAATTGCCCGCAAGTGCAACAGCACGGTTGAGGCTATTGTACGCGCCAATCGTGACATTCTCAAAGACGGCGAGAAAACCGTGATTTATCCGGGCTGGTTGCTGGTGGTGCCGGTCAATCTGGTCGCTCCCGCGGCCACGGCCACCCCTACCCCCACTCAAGCCCCAACGGCTACGCCCACCAGATAAGGCGGCCTCGCGCGCGCGGTGAAAGCCGCGCGCGAGTTTGTTCCTTTATCGGCAGGTTTCCCGAACCTCAGACAGACGCCGTTCGTTCACACAAAGCCCGTACCAGATACCACATGGCAGTATTGAAGGGAACAGGCACCCCCCGCGCCGCTCCCTGACGGGCAATTGCGCCGCAAATGGCATCAATCTCAGTCGGTGCGCCGCGCAGCACATCCTGTAGCATAGAAGACAGGTTTTGTGCTGTGCGGCGTGCTACTTCCTCTGCGAATAAGGCCGGCGAAGGAATATCCAGTTCCAGGCCCAACGCCCGGGCTACGGCGGCAGTCTCCTCTGCCAGCGCGCCCATCAACCAGCGCGCCGCAGGGCTTTCCAGCAACCCACCGTTGGGCACACGCAAAAGCGCCGTGAGGGGGTTAATCGCGGCGTTGATGACGAGTTTCCTCCACAGCAACGTCTGCGCATCGTGCACAACCTCCACAGGAAAGCCAGCCTGAGAAAGCATGGTGATCAAGGGAGGCAAGCGAGGATGGGATTCAATGGAAATCGTGCCCTCGCCGCCGGGCCGCACCAATCCCGCTGCCAGCAAGGTGGCGCCAAGCGTGGTCACGCCCAGCGCAACACGCCGTTCGCCGAGAGCGGCGGCCAGGGTCTCACGATTGCCCAGGCCATTCTGGAGCGTAACCGCCAGACCATCCTCCGCCAGGCATTCCGCCAGCGCGCGCGCGGCGCGTTCGGTCTGCCAGGCCTTGACCAACACCAGCGCGTAGCGCGTGTCGCGACAGGCCGCCGTCGCCGAAACCGCGTGCACCGGGAATGCGCCCCCATCTGCCAGGCGTGCTCCGCGCTCATTCAGCGCGGCCAGAGCCTCCTGCCAGCTCCCAAGCATGGTCACCTGCAAGCCGACAGCGGAAAGCCGCGCCGCGAAGAGCGTCGCCAGGGCGCCGGTGCCCACAATGAGAATCGCTTCCCTGCTATCAGGACTTTGCATGTGTATCTCCCCTTTTCCTGCGGCAGGATGGCTCTTCACCACCCTCCCGACAAACGCTCGGCGTGACGCAGCGGCAGCCCCGCTTCCACAATCCGTTTCTGCACGGATCGGATGTCATATTCCACCCGGCGTGGTTCCCACAGGTGCGTCTCCGGGTAATACATTGCGTATGCCGCGCGCGGATCGCGGTCACGCGGTTGACCGACCGAACCAGGGTTTAGAATCGCGCGCCCGATCAGGCCGTACCGTTCGCCAGGCGGTGGAATCTCGATGGTCAGATCATCGCTTTCCGGGTTATACTGGAAGACCGCCTGATAGTGGGAATGGCCGACAAAACACCAGGCCGTCTCAAAAAATTCCAGATTAATCCGCGCCACGATGGTATTCAGAATGTACTCCCAGATTGGATCGCGCGGACTGCCATGCGCCAGCGAAACATCGCCGCGCACCTCCAGCTGCTGGCGGCAAGCGCGCAGGAATGCTTTGTTCTCATCGGTCAGTTGTTCCCGTTGCCAGAGAAGAGAACGTCGCGCATCAGCATTGAAGGTTTCTAACGCCAGATCGCCAATCGCCGCAAAGTCGTGATTGCCCATCAGACAGGTCAAAGACGGCAGTTCACGCAGGCGCTCGATGCACTCATTGGGATCAGGCCCATAACCAACCACATCGCCCAAACACCAGACCTCATCCACGGGGCCGGCGTCGTTCAGCACTGCTTCCAGGGCGGTCAGATTGGCATGGACATCAGACAATACCAGAATGCGGCTCATGGACTTCCCAGAAGAGCGGCCACATGGCGAATGATGGTTTCGGCAACCTCGGCCTTGCTCATCAAAGGCAAGGTGATCTTACGGCCATCGGCGAATAACAGCGTGACGCGATTGGTATCCACTTCGAAACCCGCATCAGGCAGCGAAACATCGTTGGCGGCAATGAGGTCCAGGCGTTTTGCGTTCAGTTTTGCCTCGGCATTTTCCAGCAAATCCTGGCTTTCGGCTGCAAAACCAACCACGCAGCGTGGACGCTTTTCGCCGAGTTCGGCCACGGCTGCCAGAATATCCGGAGCGGCTTCCAGTTCGAGGTGAGGGACGCCCTCGCTCTTTTTGAGTTTACGACTGGCCGCCTGCACAGGGCGGAAGTCGGCGGCGGCAGCCGCCATGAGCAGTGCATCGGCGCCCGCGCTTTCGCTCAACACGGCCTCCAGCATTTCCTGAACCGTGGTCACGGTGAGCAGGCGCGCGCCGACCGGCGGCGTCAAATGCGCAGCCGCGCTGATGAGCGTCACCTCAGCGCCGGCGTCAATGGCCGCCTGAGCCAGAGCATAGCCCTGTTTCCCCGAAGAACGATTCGTCAGCACACGTACCGGATCGAGCGGTTCACGTGTGCCGCCCGCGGTGACCACTACCTTTTTGCCGGCCAGTGGACCACTGCGCCCCAACAGCAGACGAATGTGTCCCAATAACTCGAACGGCTCCAGCATTCGCCCCGGGCCGCTCAATCCCGAGGCCAGCCGTCCCTCTGCCGGGCCGGCCAGCGTCACGCCACGTTCACGCAGCAGACGCACGTTCTCCTGCGTTGCCGGGTGAAGGTACATCCCCACATCCATAGCCGGGGCCAGCAAAAGCGGACAGCGCGCGGCCAGCGCCGTAATGGTCAGTAAGTTGTCGGCGATGCCCCGGGCAATTTTCGCCAGTGTACTGGCGGTACAGGGAGCAATGACCAGCATATCGGCGGTGTGCGCCAGGCCGACATGGAGGATATGCGCCTCTCCGCCCCATAAATCAGCATCGGTAAAAGCCTGGCGGCCCGTAAGTGAGGCAAAGGTCAGAGGCGTGATGAACTTTTCCGCGGCCGGGGTCAGGATAACATCTACCTGCGCGCCGGCCTGAGTCAATCTGGAAGCCAGTTCAGCGGCTTTGTAGGCCGCGATGGAACCGCTGACGCCGAGAAGGATATGCCTGGTAGAGAAAATGGACATAGCAAGGCTATTTTACCACGCTGGCGGCGGATAGAAAGCCACCTCATGGTGAACCAGCTCATCGCCAGCATACACGAAGCGGGCGGAAAAGAAACGCTCCTCTTTGAGCCAGGGGAAGAAAATGTGGTCGCTGGCCCAGAGTGGCAATTTTTCCAGTTCCTCGTCTGGAATCCAACGTAGATCGCCTTCGGGGGATTCCGTCAATTCGCCGCTGAAGCGGGTAGCGGTAAACACAAACACGTACCAGTCGTCGCCGCCAAAGTCTGGGAAGACCAGCAGGCCGCGCAGCCGGGGCTGGTAAATCTGCAAACCGCTCTCCTCGCGTACCTCACGAATGACACACTCTTCAGGCGTCTCGCCCGGCTCGAATTTTCCGCCCAGACCGTTCCACTTACCGGCATGAATATCACCGCGCTTTTTCGTACGGTGAATCATCAGGGTACAACCATTCGATTGTACGTAGCATAAGGTCGCGAGCACCACAGCCACCTGCCTGATCCGGGCCTGTCGGCGTCTTCTCTGTAAGCCGCCAGACAATTACTTGTGATACGTTCCAGTCAGCTCGGCGTAGGCCAGCACATGGTCAGCCATCGCCTGCAACAACGCCGCTTTATCGGCGATATCGTCTGTCAGGACAACATCCAGCGCGTATAACTGGAAAACATAGCGATGCGTGCCCGAGGGCGGACAGGGGCCGCCGTATTCCCGCCGGCCCCAACTGTTTCGAGCAAAGCGCGTCGGCGATTCGACGAACGGTCGAAAACCAGCCGGCAGCGAACGCATCTCCGCTGGAAGGTTATAGAGAACCCAGTGCACCCAAATTCCGGCTGGCGCATCCGGGTCTTCCATAATGAGGGCAAAGGAACGCGTGCCCTGCGGCGGGTCGTTCCAGGCCAGCGGTGGAGAGATATTCTCTCCCTGACAGGTATACCTCGCCGGAACAGGCTCTCCATCAGCAAAGGCTTCGCTGAACAGCATAAGCCCGCCATTTTCGGGCCCAACTGTCGCGACGCTGGAGAACGACTGGCCACGACGAGGCCCCAAGACAAAAACAACCAGCGCCGCAAGCAACAAACAGCTCACAGCGACAGCGCCGATCACAACACCGATCCGCCATCGTCCCTTTCCCATACCCCACCTCCGGAAAGATCAAGACAAAACGGGTGCAGCTCTGCGGCCATGAGATTTTCTGCCACCGCCGGATCACGGAACATAAATTCCTCGGCGGCCTGCTCATCGGCGGCCTGCAGAAGCACCAGAGCAAAGGTTTCGTCCAGGCACAAACCGCTCAAGATAACCTGACCTGCCTGCTGCGCCTGTTGCAGATAATCCCTGTGCTTTTTCAGGACTTCCTGCTCGTGCGGCTTAGGGTGCGCAAAGCAATCATGGCGGTAAGGGTGAAGCAAGTAAAGATAGCGAGGCATAAGCATTCACATGACTTCCGGGGCTTCAATGGAAAGGAGAAACAGGGCATTAGCGAGTACCTGTCGGGTGGCCGCAACCAGGCGCAGCCGCGCGGCGCGAACGTTGTCCGCCTCTGCCTGCAAGACAGGGTTGGCATGGTAGAAACTGTGAAAAGCGTTGGCCAAATCAAACGCGTAGTTCGCAATCACCAGCGGACGATATTCACGCGCGGCCTGCTCCACGGCGGCAGGGAAACGCGCCAGCAATTCCACCAGTTGAATCTCGTGCGCGGTCATCTCATAATCAAAGGCGGCGGGAGGCAGCTCGTACTCGCCAGACGGTCGGCGCGCGAGAGCGGCCTTGCGTAGAATACTGTTCGCGCGCACGTGAGCGTTCTGGATATAGGGACCGGTATGACCTTCAAAGTTCAAGGCCGCGTCCATGTCGAAAATCGTATCGCGATTGTTGTCCACGGCCAGCAAGGCATACTTGAGCGCACCGAGGCCAATCTGGCGCGCCAGCCGACGTCGTTCCTCCAGTGGCATCTCCGGGGTACGTTCGCCCATGGCGGCCAGGGCGCGCCGTTCCGCCTCATCGGCCACTTCTTTGAACAGCACTACCCGTCCGCGCCGCGCCGACATGGCGCCCTCCGGCAGGCTAACGAAACCGTAGCCCAGATGGTAACATTTCTCCGCCTGAGGGTAACCCATCAGCCGCAGAATCGCAAAAGCCTGTTGCAGATGCAGGCTCTGACGTACATCCACCACGTAAATTGAACGGTCAACGCCATACTTCTCGAACTTGATTTTAGCCAGGGCCAGGTCTTTGGTCAGGTACAGCGTCGTGCCATCGTTGCGCAGAATGACGTTGGTCCGATAGGTTTCCTTTTTCAATCCCAACTTCTCATCAATTTTAACGATGACCGCCCCACCCTGAGGACGCTCATCATCGGCAATGCCGCGCGCAATCAGTTCCTCCACAATGGCCTTGGCCGGTTCGTCCACCTCGCTCTCAAAGAACCAGACGTCAATATGAATATCAAGCATGGACAGAATGTCGCGCAATTCCGCGAGACTCCACTCGCGCGTCATTAACCACAACTGACGCACGTAGGGATCGCCGGCATCCCAACGGCGATACATGTCACGGCGCTCCGCCTCCCAGGCTTCGCGGCGGGCCTTTTCCTCAGGAGTTTCATTTTCTTTCGGCTCCAACAGCGCCGTCGCCTCAACGTATAACTTCAACAGCCATTGGCCGCGCTCATGAATCCCCTCTGGCTCCTGACCACGATAGAATTTATCGTACATCCAGAGCACAGTGATCACCCCCAGGCCAATATCGCCGGGATACGAAGCGCGAATGGTCTCATAACCGGCGAACTGCACGATACGCGCCAGGGCCTCGCCAAGGATGGCATTGCGGGCATGGCCAATGTGAAAGGAGTGGTGTGTGTTTGGCTGGGCGTACTCAATCATGACTCGCTCCGCGCGGGGAGCGCCGCGCCCGAAATCGGTCTTCCGGGCCAATACTTCATCCACTACACGGCGGGCGTATTCGGCTGTCGAAAAGTAAATGTTGAGGTAACCACGCACAGCCTCGATGTGGCTGATGGCCAGCGCCTGGTCTGGCTCCCGCCTCAGCCAGGCCAGCAGCGTCTCTCTCACCCCCTCGGCAATTTGCTGGGCGCGTTGCGGCACGGCCATCTGGCGCGTCGGCGTGGCGCGCACATCCGCCGCCGCCAGAGCAAAAAAAGAGGTAGACATTCCCCACTCGCCCTTGAATGGGATTGGCTTCCATTCCAGCGAAGAGTAAGGAATGCCCTGGGCCAGGCAATATTCCCGAATCCGGGTTTCAATGCATTGTTGTTCTGCCTGAAACATAGCGCTACTCACGCAAGATTATATCCTGTCTAACCAAAAACGGGAGCGTCTCCGGTAAGACGCTCCCATCCCAATCGACTGCCGCCCTTGCCGCCCAACCGCGCCATGGGCGCGCTCCGGCGGCGCAGGGCACTCCATGATTGCGTTCAGGAATTCTGGGACGAGGCGGCAGTCAGAGCCGCCAGGCGTTTCATCAAACGACTTTTACGCCGCGCGGCGTTATTCTTGTGGATGACACCCTTTTCCGCCGCCTTATCCAGCGCGCGCACAGCCTGAATCAGAGCTGCCTGCGCGGCTTGCAGGTCACTCCCTGCCAGAGCAGCACGCACGCGCTTGACCGCCGTCCGTGCCTGACCGCGAAAGACGCGGTTGCGCAGCCGGCGCTTCTCGTTCTGACGATTGCGTTTGATTTGAGACTTAATGTTTGCCAAAGCCTGCCTCCAGATAGTCAAAACTACACGGGCAACTATTGTACCGAAGAGGGACGATTCTGTCTAGAGGCCCGCGTTCTATCGTAACAACCTACCCACTATCCATCCTTGTCATTGCGAGCCGCCGCAGGCGGCGAAGCAATCCCCTTGCTTGCCGGGAGATTGCTTCGCTACGCTCGCAATGACAAGAGGCAGAGGGTTCTCCATT
>DAOTVX010000120.1:0-6103 GCA_034436275.1 Anaerolineales bacterium | reverse complement strand
AAGCCGCCGTAGAGGGCCACGCCGTTCTTCAAGGTGAAGGTGGCGGTGCGATCGCCGGCTGCGCCCGGGTAATGAACGCCGGCCTTGACCCAAATTTCATTGCCGCTCGTCGCCTGAGAGAGCGCATAGGACAAGGTGCAGGCGTTGGCCCAACTGTCGCAGTTACCACTGGTTGCACCATCCGGCGCGGCATAGAGGATGGACCCCTGCGCCTGGGCCGGTCGCAGCCCGGCCAGGCCCGGGCTCAGCCAGAAGATCATCCCCAGCACAATCCACCATTGCCAGATGAGATGTATTCTCGCTTTCATGTCAGATACTCCTGGTATGAACGACCTGTGAGGAAGAACCCTCCAGTTTTATTATCCTGCAAACCTCGCCGCCCTGCAATACCCTTTGCAAAACTGTGGACTCTCTGGCGCCGGGGCAGGCGGTCAGTCCAGATAATATGTCATGCGTTGCAGGCCAATAGCCGGGTCAATGTACTGGACATGCACGTCGGCAGGCACGGACAGGCTGATCGGCGCGTAGTTCAAAATGGCTTTCACGCCGGCTTCCACCAGTTTATCGGCCACCTCCTGCGCCGCCTGCGCCGGGACGCAAATCATGGCAATCCGAATGCCCGCGGCGCGGATCGCCGGCACCATCTCTCTGGCATCCTGAATGATGAAATCGCCTACCCGCTCGCCCACCTTGGCCGGATCGCTGTCGAAAACCATCGCCACCCGAAAGCCACGATTGGTAAACCCCTGATAACGCGCCAGCGCGTGCCCCATATCCCCCATACCAATCACTGCCACATCCCAAACGCGATCGACATGCAGAATCTGGCGGAGTTTTTCGATAAGAAAGGGGACGTTGTAACCGGTGCCTTGTTTGCCAAACTCGCCAAACTGGGACAGGTCCTTTCGAATCTGAGCCGGCGAAATACCAATTTTCTCGCCCAGTTCTTTCGACGAGGTCGTGTGGTATCCCTGCTCCTGTAAATAGCACAGAGCGCGCAGATACACCGGCAAACGGCTGATGATGATGTCCGGAATCGTCCTCATAATTGCTCCTGAGACCAGATTCACTTGTACAATTTACCACAAAAGCGTTCTCTTGACAATCTGCCGTTCTGCTGATATAGTTGCGCCCAATGAAAAAGCCTCTACCCTTCCTGACTACCACTACTACGATGACCATGACCCCGCTCCCAGCCGGGGCGTTCGCGCGCAGGTGGTAGGACAGGCAAGTCCACAACCCCAATCCGCTCATCGCAACGCTCCGGCACAGACCGGAGCGTTTTTCATATCCTTAACAAGCGTTTGCTCTTCCGCTTACCCCCATCCCACTCAGGAGACTACCATGACATCTCACCGTAAACCCCAAACGCTGGTCATGAAATTCGGCGGCACGTCGGTCGGGACGCCAGAGGCCATGCAGCAGGCCGCAGAAATCGTGCAGCAGGCCAAAACCGACTGGCCGCATCTGGTGGTCGTCACTTCGGCGCTGGCAGGGGTCACCAATCTCCTGCTGGAAAGCGCGGCCCGTGCCGCCGCAGGGGACCGTGCCTTCGTCGCTCAGGCCGCCGAGGAGCTGCACCGCCGGCACAAGGAAATCGCGACTGCTCTGGTCGCGACAGAGGAGCGGCGCGCCTGCGTCCAGGCGGAGTGCGACGCCCTGCTGTCTGAATTCAACTTGTTATGTCAGGCCATCGCCGTCCTCGGCGAGGCCTCGCCGCGGGCGCTGGATGCAATTGCCTCGTTAGGCGAGCGGATGAGCGTACGCCTGCTGGCCGCCGTCCTTGAATCATCAGGGATGGCGGCGCAGTGGGTGGAAGCCACCTGCCTGATTCGCACCGATGAGGCTTTCCAGAATGCCCATCCGGATATGGAAATCACAACCCGACAATGCCGTCAGGTACTGACGCCGATGCTGGAATCAGGCCAGGTGCCGGTGGTGACCGGTTTCATCGGCGCAACGGCGCGCGGGGCGATCACCACCCTGGGACGCGGCGGCAGCGATTACTCCGCGGCCATCGTCGGCGCGGCCATCGAGGCTGATGACGTCTGGATCTGGACCGATGTCAATGGCGTGCTGACCGCTGATCCCCGCCTGGTAAGCGACGCCCGCACCTTGCCTTATCTGACCTATCGTGAAATGGGCGAACTGGCCTATTTTGGCGCCAAAGTGTTACATCCCAAGACGATCCTGCCCCTTGTCGAACGCGGCATCGGTCTGCGGATCTGCAACACCTTCAACCCTCAGCATCCCGGCACCCGGCTGGTGAAGGATTCCCGCAATCACGGCAGCGGCATCATCAAAGCCGTGACCGCTATCCGCAAGCAGCGGTTGATCACGATTGAGGGGCGCGGCATGATTGGCGTCCCCGGCGTGGCCGCGCGCACCTTCCGCGCCGTTGCCTCCACCGGCACCAGCGTCCCATTGATCAGCCAGGCCTCCTCCGAACAGTCGATCTGTTTCGCTGTGCCTGAGGAGGCTTCTGCACGCGTAGTGCAGGCGCTTCAGGAAACGTTTGCTCACGAACTGGCTGTGCGGGATATTGACCGCATCTGGATGACCGACGAGGTAGCCATTGTTACGGTAGTTGGCGAAGGGATGATTCACACGCCGGGCGTGGCCGGCCAGGTGTTCAGCGTCCTGGGAGAGAAGAACATCAACGTCATCGCCATCGCGCAGGGCTCGTCTGAAGTCTCGATCAGCCTGGTTGTGGCCGCCGGTGAGATGGAGGCGGCAGTACGGGCGCTGCATGGCCTCATCTTGCGTGACATGAAGCATACCTGACGGTAACTATTCAGCTCTGCATCCAGGCTGTTGTGTATGTCATTGCGAGGAGCGTTCTTTGCGACGAAGCAATCTCCAGGCGAGTCAGTCTTTTTGCCGCAGCGCGGCGCATATTTTCTACAAGGAGAAAAACATGGCAGAGAAAATCCCCGTTCTCATCTTAGGCGCGACCGGCAGCGTAGGACAACGCTTCGTACAACTGCTGGACGGCCACCCCTGGTTTCAAGTCGTGGGGCTGACGGCGTCGGATCGTTCGGTCGGGCAAAAGTACGGCGAGGCCTGTCGCTGGTTGCTGGCCGACCCTATGCCGGAGTGGGCGCGTCCGATGACCATTCTGCCCACCGAACCGGGCGTGGCAGAGGCGCGCATCGCTTTTTCGGCTCTGCCCGCCGAGCAAGCGCGTCAGATAGAGCCAGAACTGGCGCGCGCCGGTCTGGCTGTCTGCTCGAATGCTTCCGCTTACCGTCAGGAGGCCGATGTGCCTATCCTCCTGCCCGAAGTCAACCCTGACCATGTGGCGCTGATTCCCCGTCAACGCCGGGAACGCCGCTGGAGCGGCTGCATTGTCACCAATTCGAACTGTACCAGCACCGGCCTGACCGTGGCCCTGAAAGCCCTGCAAGATGTCTTTGGGGTCAAACGGGTAGTGGCTGTTTCGCTGCAGGCGCTCTCCGGGGCCGGTTACCCCGGCGTGGCCTCGCTCGACATTTTCGACAACGTCATTCCCAATATTCGCGGCGAGGAGGAGAAGGTCGAATGGGAGCCACGTAAAATGCTGGGGAAAATGAACGGCGAGACTCTCGAACTGGCGCCGTTCGTGATCTCGGCGCATACCAACCGCGTCGCGGTGGTGGACGGCCACACCGTTTGCGCCAGCGTGGAACTGGAACGCTTTGACGGCGTGGAAGCGGCCGTCGCCGCCTTGCGCGCGTACCAGGCCCCGGAAGTCAGCCGCGACCTGCCCTCCGCTCCCCAGCCGGTCATTCTGGTACGCGAGGAATGGGACCGGCCGCAACCCCGCCTGGACCGTCTCACCGGGAGGGGGATGACCACGGTCGTTGGCCGCCTGCGCGCCGACCCGATTTTCCACCTGAAGTTCGTGGTGCTTTCCCACAATACGATTCGCGGCGCGGCCGGCGGCTCGATTTACAACGCCGAACTGCTGGTCAAGGCCGGGTTGATCTCCTGAAGCCGTGCTCCAAAGAGAGAAAGCTTCGGGGCGCAGCCTGCGCTGCGCCCCGTTGTCATCGGTGGCCCTTTCCTTACCGCGCCCTGCCCTCCCAGCGCCAAAGGAAGGGATTGAAGTTGGTACTTCGGTCGTAGTAATCCTCGCCCTCAGCCCGCTTCAACCCGCTCACAATCAGGTAAGTCAGCGGGGTCATGAGCGCCTCCACCCCCACCTTGAAGAGATAATTCGTCAACGTCAGGGTCAAGAACAGGCTCCAGGGGAAAACGCGGAACAGCGAGGCGATGGCGATGAAAACAAGCGTATCCACCAGTTCGCCAACCAGGGTTGAGCCGATGGTGCGCGTCCAGAGCCAACGCCCGCGCGTCAGGATTTTCATCTTCGCCAGCACGAACGAGTTGGAAAACTCGCCAGACCAGTATCCAAGCAGGCTGGCCAGAACGATGCCGCCGCTGGACATTCCGCCCAGAATAGCCAGATAGGCGGCATCACCGGCATATTGCTGCCACCCGGCCTCGCCGGGCAGGACGCGCACCAGAGCAAAGACCGCCGCGGACAGCGCCAGACAGAAAAAGCCAGCCCAGATGACCCGGCGCGAATTCTGATAACCATAGACTTCGGTCAGGACATCGCCGAAGATGTAACTGATTGGAAATAGCAGCGTGCCGGCGTCGAACGCCAGACGCACGCCGAACAGGCTGAATCCCCAATCCACGATTTTGGCCGAGGAGGCCACGTTGCTGACAATCAGGACGGTGACAAAAAGGGCCATGATCCAGTCAAGGTAACGATAGCTACGCATGGTCTGACTCCCAAAGCAGAATCTGATCCGTTGCACGGGGTGTTTCCGCCAGCAGCCGGCCGGCGGGCGCGACTTCCGTCAGCCGGCGCGGCGGTGCACGGCGGTTTTGGTGCCGAGCGCCGCGCACGGCACGTATAAGGGTATCAGCGCGGCGCGCCTGGGGCTTTCACCCGTTCCAGCAAGCGGCAATAGGCGCACAGGTCTGGAGCCGAGGTCGGTTGCCCGCAGGAAGGACAGGGATGTAACGCGGCGCGGATGGTTTCCGGTGCGGCGAACAGTCCTGCGCGACGCGCTTCCAGAAAAGAAAGGTAGAAAGATAACTTCGCGCCAGGGCGTTCGTGCTCCAGTTGACTCCAGAGTTGCTTGTAGAAAATCGAGGTGGCCCCGGACGAAAAAGGACAATCTTCGCGCAGGTAATCAATGCCGCGTAAGAAAGCGTAGGCCGCCGTTTCGCGCTCGTAAATGCGGCAAAGCGGCTTGACCTTGCGCACCAGTCCCCCCTCTGCCGGCAAGACCGGTCCCTGACGCAGCAGATATTCCACCGACCAGGAGAGGGTATTCCCAAACAACACCGCCACTTCGTCGTCCAGGTTGTGGCCGGTTGCCAGCACGTCGTATCCTTCGCGACGAGCCACGCGGTTCATTACATGCCGTTTGATCATGCCACAGACCGAGCAGGGTTTGCCCCGACCGCGTTGCGTGCGCGCCGCCAGTTCAGGAATGGTGTAGCCTGTTTCCTCGGCGATGTTCACAAGATGCAGTTTCAGGTCACGCGCGGCGGCGAAGCGTTCAACGCGTTGTAACGACTCGGAGGCATAAGCCCGACCGCCATCAATTCCCGTGTAAATATGAAGACCATCGGCCTGATAACCCAGGCGATGCAGCAAATCCCACAGGGAAAGCGAATCCTTGCCACCCGAAACCGCAACCAGGATACGTTCCTGATAGCTAACCATGCGATATTTTTGAATCGCGCGCTCCACCTGCACTGGCAGCCAGTCGAGGAAGTGTTCCTTGCACAGCGCCAGTTTATGCTGACGCATCTGGATCACGGCTTTCGCTCCGCACAGACGGCATTTCATGACATCGTTCCCTCTCAACCGCCGGAAATGACGGAAATGAGTTGAATTTCGTCGCCTTCCTGCAGAATCTCGTCCTCGGTCAACAATTCGCCCCGGCGCGTGGCAAGGACGGTTTCCGGCAGGATGCCGTTCCGCCGCAGCGCCTCACGCAAGGTCATACCAGGCCGCGCCTCGTACTCGTGCTCGTTCAGGATAAGTTTGACCATGGCACTATGGAACAGGAAACATCCTCAGGGTTCTCACCACAAG
>DAOTVX010000119.1:0-3702 GCA_034436275.1 Anaerolineales bacterium | reverse complement strand
CACTATAACGTGCCGCGGCGGGAGGATTTGCGCCTGGCCGATTACAACACGCTGGAGAAGGTGATACGCTTCTTTGCCGAGGCAGTGAGTGGATCGACGGCGTCGGTCAGCGCGGCGGTTGCGCCGGAGGCAGCGGCGACGTCGGCGGTGAGTGCGTCGACGACCTCGGCCGCGCCGGGCAGTGCAGGAGTCATCAAGCGGCGCGTGCCGGTGCCGGTGCTGCGTCCGCGCCTGGACCTGTGCCAGCCGACCGGCGTGACGCTGGAGGCTGGTCAGCGCGTCCTGGTGATCGGCGATGGCGGCAAGGTGGCCTCCGCCTTGATGCGCCGTTTGAAGTCCCGCAAGGTGGAAGTTCTCCTTCTTACCCCATCTGATTTGCCGCAGGCGGCGGAAAAGATCGCTGCCTGGCGCGAGGCAGGCGCCATTCAAGGCGTCTATCATCTGGCGGCGCTGGATGTCGAACCGCCGCTGGCAGAGATGACCCCCGAACTCTGGCAGCAGGCTGTGGAAAGCCGTCTCTATGGCCTTTACCACGTCCTGCGCGCGTTGCCGGAGGAGGTTTTCCTGGTATCTGCCACGCGCTGCGGCGGCCTGTTCGGGTATCAGCCGGAAGGCGCCACCGCGCCATTGGGCGGTCTGGTCAGCGGTTTCACGAAGGCTATCGCCATGGAACGTCCTCAGGCGTTCGTCAAAGTGGTGGACTTTGCTCCCGAAGCGCCGGCCAGTCAGGTAGCGAGCCGCCTTGTGGATGAGACTCTCTTCGATCCGGTGGTGACGGAAGTTGGCTGGCTGGGCGAACAACGCTATACCATTGTCAATCGCCCGACGCCGTTGGGAGAAACGGCCAACCTGAATCTGGACTCGACCAGCGTCTTTCTGGTCAGTGGTGGGAGCGGCGGGATTACCGGCCGCGTCGTCCTCGATCTGGCGCGACAGACGCAGGGCCGTTTCTATCTGGTCGGCATCGAGCCGGCGCCTGACCCGCAGGACGCCGATTTGCAAAGTCTGCGTCGCGATCGCGAGGCCTTCCGCCGCGAACTGATGGCGCGCCTGATGGCGCAGGGCGAAAAGGTGACGCCGGTGCAACTGGAAGGCCGGCTGGTAGCGATGGAGCGCATGGCGGCTTTGCTCGACGTGATGGAAAAGATACGCGCTCTGGGCGCGCAGGTCACGTACCTGACGGCGGATGTGACGCGCGCGGAAGATGTGGAAAGGGTTGTCGAGGCCGTGCTTCAGGCGGAAGGACGGGTGGACGTGCTCGTGCACGCGGCCGGCATTGAACGCTCGCGCAAACTGGAGCAGAAGCCATTTGACGAATTCCGTCTGACGGTGGCCATTAAAGCCGATGGTTTCTTCCATATCTTCAAGGCGCTGGAAGCGCGTCAGCAATGGCCACGGGCAATGGTCTTCTTTGCCTCCATTGCCGGACGTTTTGGCAACACCGGTCAGACCGATTATTCGGCGGCCAACGATTTCCTAGATCGCCTGGCTTCGGCCATGCGTCGGCAGTATCCGCACATTAAGACCGTTGCGCTGGATTGGGGGCCCTGGGGCGAGGTAGGCATGGCCGCGCGCGGTTCAATACCGGAGCTGATGAGGCGCGCCGGCGTGGAGATGATGCCGCCGGAGGAAGCCGCGCCGATGGTTTATCGGGAACTGGTCTATGCCCCGGCCGGTGAGGCGGTCTTGTGCGGCGCGCTGGGAATGATGGAAAAGACCTGGCCGGCCGATGGCGGCCTGGACCTGGAAAAGGCCAACGCGGCCCTGACGGAAGGCAACCCACCACACGTCATGCTCAGCCGGGTGAGCGGCCTTGACCTGCACGCGGGCGTTATCCTGGAAGCCGAACTTGACCCAACCGTGGAACCCTTCCTGCGCGATCACGCGCTGGATGGTACGCCACTCCTGCCGGGCGTGATGGGCATCGAGGGATTCTCTGCCGCCGCGCAACACATTGCCACTACCCTGGCTGCGCAGAAGGGCGCGTTGCGCGTGGCCCGTCTGGAAGACGTGCAATTCCTGACTCCGTTCAAGTTCTACCGTAACCAGCCGCGTCGCCTGACCTGGAAGGCGCAGGTAGTCAGAGAGGCAGCCGGCCTGGTGGCGTACGTGACGCTGGAATCGAGTCTGACCCGGCTGGGCGGAGCAGTGGACCACCAGCGCCATTTCGCCGGCAAAGTCTGGTTGATGCCCGAAACGGAACAACGGCAGGCGCCACAGAGTCAGCCGCCGCAGATTGATGAGACGGCAGCAGTTAATGCCGACCATATCTATCGCCTTTACTTCCATGGGCCGGCGTTTCAGGTGCTGGAAAGCGTCGCGCCGGCGAATGGCCATGTGGTGGGCCGACTGCGCGCTGAGCGGCCTCCCATCCTCGCGACAGAGCAACCCTTGTTGACCGCGCCGGTTTTGCTGGAATTGTGTCTGCAAACCGCCGGCATCTGGGAGGCCGGAAAGACAGGCGTGCTGGCTCTGCCGCGTGCGATCGAGCGCGTCACGTTCTACGAAGTCCAACCGAACGGCGAAGCCGTTTACGCGGAAGTCCGCCCGGTGCAAGACGCCGAGGGTTTGCGCTTCGACGCGCGCGTGGTAGATGCGAGTGGACGCGTCTATCTGGAACTGGAAGGCTACCGCACCAGTCCGCTGCCCTATTCGGTCGGCGAGGAACTCCTGCAGCCGCTCCGGATACTGGTGAAAGGCGGGCATGGCGTGCGCGAGGACACGGCGGAGCGCGCACTTTAGGCGGCGTCGGTGAAGATCGGGCGCGGCGAACTTCTGTAGCGCCGCGTGGCAGGTTACGGCATGATTTCCTGGTTGCTTCTGGAGAGCGCCGCGGGAGAGAGGGGTCTCCCCTGGCGGGACGATTTCCTTTCTCCGCGTGAAAGGCAGCATCTGGAGAGGCTGCGCTTCCCGCGTCGGCGTCAGGAGTGGTGGTTGGGGCGCTATGCGGCGAAGGTGCTGCTGAGTCGCGCGGAGCCGACGTTGGCGGCGCGACCGTTCTCGGCAGTGGAAATTCTCCCTGAAGGCGGCGGCGCGCCGGTGGCCTTTGTGGATGATGAGCCGCTGCCCGGCGTGCTGTCCATCAGTCACCGCGCCGGCCTGGCGTTCGTCGCCTGGCAACCCGCCGGGGGAGAACTCGGCGTGGATGTGGAACTTGTTGAACCGCGCCCGTCCAGTTTTGAGACCGATTATCTCACCGCGCAGGAGCAAGAGGCGCTGACCCGTGTGCCGGATAGTCAACGCGCGCTGGCGGTGACGCTTTTCTGGAGCCTGAAGGAAGCGGCGCTCAAGGCGCTGCGGCAGGGGCTGCGCCTGGACACGCGACAGGTGGAAGTCAACTTGCCGGAACTGGGCACCGGCGGCCAGGCGTGGCAATCCTGCGTGGTCATCAACCCGGCCCTGTCGCGGCGCTGGCAGGGTTACTGGCGCGGCTGGGGAAAGGCTGTCTTGACGGTAGTGACAGACCTGAAGGAGCCGCAACTGGAGCAGGTGGGTTATCTGGTGGCAACGGAAAGCGGCTGGCAGTAGGGTGCCTTCGGCAGACCTTGTGGGGGAGCGGTAATGTATCCTTCGTTGTAACTACCTACCATGGCTAATGGAGAACCCTCTGCCTCTTGTCATTGCGAGCGTAGCGAAGCAATCTCCCGGCAAGCAAGGGGATTGCTTCGCCGCCTGCGGCGGCTCGCAATGACAAGGATGGAT
>DAOTVX010000118.1:0-32210 GCA_034436275.1 Anaerolineales bacterium | reverse complement strand
GGCTGTCGCTCGGTGGAGCAGACGATCACGTACCCGGAAGCGACGGTGCAGGGGACGCTGGAGAATTGTGATCGGCGGAATGGGTGGTGTGTGACGTTGCCGCGCCTGGTGTTGACGGCTCATGAGCCGTTGGCGGGGTATGAGATTACCGCGATTGAAGGCACGCGCAACGGCGAGGCCTTTGCCTGCTCGGGAGCCAGTTGCACGTTGCCTTTGCTCGAGGGGGAGAATGCTTTTACCTTCTGGGCGCTTTCCAGTTGGGGAGATAGTTCGCGGATGGGCAGCCTGAGCGCGCGGGTGGATACTCGTCCGCCCCAAATTGAAGGCACGCTGAGCGGGACGCCGGGCGAAGGAGGCTGGTACGTTTCTCCTGTGACTTTCACCGCTTCCGCCTCTGACCCGCAGCCCGGTTCCGGCATAGACGCCTTCACCTACGCCTGGAACGCTTCTCCCGCACAGCCCTACACCGGACCGATCACCGTGGGCGACGGGGTACACACCCTGACCTTTCGCGCCCAGGACCTGGCCGGCCACGTGAGCGAAATCAGTCAGAGCGTGCAGGTAGATAGCGTTCCGCCGCAGGTGAGCGGTTTGCTGACGGGGGAGCAGGTGGGTGGGTGGTATGCCGGGCAGGTGACGTTCACGGCGGAGGCGAGCGATGCGGGTTCGGGGGTAGCGCGGGTGGACTATGCGCTGGATGGGGCGTCGTGGCAGGCGTACACGGCGCCGCTGGTGATCGGGGATGGGGAACATACGCTGGGGGTGCGGGCGTTTGATGTGGCGGGGAATGTGGGGGAGACGAGGCTGGCGTTTCGGGTGGACGGGACGCCGCCGCGGATTGCGATGGTGGATCGGTGGTATATTTGGGATAGTGTGGCGATTGAGGTGGAGGAAGGCGGTAGCGGACTGGCGGAGGTGGTGGTGCGGATAGCGGATAAGGCGGAGCGGTGGCCGGCGGTGGTGCGGACGTATCGGCCTGGAGGCAGTTTGTGGCGGGAAGAGTTTGCCTGGGATCGGCGGTTTGGGGATGGAACGCTGGCGCCGGTGGGGGCGTATTGGGTGGAGGTGGCGGCGGTGGACGTGGCCGGGAACGGGCGTAGTGTGCGAGGGGAGGTGGTGATACCTGCGCCTGGCGAGCCGACGGTGACGCCGGGGCCGAGGCGCACGCCGACGGTGTGGCCGACGGCGACGGTCAGGGCGGCGGCGGGTGAGGTGGGGGAGGGGTTGCCGGCGATGCCTGCGCCGAGCGTCACGCCGGGGGTGGTGACCTTCCGGTCTTCCAATCCCTCAATTCCTTCATCTTCCGCTCCCCAGGTCCCCCCATCATCGAATGTTTTGTGGGGTGGAGCGGCGTTGGGGTTGCTGGCGGCGTTGACGGCGGCGGCGTTAGAGGCGCAGCGGAGGCGAAGGGAGGCGGAGGCGCGGGCGCGAGCGGAAGCGCAGGCGGCGAATGCTGCAGCGGAGGCGCGTGAGGAGGCGCTGCGGCGTGCGGCGGCCTGGCAGGCCTGGCGGCGGAAGCAAGCGGAAGCAGCGGCGGCGCGACAGAATGCGCTGCCGGCGAACCTGCCGCCGGAGGCGCAGCAGGCGTACTGGCATGGAGGGCGTGAGGCGCAGGCGTGGATAGCATATGGGACACAATGGCGGGCGAAAAAGGCGACGGAGCGTGGGATGGAGCGGCAGCGGATGGTGGAGTGGGAGCAGCGTCAAGGGGCACAGGCGGCCTATGAGGCCCATCGGCGCAATTTGCCGGCGTATAAGCCGGCCGAGCAGGTAAAGGCCGGAGTGGCCGGCGCTGCTACGCCTACGGGGACGCCTACTCCAACGAAGACTCCCCAGGCTACTCCTGCTCCCACTTCGCCTGCCTTGGCGAGGACGCTGACGCCAATGCCGGTTGCTACTTCCTCCTCGTATGCTCTTGGGAGGGACGACACATACTGGAAGCAGTATTACCAAAGCCAGGGCGATACGCATGATTGCGGCCCGTTCAATGTGGCCATGATGCTCAACGCTCTGGCTGGTAAGCCTGGTTTGTTCAGCGGGCAAACTATCAGCCAGGAGATGTACCAGCGATGGCAGCGCATTCCACAAAGTTTTGACAGCATAAAGGGTATAAGGTTGCCTGAGAAGATAGCCCAGGAAGTCAACCGCAAACTGAGTGAAATAGGAGGTGCGACGCCGCCTTGGAGTATGGTCAGAGCCTTCAACCAGAACGCAGCAAGGGAGGGTATTCCCTGGCGTGCGGTGCGTCAAAGCGGAGGGACGAAGGAAGCGTTGCTCAGCCATTTGGAACAGGGCCGGCCGGTGACGGTGCTGAAGATTTGGGATAGTGGCGGTGCTCATTATGAAACAGTTGTTGGGTATGATTCAGTCGATGACCAGATTATCACTCTGGATCCGGGATGGAATAAGAGTAATTTCCCAGGTCAAAAACCGCCGCCAGGTCTCCATCCGCAATCATGGAACGAATTTGAAAAAGCCTGGAGCTATCGACCCCGGTGGGCGCGTTTGTCAGGGATAAAGAACGAGATGATAGTTTATATGCCGGTTGCTCCTACGACGCCTGCTTCTTCTACGCCAGTTGCTGTGCCTGCGCAGCAGGCACCCGTATCCAGTCCATCTCCGTCTGCGACTCCTGAAGCAGAGAGGTAAGAATGATGAAAAAGTCGAAACGGAAGTGTTGTCTGATTACAGTAGGAGCAGTAGTAGTACTAGTATGTCTGGCGCTGAGCGGGTTTGTAGTTTTTGTCGTCCATGAGTTTAGCATTCCTCGCGTTTTGGCTCGCTACTCTCTGGACAAGCCGTTCCCGGAGCGCGACATCATCTTTCTCCGCAAATGGGGTGGGAACGAATTGGGGTTTATCAATGCGGATGGCAGCGGCCTGGAGTACGTGCGTTTGGATACTTCTCATGGTCTTAAACGCTTCCTGTATGGCGATACAATGCCTGGCCTACGTTCTTATTTCACCTGGTCGAGTGATGGGAAGGCAGTTTTCATGAACACCAGTAAATTTAACACTGGTTTTCCGGCTATGCTGGAAGTAGATGGGAGGCAAGGCATCTTGTATACACTTGACAGTGGTTTTGAAAACTTGAGTCTTTATGGTGAGCATACTCGTTATGTGTCGGTAATTCCAGGAACGCGACAGGCGTTGTTTGGTGACGCTCACCAGGCGTTTCCTCATGAGGCTGTGCTCGGCATGGTAGAACTGGATCGAGAAACGGTGTTTTTAGTGAGGTACATAGAGAATCTAGCAAGCGATGAACAAATCGACCTGATTATTGGTCCTAATCCCTGGTGCAACGAAGACGCGTTGGTGTTTGCCTATCACAGTTATGCCAATCGTACTCAACTGATTAAGCATAGGATAGTGTTATACAATATTTTGGACAATCGTGAGAGCATTGTTCTGGAAACATCAGCGAATCATCCTGCGGATGACTCATATCCGTCCTGCTCGCCGAATGGTCATTGGGTGGCGTATACAAGTCATGATGGGATTCATCTTGTTCATCCAGATGGGAGTGACATGCGGAAAATAGAGACGACTTCTCAGTACTATGAAAACGGTTTCCCGGTGGCTTCCTGGTCTCCGGATGGACAGTGGATTGTATATCATGATTGCATTGACGCTGAGCTTTGTCAAAAAGGCGAGATGGCGATTTTCAAGTACAACGTTGAGACAGGGGAGAGGGTGAAGCTGACCGATGAGGGCGTGTATCCGTATTGGCGTCAGCCTGCGGAGGCGGGGAGTGAGATTCGTCTTGAGCCTTGAGGAGGGGGGAAATGCGGAGCGTGGGCTGACGTGGCAGGAGCGGTAGCGGACTGGCGTTGCAGGGATACCGTCCGCAGTTGACACAGGCATCCTGTTGCTCTGTTACGATGATGTCATTGCGAGCCGCCCAGGCGGCGAAGCAATCTCCCATTTATCAGGCTAAAGTGACTTGCCTGGAGATTGCTTCGTCGCCAAGAACGCTCCTCGCCATGACATACACAACGGCTTTGATGCAAATGAGAGTGCTTGCCACCGAGCAACATTCGTACTACAACTTTTACGTGGACACGCTAGAACGCGGGCAGGTTGACAGGTTCTCTCAATCCTGATAAGATAGCCAAAACTTATCTCGGAGATACGTTGTGGCTGTTGAAACAACCCCCATTACTGCCGTGGCGTTGACGCCAGCCGCGGCGCGCGTCGTGCGCACATTGCTTACCGAACGCAATCTTGATACGACCTATGCCCTGCGCGTGTATGTCGCAGGGCGCTCTTGTTCCGGCCTGCAGTACGGCCTGGCGCTCGATAATACGCTGGCCGAGAGCGATTGGGTCGGCGAAAGCGAGGGGCTGAAGGTTGTCGTGGATGAAATTTCGCTTTCGTACCTGCGCGGCGCGGTTGTGGACTTCGTGGACGATGAGCGCGGCCAGGGTTTTGTGGTCAGTAACCCGAACGCTTTGCCGGCCTGTAGTTGCAGCAGCGGTTGTTGTAACTGAAAATCAGTTATAGCAATGCTGGCTGTTGGCCTGTCTCTGACGGAAGTTTCCCGCCGCCAGCCAGGTGATGTGCCCAGCGCGTCGGTTCGGGCAGGCGGTAGCCGCGCAGGCAGTGCAACGTAAACGCCAGGGCATGTTCCAAATCCATTTGATGACCGGGGGAAATGTAAACAGGTTTGCTTCCGGCGCGGGTGCGCAGTACGATACCGATAACCTGCCCTCGTTCGTCCAGCAATGGTGCAGAGTCGCCGCGCTGGGGGCCGACTTCAGTATGATGTCCATAAAGCCGCGATTTGGCGATGCCAATTGTGGGCCGTTCCAGCCATAGACCCATGTGCGCGGCTATCCCCATGCGGCGCGGGTGGGCGATTCCCTGGCCATCGAACATGACGACATCCGGCAGGCGAGAGAGTTGTTGCCAGGCGGCCAGTACCGCTGGCCCTTCCCGGAAAGCCAGTAGACCGGGAATGTATGGGAAGACCAGCGGAACCTCGGCGCACACGCCCTCCAGCGGAGTCAGCGATGGGTATTCGAGGAGCACGATAGCACAGTGCGCCAGGGGACCGCGTACGCTGACATCTACGCCGGCAAGGATACGGACGGGCCGCTCTTTCCACTTCAGGTGCAGGCGTGCCTTCAAATTGTCTTGCAGGCGCACGGCCTCTTCCGGGGAAAGATTCCACTCATGTATCTTGCGCATAGTAACCGGCCTTCCTTCGGGACGTTCCAACAACTGATCTTGAACTCATGTATTGTAGCATGGAGATTTCCTGAGAATCAGGGCAGGATTGGCCTGTTTGCTGTTTGTAGGGTAGAATTTCCCTGATGTTTTCCTCACCTCGCTCGCGTCTGGAACTTCTCTTCCTGGTCGTTGTGATCTGCCTCGCCCTGGCTGTTCTGGGAGGCCTGATATGGGCGAATGCACTTTATCTTCGCCATGCTCCGCCGGCGCGCGAATTTCTTGGTCCCTGGCTGGGGATGCGCCTCTTCCTGCGCGAGGGCGTTTCTCCTTACAGTGAAGCGGCAGCGCAACAGATTCAGGTCTGGTATTATGGGCGCCTTGCCCGCCAGGGGGAAGACCCCTTGCGCGTGACTACGCCTTTCTTCTTCCTTCTCCTGTATTTTCCTTTCGCTTTGCTTTCCGATTATGCCCTGGCTTTTAACCTGTGGTTGACGTTGAATGAGGCGGCTCTGGTAGTGCTGGCGTTTTTCTATTTACGCCTGCCAGGCTGGCGACTCAGGCGCGGCTTTGTGCCTCTATTTTGTCTCATCGTGATTTTCTGGCCACATACGTTGCTCGCCTTACTGAACGGTGGTACCGCCATACCGGCCATTCTGGCCGGCATGGGCGCTCTGCTTGTCTTGAAAGAGGGGGGCAAGGATGAACTGGCTGGCGTGCTGGCAGTACTGGCTTTATGGCAGGCGGCCATGACGGCGCCTCTGGTGATCTTTCTCTGTCTCTGGGCGCTGGCTCATCGCCGCTGGGGTGTGATATGGGGGGGGATGATGACCTTTACCATTCTTGTTTTGCTGGCTTTTTTCCTTATCCCTGACTGGTTCTGGCCCTGGCTACGCAATCTCCTGGCAGAATACCGCTATGAAGCAGGTTGGCGCCCGCTTGATTTTTTGACCGGCTGGTTTCCCGGCCCTGCGCGGCGGATGGCCTGGTTGTTGACCGTTGTCTTGAGTCTGCTTCTGGCAATGGAATGGTGGCTGGCGCGCCGGCAGGACGTGCGTTATTTGCTCTGGACGGCCAGCCTGACTCTGGCAGTGACCCCTTTGCTGGGCATGCGCACTTCTCTCGCCGGACAAATGGCCTTGCTTTTTCCACTTGTGCTGACGGCGTTTCTGGCCGGTCGACGCTGGGCGCGTGCACGCCGGCGCTGGTTGCCTTATCTCCTGTTAACATTGCCGTTCCTCCTGCTCTGGGGCTGGGGGGCGCGCCTGGGGATGCTGGGTGATTGGCAGGCATGGCAGACGCTGCTGTTCTGGTTTTTGCCCTTGTGGGGTCTGCTGGGCCTGTACTGGTTACGCTGGTATGCCTTCCGCCTGCCGCCAACCTGGCTGGAGGAAGAGCTGTGAACGGGCGTCATTATTTCTTTCTGGCCTTGTTGGGGCTGGGTATGGCGGGTCTGGTAGCGGCTTTTGAGCCCGCGCCGGGGTATCTGGATGCTTCTTACTACTGCGCCACTGGCTTGCGTCTGGCCTCCGGCCAGGGTTTTACCGAGCCGTTTTTGTGGAATTACCTGGATGATCCGCAAGGCCTGCCACATCCTTCCCATGCTTACTGGATGCCGCTGGCGTCTTTGCTCGCGGCGGCGGGAGCGATACTTTTCGGATCTGCGTCCTGTCTTGCCGCCCGGACGCCGTTTCTGCTGCTGGCCGCGCTGGTGCCGCCGCTTACGGCGGCTCTGGCCTGGTCTTTCTCGCCACGGCGTGAACACGCCCTGAGCGCTGGTTTGCTGGCCGTTTTTTCCGGTTTTTATGCTCCTTTCTTGCCGGTGACCGACACGTTCGCCCTCTATCTGTTATTGGGCGGTCTCTTTTTCCTGCTCTGTACGGCTGTGTCTGCCGCCGGTCTGTGGAGCGGCGCGCGGCGTTTCCTGATTCTTGGCTTACTGGCTGGCTTGATGCACCTGGCGCGCGCCGATGGTTTGCTCTGGCTGGCTGTGGCCTGGACGGCGGTTTTTCTCCTGACCAGAGAGGCTGCCGGACGCAGGAAGGGTGTGGCGATGGTTGCCCTCGGCTACTTCCTGGTGATGACGCCCTGGTTTCTGCGTAACTGGCTCGTTTTTGGCGCGCCGTTAGGAACGGGTAGCAGTCGCGCCTTGTGGCTGACTTCTTATAACCAGTTGTTCTCTTACCCTCCTGCTCATCTGACTTTCCAAGACTGGTGGGCTTCGGGCCTGATCAGTATCCTGCGAGCGCGCTTATGGGCCTTGCGCTTGAATCTGCAATCGGTGCTGGGGGTACAGGGAGGCATTTTTCTTCTGCCGGCGATTCTGGCGGGAATCTGGCATTACCGGCGTGAGGCGCGCATCCATCTGGCTTGCCTGGCCTGGTTGCTGACGTTTGTGCTGATGACTTTCGTCTTTCCGTTTGCCGGAGCGCGCGGCGGTTTCTTTCATTCCGGCGCGGCTTTTCAGGTGTTGTGGTGGGCTCTGACGCCGGTTGGCCTGGAAAGGATCATCGCGACGCTGGCGCGTTGGAGAAAATGGGAACGGGAGCACGAAGCGCAGCTGGTCCTGCGCGCCGCGATGGTGGGGATGGCATTTTTTCTGACTGCGCTCTTGATTTGGGGGCGTGTGTTGGGCGGACTTGATCCTCGTCGCGCCTGGGGCAGTGATTGGGCGCGCTATGAACAAATTGATCATTTTCTGGAGGCGGCTGGAGCGCGGCCGGAGGAGGTGGTCGTTGTCGCCGATCCGCCGGGCTTCTATCTGGCTACCGGCCGTCCTGCTATTGCCCTGCCCGATGGCGATGTGACCACAGTACAGGCCCTGGTCGCGCGCTATCAGGCTCGCTATCTGGTTCTGGAGGCGGGGGCCGTGACGGACGGCCTGCAACCGCTTTACCGCGAACCGACTGCATTTCCTGTGGTGCGTTATCTTGGTGAGGTGGAGGATGCCCAGGTTTTCGACATCCAGCCCTGAAAAGACAGCCGCTTTGCCGGGCCGAGACCGCTTGTTTCTGGCCTTACTCGCCGTTCTTTCGGTAGCCGGCTATCTTTTTATCAGTCAGCGTTATTACCGTGTCGGTTTCCCTCTTGATGATGCCTGGATTCATCAGGTTTATGCCCGCACGCTGATCGAGCATGGGGAATGGGCTTTCCGCCCGGGCCAGCCTTCAGCCGGCTCAACCTCGCCGTTATGGTCAGCGTTACTGGCTGTTGGCTTTCCCCTGAGATTGGCGCCTTACTGTTGGGCTTACCTGATCGGCGGGTTTTTGCTGTGGGGTATCGCGCTGGCGGTGGAGAAGGGAGTGCGGCAGGCCATTCCGGCTTATCGTCCACCGTTCCCCTTCGCCGGCGCGCTGTTGACGCTGGAATGGCATCTGGTCTGGGCGGCAGTCTCTGGGATGGAAACATTGCTATATGGGACGCTGGTGACGGTGATTTTGCTGAGCTTGATGGCCGAAAGCCGCCGTTATGTGCAGACGGGTTTCCTGATTGGAATCAGCCTGTGGGTGCGTCCCGATGGCATCACGCTGCTGGCGCCGGCGGTCTTGACGGCTTTGCTGGCAGAGCGTAGGTGGCGGCAACGCGGTTACGCTTTGCTTGGGCTTTTTCTCGGTTGCGGCGCGCTGATTCTCGCTTACCTTGTCTTCAATTTGACATTGAGCGGCGTTCCCTGGCCAAATACCTTTTACGCCAAGCAGGCCGAGTACGCTGTGTTGCGCCAGGCGCCTTTGCTGAAACGCTACTTCAACCAGTGGCTGCCGCCGTTGACGGGAGCGGGCATCCTGCTCCTGCCGGGCGCCATCGTCTGGCTGGTGGTAGCGTGGCGCCGACGTGCCTGGGGCGCGCTGGCCGGCATGTTCTGGTTTGTCGCCTATCTGGGCCTGTATGCCTGGCGATTGCCGGTGACCTATCAGCACGGGCGGTATGTCATGCCGGCGATGGGTATTTTCTTTGCCTGGGGTTTGCTGGGCCTTTGGCGTCTGGCGACCACGCCGGCTTCGCCGCGCGGGGCGCGGCTGGCTGTAATGGGTTGGCGGATCGGCGTTTATGCGCTGGTTCTCTTATTCTGGGTTCAGGGCGGACTGGCGTACGCGCGTGACGTGGCCTTCATTGAAAGCGAGATGGTCGCGACGGCGCGATGGGTGGAGGCGCACTTGCCGCCTCAGGCTCTGGTCGCAGCGCACGATATTGGCGCCCTGGGTTACTTTGACTCGCATCCCTTACTTGACCTGGCTGGCCTGGTCTCGCCGCAGGTGATTCCTTTTCTTCGTGATGAAGCGCGACTGGCGCAGTACCTGGATGAGCAGGCGGTGGATTATCTGGTGGTCTTTCCTGACTGGTATCCCTCGCTCACCGCCGGCCGCGCGCCAATCTTCGAAACCCATGCGCCTTATGCTCCAGCCCAGGGAGGAACGAACATGGCTGTTTATCGCTGGAAGCCATAGACTTCGCTGTGGTAAAATTCTTGTAACTACTCAGCCATGTCATTGCGAGCCGTTTTCTGGCGAAGCAATCTCCTGCTTTGTCATGCTACATTGACCACCTGGGGATTGCTTCGTCGCAAAGAATGCTCCTCGCAATGACATGCACAACGATTTTAAGACAGGGCTGAACAGTTACAAATTCTTCTCGATTTCCGCTTTGGGAGAGAGTATGACGACGTCGTTTCCTGCAAACTTCATCTGGGGGGCGGCGACTGCCGCCTATCAAATTGAAGGTGCCGCCGATGAGGATGGCAAAGGTTTATCTGTCTGGGATGCTTTCTGCCGCCGGCCGGGTGCTATTTATGAGGGGCACACAGGAGAAATGGCCTGTGACCATTATCACCGTTTCCGGGATGACGTAGCCCTGATGAAAGAGATTGGCTTGAAGGGGTATCGTTTTTCTATTTCCTGGCCGCGTGTTCTACCGGAAGGTACCGGCGCCGTTAATCCCAAAGGATTGGCTTTCTATGATGCGCTGGTGGATGAATTGCTGGCTGCAGGGATTCAGCCCTGGGTCACTCTTTATCATTGGGATTTACCTTATGCACTCTATCTGCGTGGCGGCTGGCTTAATCCGGACATACCAGACTGGTTTGCCGATTACACCCGGCTGGTGGTGGAGAGACTTTCTGATCGTGTGACGCACTGGATGACCCTCAATGAGGTGCAGGTCTTTATCGGCATGGGGCTGCGAGAGGGGCGTCATGCGCCAGGACTGCGTCTGGACTGGCCGGAGGTGCTGCTGGCCGCGCACCATGCGTTGCTGGCACATGGACGCGCGGTACAGGCGATTCGCGCCTTTAGCCGTCGGCCGGCTCAGGTCGGCTGGGCGCCGGCGGGCCTGACCTGCCTTCCGGCAACCGAGAGCGCCGCCGATATTCAGGCAGCGCGCCAGGCCATGTTTTCTATCTCTCAAGCGGGTACCTGGAACAACACCTGGTGGGCAGATGCGGTGATCTTTGGCCGCTATCCGGAAGATGGCCTGCGGGTGTTTGGGTCAGCCGTGCCCGATTTCCCCTCTTCCGATATGGATATCATCGCCACGCCGATAGACTTTTATGGCGCGAATTGTTATTTTGGCTTCCCCACACGCGCCGGCGAGGATGGCCAGCCGGAAAGCGTCCCCATGCCGCCCGGCGCGCCGGTTAACCTGTATTACTGGCACATCCAGTTCGACGTTCTCTACTGGGCGGCGCGCTTCCTGTATGAGCGTTACCATAAGCCCATCGTGATTACGGAGAACGGTCTGGGTGGCATGGACTGGGTCCATCGCGACGGGCAGGTGCATGATCCGCAGCGCATTGATTACACGTCCCGTCATCTGGCTGGCTTGAAGCGCGCCATTGGGGAAGGTGTGCCGGTGCAGGGTTATTTTCACTGGTCACTGATGGACAACTTTGAATGGCAGGAGGGGTATCGCCAGCGATTCGGCTTGATTTATGTGGATTTTCCCACCCAGAGGCGGATTTTCAAGGATTCGGCCTTCTGGTATCGGCAGGTCATTCAGAACAACGGCGCAGTGCTGTAACCAGACTCGCCCTTGCACCCTGTGAGCAAAGGAGAGAGTGCTTTATGTCCACGATTCACCGTATCCAGAATGCCTATGGTTATTTTGATGAGCAGAGCGGCGAATTTGTGATTACCCGCCCGGATACCCCCACTCCCTGGATGAACTACATTGGTGAAGGACAATACGGGGGCATTGTCTCGAATACCGGCGGCGGTTATTCTTTCGATCGCGATCCCAAAAATCGCCGCGTGACCCGTTACCGCTACAACGCGATTCCGGCAGATCAGCCGGGCCGTTACGTTTACCTGCGCGATATGGAGAGCGGCGAGTACTGGAGTCCGACCTGGCAACCCGTTCCGCAGCGCATTCTGGAACGTTACGAATGCCGCCATGGCCCCGGTTATACGCGCATTGCCAGCGAATACCATGGCATTCGAGCGGAATTACTCTATTTTGTGCCGCCGGCATCCTTTTCTCCTTTTCCTGGTGAGATTTGGGTGCTCAAGGTGCAGAATCAGGGCGATCGGCCGCGTTGCCTGCGTTCTTTCTCCTACGTGGAATTTTCTTACTGGAGCGCCGAGATTGACCTGCACAATCTGGATTGGGGGCAGCACATCGTTCGCAGTCGGGTGGAGGACGGCCTCATCCGCACCTTTACATATTTCCGTCCAACGACTACCTTCTTTACCAGTAACCTCAAGCCGGTTGGATTTGATACCGATCGAGAGGCCTTTGTTGGGAAATACCGTGACCTTTCAAACCCGCTGGTGGTGGTGGAAGGGAAACCGCAGAATACGCAGGCGCCGCGTGGCAATCACATTGGTTCGCTGTGCCACGAGTTGACTCTCAAGCCCGGCGAAGAACAGAGCGTGATTTACTTGCTTGGCGTCACCGATGAGCCAGAGGCGATTCCCGCTCTGGTAGAACAGTATCGGCGGCCGGTGAACGTTACGGCGGCGTTCGATGCCCTACAGGCCGACTGGCGCGACTACCTGAATAAATTTCAGGTAGAGACCCCCGACCATGAGATGAACGCCATGCTCAATGTCTGGAATCAGGTGCAGTGTCGCGCGACCCTTTTCTGGTCGCGCTTTGTCTCGGCTTATGAGACTGGCCTGGGGCGAGGCATGGGAACGCGCGATTCGGCGCAAGATACCCTGGCGACGGTGCACAACGCGCCGCAGCGGGCACGGGCAACCCTATCTATGTTGTGGAAATTACAATTCCAGGACGGTCATACCTGGCATCAGGTCTATCCGCTAACGGGCGAAGGCGGCCCCGGCCTGGCGGGGGAGTTCCCGGAATGGCCACAGTGGTTTTGCGATGATCATCTCTGGCTGGTGCTGGCGACTGTAGCGTACCTGCGCGAGACAGGAGACTTTGCTTATCTCGATGAGCGCCTGCCCTATCAGGATGGCGGTGAGGATACCGTTTGGGGGCACATGCTGCGCGCCATAGACTTCACCCTGAATCATCGCGGCCCGCACGGCCTGCCGCGTCTGGGTTTTTCCGATTGGGACGATACCATGAATCTCGACCATGGTTCCGGCAAGGCCGAATCGGTGATGGCCGCACAACAGTTTTGTCGCGTGATGCTCGATTTAGCCGATTTATGCGCGGCGTTGGGCAAGGGCGCAGAAGCGCAACGTTTTCTGGCCCTTAAGGAAGAAATGGCCGCCATTGTAGAACAGGTTGCCTGGGATGGTCAATGGTATGTGCGCGCCTTCGATGATGAAGGGCAGCCGGTTGGCGTGCAACGTGATCGGTATCACAAAATCAACCTCAACACCCAGACCTGGGCTATTCTGGGCGAGTGCGCCAGCCGTGAACGCGCCGAACTGGCCATGCGTAGCGTGCATGAGAAACTGAACACGCCGTTTGGCATTGCTATCCTGTGGCCCCCCTATGAAGGCAGCGACGCGCGCGTGCGCGGCACTTCGACCTATCCACCCGGCGCCAAGGAGAACGGCGGTATCTTCAGCCATGCCAATACCTGGGCTATCATCGCTGCCGCTCGTCTGGGATGGAATGATCGCGCTTATGAATATTATCGCCAGATGCTTCCCCTGACGCGCAAGGATAACGATCACTTCAAAGTAGAGCCATATGTGTACTGTGGCAATATTGCTGGCCCCACTCATCCACAGTTTGGTTATGGGCGTAATGCCTGGCTTTCCGGTACGGCTTCGTGGATGTTCGTGGCCGCGACGCAATGGATTCTGGGTATCCGTCCTACGTTCAGAGGGTTGCAGATTGCTCCGGCCATTCCTTCTCACTGGCGCGGCTATCGCGCCCACCGTGAGTTCCGGGGGGTGACCTATCATATTCGCGTGGAACGTCAGGGCCAAGGGAATGAGGTCGCGCTGGAGGTGGATGGAAAACCTGTCGAAGGCAATATCGTCCCTCTTCCTCCATCCGGGCAACGTGAGGTAGAGGTGCGCGTGGTTTTGCGCTGAGGCGTCGTTGAACACGTCACCGTGCGGCGCGTACTGGCCGGGTATTACAGTATGAGCGCCTGGGGTGTGACATCCCCCCGGCCTGTGCCCGGCGCATCTGGTTCGCCTTACGTCCACACGCCGGCAATTGGGGTCTGGCAGTGCGGACAGGTTCCCTGCGGGCTGAGGCGATACTCGGAGATCACGTATGCCCAACGGCGGATCAGCGGCTGGCCGCATGTGGGGCAGAAGGTAGTTTCGTATTCTTCCACCTGACCGGGCAGGTTGCCGGCATAGACATACCGCAGGCCGGCCTCGCGACCAATCTCAGCCGCGCGGAGAAGGGTGCGCGCAGGCGTGTTTTCGGTGTCCCGCATCTTGTAATCGCTGTGAAAGGCGGTAACGTGCCAGGGGATATCTACCGACACCGAAGCCAGGAAGCGCGCGGTTTCCCACAATTCCTCGTTGCTATCGTTAAAGCCGGGTACGACCAGCGTTACCACTTCCACCCATAACCCCATCGCTTTGGCGCGCTGAATCGTGTCCAGGACGTTCTTCAACACGCCACCGAGAAGACGGTAGTTCTGCTGCCGCATGGACTTCAGGTCAATTTTCAAGCCATGCAGCCAGGGACGCAGGTACTCCAACACCTCTGGCGTAGCATTGCCATTGGACACATAGACGCATTTCATGCCCGCCTGGATGGCCAGTTTAAAAATGGCAACAGCCCATTCGCTGGTGATGAGGGGTTCATTGTAGGAGGAGGCTATCACAGCCGCGCCGCTGTTCCTTGCCCAGCCCACAATCTGTTCCGGGGAAAGGCGACGAAGGTAGTAAACGGATTCGTCCGCGGCCGGGTCGCGCAACGTCTGTGAGGAAAGCCAGTTCTGGCAGTAAGGGCAGTGGAAATTGCAGCCCAGCATGCCGAAAGTCAGGGCAATCGTGCCGGGCAGGAAGTGATAGAACGGCTTTTTCTCGATGGGATCGGGGTGCAGGCCAGCGACATACCCCCAGGGGACGCGCAACGTCCCGGCCTCATTGAAACGCACCTGACAGATGCCGCGCCGTCCAGGCCGAATCAGGCAACGATGGCCGCAGGCAGTACAACGTACCGCGCCCTCGGCCTGTGGAACAAAAAGTTCCCCAGGCGCTGTCAGGGTGTCTAGAATGGTTTGCAGGTTGGACATGATACACGAGTATTATACCTGTTCTTCGATTCTCTGGCGGGCCGCGTCGTAGACGCGACGCAAAGGTACACCGTGCTGTTCCGCGGCGCGTTTGCAATCCTCGTATTCCGGCGCGTGCTTGATGGATCCATCGGGCAGGCGGGCGCTCTTGATCCGAATCGCCCCGTAGGGGGTTTCCACTGTCTGATGAAAGCGTTCCAGAGCGCGCCGTTCGACAATCTGACGGCGCACGCCCAGGGTGCTGGTTTCGCGCAGGAGAATCTCTTCTAGTTGATCCCCCTCCTGCCAGCGCGCCAGCACCGAGAGCATGATAGCGGGGCGATTCTTCTTCATCTGAATTGGGGTGAAGAAAACATCCAGCGCGCCTGCAGCAAACAGTTTTTCCATCACATAACCCAGGATTTCCGCGCTGACGTCATCCAGATTTGTTTCCAGTAAGAGGAGCTGCTCCATGCCGTCCTCTTGCTCGCCGATGATCAGGCGCAGCAGGTTGGGAACAGGCAGATCGCGCTGGCCGGCGCCGTAGCCGACGGCCTGAAGTTTCATCGGCGGAACAGGACCAAAAGCCTGGCTCAGGCTGGAAAGCAATAATGCGCCTGTCGGCGTGACCAGTTCGGCATCGAGATCGCGACCGTAAATCGGGACATTTTTGAGCAAGGCCAGCGTGGCCGGCGCCGGGAGTGGAATTGGCCCATGCGCGCCTGAGACGAACCCGCGTCCTAACGGCAACGGCGAGGCCTGAACCTGTTGAATGCCCAGTACCTCCAGGCCAATCAGGGCGCCCACGATGTCCACAATGGTATCAATGCCCCCGGCCTCATGCAGGTGTACCTCCTGCGGTGAGAGGTGATGAATCTCGGCTTCGACTTCCGCCAGCCGCTGAAACATGGCGTCAGCGCGCTCGCGCAGCGAGTCTGTCAGGGCGCTGC
Source organism: Anaerolineales bacterium (assembly GCA_034436275.1). Taxonomy (GTDB): domain Bacteria; phylum Chloroflexota; class Anaerolineae; order Anaerolineales; family Villigracilaceae; genus DAOTVX01. Next base: position 16,497 of record DAOTVX010000118.1, on the reverse strand, counting down.
GCCTCAGCAGCGCCTGGATGTCGGCCAGACGGCGACCATGGTGGGCCGCTGCTTCGGCTTGTTGCCCGGTCAGGATGACATCTACTTTCGTCGCCTGAAAGCCGTTTTTGACCACTTTGCGCGCCTGGAGTGCGAATTCGTCGTCCAGTTGTAACGCTGCCAGGCGCTGCCGCAAGGTTTCTACGGACAGGCCAGCGTCAACCAGCGCGCCCAGAATCATGTCGCCGGAAGCGCCGGCGATGCAGTCGAAATAGGCGATTTTCACTGCTTTTCCTCTTTCGTGGAATGTTTCAGACTGACCTGCAGGATTCGATAGGCGAGAATGGCGGCGCCGAAGCCGTTGTCAATGTTGACCACCGCGACCCCGCTGGCGCAGGAATTGAGCATGGCAAGCAAAGCCGCCAGCCCTGCAAAACTGGCGCCATAGCCTACGCTGGTCGGGACGCCAATAACCGGACAGTGCACCAGACCGGCGATGACACTGGTCAGTGCCCCTTCCATGCCGGCAACGCTGATGACGATGGCGGCCTGCCTCAGGAGGGGCAGGCGGTCGAGGAGACGATGAATGCCGGCGACGCCGACATCGTAGGCGCGTTCGACGCGTTGACCCAGAAATTCGAGCGTTTGAGCGGCTTCTTCTGCTACCGGTACATCGGCGGTGCCGCCTGTGGCAACCAGCACATAGTACTTTTGCTCCAGCGTGGCTGGAGCGCCCCGTACCAGCGTGATCAGGCGCGAAACGGGATCGTAATGCGCTTCGGGAATCGCTTGCTGTACTCTGGCTGCCAGTTCTGGCGCCAGACGAGTGCCCAGCACGCGTTCGTGGTGCTCGCTGAGACGTTTCAGGATGGCGATGATTTGTTCGGTTGTTTTTCCCTGGCAGAAAACCACTTCGGGCAAGCCGCTGCGCAGCGGACGGTGCAGGTCCAGGTTCGCGTATCCCAGGTTTTCGTAAGGCAGAAGGCGCAACCGCTCCAACGCCGCGTCGGGCGTCAGTTCACCGTTGGCCACTGCTTCGAGCAGGTGACGGAGCGCAAGAACGTCCATGGCTCAGTCCGGTTGAGACGCGGAGACTGCGGGCAGGACTTCGTTCATGCTACCACTGCGAAAGCCGCGCAGGTCAAGGGTAACGTAGGGGTAGCCCAGGGCGGTGAATTGACGCGTGATCTCCTCGCGTTGGGCGAGAATCCGGGCGAACTCCGTTGGCTCGACCTCGATGCGCGCCAGTGTCCCGTGATGACGCACGCGCAGCGGACGCGCTCCCAGGATGTGGCGCAGGATCGCTTCCGCCTGCTCGATCTGGCGCAATGTCTCTGCCGTGATCGGCGTCCCGTATGGAATGCGCGAGGCCAGGCAAGCCGCTGACGGTTTATCCCAGTTCGGCAGGCCCAGTTCGCGCGCCAGCAGGCGCGCTTCGGCTTTCGTCAGACCGGCCTCCTGTAAGGGACTGCGCACGCCATATTGTTGCGCGGCGCGGCGACCGGGGCGATAATCGAGAGCGTCGTCGGCGTTGCTGCCGTCTACTACCGCGCGATAGCCATGTTCACGGGCGTAGGCGGTAAACTTGCCATACGTGGCCTCTTTGCAAAAAAAGCAACGATTCGGCGTGTTTGCCAGATAGTTGGGATTGGCAAGTTCCTCGCCGGGCAGGAGAACATGCCTGACGCCAATGTGACGGGCGAGCGCCTCTGCTTCCTGTCGCTCTGCTGTCGGCAGGCTGGGAGAGACAGCGGTCAGCGCAATCACATTATCCTCCCCCAAAACCTCATGGGCAACGCGCAAGACCAGTGTGCTATCGGTGCCGCCGGAGAAAGCCACCGCCACGCGGCCCAGTTCGGCCAGGATGGCTTTCAGGCGGGTATATTTTTCGTGGACGGGACTGTCGTTCAATTTTCGCGCTCCTTCAGGAGTTGTTCCATGCGACTTTCGCCGACGTTGTAATAGCGAGCGGCGCGGTGATGGACAATGATCGCGGCTGTGGATTGTTCCGGCACCAGTTGAAAGGCCGGGGTAAGCGACATACCGAGTTCTCTTTCCGCAGGCAACAGGTCAAAGACTTTGCGGTGATCGCTCAGGTCAGGGATGGCCGGATAACCCCAGGAATAGCGTTTGCCTTGTCCTTCAGCCAGGCCGAGTTCACGGCGGATGTGGCGGTGCAGATATTCAGCCGCCGCCTCTGCGGTTTGTACGGCCAGGCCGTGAACGAAGTACATTTCGGTATATTCGCCGGCGGCCTGCAATTTCTCGAACTTTTCGGTCGCCGCTGCGCCAACGGTCACCACCTGTAAAGCCACTACGTCCATTTGACCGGAATCGACCGGAGCAAAATAATCGGCCAGGCACAGGAAATCGCCTTCGGATTGACGCGGGAACGTGAAGCGCGTCAGTTCCTGAGGGGAGGGGGTGGCAAGCGTTTCGGGATCGTAAAGAATCAGGTCATTTCCCTCGGCCTGACAGGGCCAGAGACCATAGACTCCCTGGGGTTGAAGCCAGCCATGACGCAAGGCGTCTTTCATCATGCGTTCCAGCCGTGCCTCGAACTCAGCGCGCAGGCGTTCCCATTCCTCGCCGTGAGCATTTTTTGCGCCCCAGGAGAGGCGGAAGAGCTCGTTCCGGGAAAGATGCTGGAAAACGATTTCCAGCGGCATTTGCCGGACGATGCGCACTCCCCAGCGTGACGGGAACGGTATCGGCTCTGGCCGAACGGTGGAACGCTGGATCGGCCTCGCGCGTTGACCGGACGGCGGGCGGCCCAGTTCCATTTCCGCCTCGCGACGAATGCGTTCGAGCAGCGCGGGACGCGCTTGCGTATCAATCAACGAATCCATCACGGCCAGCCCTTCAAAGGCGTCTTTGCAATAGAACACGCCAGCCTCGTAAGGAACGCCGTCTTCCGTGAACAGGATGCGGCGTCCAAAACGGCGGTTGATGGCGGCGCCGCCAACGAGCACGGGAAATTTTAACCCTCGCCGATGCAATTCGTTGACAATCAACGGCATCTGCTTCGAGGTGCTGACCAGCAGCGCGCTCAAACCAATGGCTGTGGGCTTGACCTCGGCGGCTTTGGCGATGATCGTTTCGGCTGGCACCTGTTTTCCCAGGTCTATCACGGTGTAGCCATTGTTCGCCAGAATTGTTTTGACCAGATTCTTGCCAATATCATGCACATCGCCGTACACGGTGGCCAGCACAATCGTCCCTTTGCTGACGCCCTCTTTTTTCTCCAGATAATTCTCGAGGTGTGCCACCGCCTGTTTCATGACCTCGGCGGATTGCAGGACGAAGGGCAGGATCATCTCGCCGGTGGCGAATTTGTCGCCCACCTCTTTCATGGCTGGCAGAAGAATTTCGTTGAGCACCCGAATGGCGGCAGCGTGGCGTTGCGCGCCGCTGGCCTCTGCGGCAAAGGTGCGGATAAGTTCGTCAATATCGGCCTCCACGCCTTCCTTATGGCGGTGGACAACGCGCCAGTGCAGGCGTTCTGCGGCGGTCATGCCGGCGGTAGGGCTGTCGGACGAGGCAAGCGTGGCCGCCGTGGCAGGCCCAACTGACTCGAAGTAGGCCAGGTAGCGTTGCAGGGCGTCCGGGCGACGGTTAAAAATCAGGTCTTCGGCCAGGGCGCGGGCTTCTGCGGGAATATCCGCGTAGGGAATGATGTGCTGTGGGTTGACGATCGCCGCGTCCAGACCCGCGCGCACGGCATGGTAGAGCATAACGGAATTCAGGGTAGGGCGGGCGTGCGCTGCCAGCCCGAAAGAAACATTGCTGATTCCCAGAGAGCAAAGTACACCGGGAAGTTCTTGCTTGATGAGGCGAATTCCTTCCAGAGTCTCGATCGCCGAGTCGGCATATTCGGCCTCGCCGGTCGCCAGGGTGAAGGTCAAGGGGTCGAAGAGCAAGGCGTTAGGGGACAGGCCGAACTCGCGAACCGCAATTTCATAGAGTCGGCGGGCCACTTCCAGTTTGCGCTGGCGTGTGCGCGCCATGCCCTGCTCATCAATCGTCAGGCAGATGACAGCGGCGTTGAACTCGCGTGCCAGATGGAAGACTTTCTCCGCCTTGACGCGGCCACCTTCCAGATGGGTAGAGTTAATGAGACAACGCCCCGGTGCCGTTTTGAGTGCCACCTCAAGGACGTGCGGCTCTGTGGTGTCAATGACCAGCGGCACCTCCACGCCGTTGGCCAGCTTCTTGATCACCTTGCGCATCAGTTCGTCTTCATCAGGGCGCTCGGTCACGGCGGTGGAGATATCCAGAGCGTGCGCGCCAAAGTTGACCTGCTGACGGGCAATTTCGAGGATGGCCTCGTAGTTTTCGGCAAGCAGGAATTCTTTGAATTTGCGACTGCCCTGGGCGTTGCAGCGTTCGCCGATGAGAAACGGCGGGGGATCCTGGATCAGCGAAACGGCCTGGGTGGCCGAGGCCAGACGCGGCGTGCTGGTTGTCGGGCGCGGCGGATGCGGGTGGCCGCGCAGTTTCTCAACCAGCAGTTTCAAGTGCGCCGGTGTGGTGCCGCAGCATCCGCCCACAATACTGATATTGTGACGCGTGACGAATTCGACCAGCGTTTCGGCAAAAGGCGCAGGCTCCAGGGGATAAACGGCGACGCCGTCCACGTTGAGCGGCAGGCCGGCGTTGGGAATGCAGGAAACCGGCAGGGTGGCATGTTCGCCAAGATAGCGGATGGGATCGCGCATTAAATCGGGGCCGGTGGAACAGTTCAGGCCGATGACATCCACTGGCAGGCCCTCCAGAATTGCCAGCGCGGCGGTAATATCGGTGCCGAGCAACATGCGGCCATTCGTGTCCAGGGTAACCTGCACTTGCAACGGCACCCAGAGGCCGGTTTCAGCAAAGGCACGCTGTACGCCGGTAATGGTTGCCTTGACTTCCAGAATGTCCTGCGAGGTCTCAATGAGAATCACGTCCACGCCACCGCGCAACAGCCCGGTGGCCTGTTCACGGAAGACGTCGGCGAGTTCGTCGAAGGAGATATTCGAGAGTTCCGGATCGTCGGCGGAGGGGAGTTTGCCTGAGGGGCCAATGGAGCCGGCGACGAAGCGCTCCTGCCCGGTCTTTTGCGTGTATTCATCAGCAAGGCGACGTGCCAGGCTCGCCGCAGTCTGGTTGATTTCGACCACCCGCTGCGCCAGGCCGTATTCGGCCAGGGTAATACGGTTGGAGCGAAATGTGTCGGTTTCGATGACGTCTACGCCCACCTCCAGGAAAGAACGGTGCACCTGCTCAACGGCCTGGGGGTAGGAAATGACCAGATAGTCGTTGCAGCCGAAGTATTGTTCGCCGCCGAAGTGCTGCGGCGTGAGATTCATCTTTTGCAGGTTTGTCCCCATGGCGCCGTCATAGATGAGCACTCGTTGCTGGAGAGCATCCAGGTAGCGGCGATTGGTATAGCGGCGTTCGGGCATGGCACGTCCTTTCGTGTAACAAAAAGAGTAAAAAAAAGCCTCTCTGGATGGAGAGGCGCGGTAATTTCTGACCTCATCTTCCAGAGTACAGACGTTGTCGGTTCTGTCTCTGCCGGATTTGGCACCTTGCTTTCCGGGAAAGCGGTTGCCGAGGTTTCACAGGGCCGGTCCCTCCACCTCTCGCGATGAGCGCGATGGTCCTACGGCAGGAAGTGTACCATTGGGGAGGGGAATTGTCAAATTCGGGTAACTGCTCAGTCATGGCATTGCGAGCCGTTTTTTGGCGAAGCAATCTCCCCTTTATCAGGCTGAATGGACCGCCTGGGGATTGCTTCGTTGCAAAGAACGCTTCTCGCCATGACATCCACAACGGTTTTGAGACAGGGCTAAATAGTTACAAGTTCGGAACAATGGCCTCCGCGTTTCCCGTTCGCTGTGATATACTTTCGCTTTGAGAAATCTGCTCCGAGTGAATCATGACCGCGCCAATTCGTAACTTCTGCATCATTGCTCACGTGGATCACGGTAAATCTACCCTGGCCGATCGCCTGCTCCAGTTGACCGGCACCCTTTCGGAGCGTGAGATGACCGAGCAGGTATTGGATAGCATGGATTTGGAACGCGAAAAGGGGGTAACCATCAAGGCCTCGGCGGTGTGCATGAAATATACCGCCAGCGATGGGCAGACTTATGAACTGAATCTGATTGATACGCCAGGGCACGTGGACTTCAGTTACGAGGTCTCGCGTGCTTTGCAGGCCTGCGAAGGGGCGGTGTTGGTGGTGGATGCCAGCCAGGGAATTGAGGCCCAGACGCTGGCTAACCTGTATGCGGCTCTGGAGGCCGATCTGGTCATCATCCCGGTGATCAACAAGATTGACCTGCCCTCGGCGCGACCAGACGAGGTGGCCGAGGATATCGGCAGTCTGCTGGGTGTGCCGCCGCAAGAAGTGATCCGCATTTCTGCTAAGGAAGGCACGAATATCGCCGCGGTGCTGGAAGCCGTGGTTGCCAGAGTCCCGCCGCCGCGTGGAGACCCACAGGCGCCGTTGCGGGCGCTGGTTTTCGATTCGCACTACGATTCCTATAAAGGGGTGGTGGCCTATGTGCGCGTGGTGGATGGCAGTCTGCGCGCGACCGATAGCCTGCACCTGATGTCCAGCGGCGTGGATGTCAAGCCGGTGGAGGTAGGCATCTTCGCTCCAGCCCTCAAGCCCACCGGGCAATTGATGGCTGGCGAGGTCGGTTATATCGCCACCGGCCTGAAAACGGTGCGCGAGGCGCGCGTTGGAGATACCATTACCAACACCTTGCAGCCGGCGGTTGAACCTTTGCCGGGTTTCCGTCACCCCAAGCCCATGGTGTTTGCCGGTATCTATCCTTCGGAAGCGGAAGATTACCAGAATCTGCGAGAGGCCCTGGAGAAACTGCAACTCAATGATGCCTCGCTGGTTTATCAGCCGGAGACCTCGCAGGCCCTGGGTTATGGGTTTCGCGCCGGTTTTCTGGGCCTTTTTCACATGGAAATCATTCAGGAACGCCTGGAGCGGGAGTACGATCTGGATGTGGTCTTTACGGCTCCGACGGTGGCCTATGAAGTCCTGCGACGCGATGGCACGACGCAGATTGTTCATTCACCGGCCGAATTGCCCGAAGAAAGCGACATTGCTGAGATTCGCGAACCCTGGGTCAACATTGAAATCATTACTCCGCTCGAATATTACGGGGCCATCATGGATCTGGTCACACGACGACGCGGTGAGTTCAAGGGCCAGGATTATCCTGCGCCGCACCGGGTCCAGTTACATTACGAGATTCCACTCGCGGAAATCATGGTAGATTTCTTCGATGAACTCAAGTCGCGTACGCGCGGGTACGCTTCGCTCGATTACCAGTTTGCCGAGTATCGTCCGGATGATTTGCAAAAACTGGAGATTCTGGTCAACGGCGAGCCTGTAGATGCCCTGGCAACTATCGTTCACAGGAAAGACGCCTACCACAAGGGACAGCGGATGATTACCAGACTCAAGGAACTCATCCCGCGCCAGCTATTCGAGGTGGCTATCCAGGCCGCGGCCGGCGGACGCGTGATCAGTCGCGCCAATGTCAAGGCGTTGCGCAAGGATGTGCTGGCAAAGTGCTATGGCGGTGATATTACCCGTAAGAAGAAGCTGCTCGAAAAGCAAAAACGCGGCAAGAAGCGGATGAAAATGATTGGCAACGTGGAGATTCCACAGGAAGCCTTTATGGCTGTCTTACGTCTGGAGGAGGAGTGAATCCAGTGCATCCGTCGCGGTCTCGTCCTGCTCTTTTCCCGCGCTGGTTACCGGGCGTGCTCATCAGTCTGGCAGTTGTCGTTGTCCTTGTTTTCAATGTGGACTGGTCGGCGGTCGGGCGTGCCTTTCAAACCGTAGACTGGCGCTTTCTTCTACTCCATGCGCTGTTTTACTTTGCCTCGGTCAGTGCCCGGGCGGCTGCCTCGCGCGTACTTCTGGACCGTCGCCCGACTTTTGGCGCTTCCTTCCTTGCTTTGATGGAAGGCTATCTCATTAACAACCTCTTGCCTTTCCGCCTGGGGGAGCTGAGCCGCGCCTACTTCCTGAGCAAGAGACTCAAAACCAGCATCTTCTACACTCTCCCGGCCATTGTGATCGAACGTGCCTACGATTTGGCCTTCGCGGCCATTCTGGTAGTGGTCACCTTGCCTTTTGTTCTGGGCAATGTTTCCTGGGCGCGGCCGGCAGCGTTCTGGACGTTGAGCCTGGTAGTGCTCGCCTTGTTCTCTATGTATCTGGTCGCGCGGGTGCGCCGTCCCCTGCGCACCGGATTGAGTCGCCTGTTGGCCCGCTCGCCGCGTCTGTCCTCTCTCTTGCTTCCCCGCCTGGACTCATTCCTGGATGGGCTGGCGATCCTGACGGATTTTCGCCGTTTCCTGCTCAGTTTGCTCTGGATGGCGTTATCCTGGCTGGCGATTGCGGCCTGTCAATTTGCCCTGCTGCGAGGCTTTTTGCCTGAGGCGCGGCCTCTTTACGCCGCGTTCGCGCTTGGGATTTCTTCTTTTGGCGGCGCCATCCCTTCGGCTCCGTCTGGCCTGGGTGTCTATGAAGGGGCGATTGTCGTCGCGCTGGCGACCTTCGGCATTGCCGATGGCCTGGCGCTGGCCTATGCCATTACGCATCATATTGCTCATCTGCTGTACTCAGGCATCTTTGGCCTGGTGGGGTTGGGTCAGGAAGGGGAAAGTCTGGCGGCTGTGTATCATCGCTTCTCTCGAAGAAGCGCCGCGTCGAACGTTCCCATAGAGCAGGCAGACGCAGGGGCAGATGCCGATGACCGGGCGGCAGGAGCCAGGGCTGAATGAAACTGTTGTCTCGGATCAAGACCCTGTTTTCTGGGATTCGCCGGCCGCCTCCGGCCCGTCGTTCCTCATTGCTCTATCACTACCTCCGCCGTGATGGCGAGGCGCAGACGCGCCTCCACTTGCGCCTCGATCCCGATGGGCGCGGGACGCTTATTGTCAACGCCAGCCGCATTTATCACCTCAATCCGACCGCGGCGCTGATGGCGCGCCTCGCGCTGGAGAAGACTCCTGAACCTCAGGCAATCAAGACCATCCGCCGCGCCTACCGCGTCAGTCTGACTCAGGCTCGCGCCGACTGGCAGGCGTTTAACCGTCAGTTCGATGACCTGCTCCGCCCGGATGGCCTTTGCCCGATTCACGACCTTGGCCTGGAAGTCATTGCTCCCTTTTCCGCGCGTCCTGCCGCGCCCTATCGCCTTGATCTGGCATTGACGTATCGCTGCAACAATGACTGCGCTCATTGTTATAACGTGGAAGGCCGCGAGTTGCAGGAATTGACTACAGACCAGTGGAAATGTGTACTTGACCGCGCCTGGGAACTGGGCATTCCGCACATTGTCTTCACTGGCGGTGAGCCTACCCTGCGTGAGGACCTGCCTGCGCTGATCGCCCACGCTGAATCGAATGGTCAAATCACCGGCCTGAACACCAATGCCCGCCGTCTGGCCGATCCGCGCTACCTCGAGCGTCTTGTTGCCGCCGGCCTCGATCATGTCCAGATCACGCTGGAATCCTGCGATCCCGAAGTCCATAACCGCATGGTTGGCGCGCGCGCCTTCGAGCAGACCGTGCGCGGTCTGAAAAACGCCCTCGCCAGCCGCCTTTTTGTCATGACCAATACCACCATGTTGCGCACGAATGTCCATACTGTTCCGGCCACGCTTGATTTTCTCGCCGAACTGGGCGTCCCAACGGTGGGATTGAACGCGCTGATCTATGCCGGGCGTGGCCAAACGGTTGGAACAGGGCTGGACGAGCGCGAACTTGCCCCTCTCCTTGAAATTGCCCGACAGAAGACCGAAGCCCATGGTCAGCGTCTGATCTGGTACACTCCTACCCGTTATTGTCACTTTAATCCGCTCTCGCTGAATCTGGGCGTCAAAGGATGCACTGCCGCCTTGTATAATATGTGTGTGGAACCCAATGGCGATGTTCTTCCCTGCCAGTCCTACTATGTTCCGTTAGGAAATTTTCTTACCGATGACTGGAATGCCATCTGGAATCATCCGCTGGCGCTTCGTCTGCGTGAGCGGCAAGGACTGCCCGAAATGTGCCGGGATTGTTCATGGCGGCTTGAATGCGGAGGCGGTTGTCCGCTGCAGTACTCCGATGACGGACATTGAACCGTCAGTTTGCAGGAGGGCCTTTTGAGGCTATCTGTGCAGGGATGGCCTTTCCAGACTGTCGCCACGCGGCCGCCGGTCGTGCGACCTGGCATTTTGCCTGACGTAATTCGTTTGGAAATTCTGGCGGAGGAGCCATGGGCAAAACTTCCCCTACGCAATCATTGCGGGCTTTCTTCCAATCCCTGGTGAAATATCTTTACCTTGATCCCTTGCGAGAAGCGTTCATTCCGCTGCGCGATTTGCCCCTGGAAATGCGCATTCTAGGCTGGGGCGGCTATGGTGTTCTTGTTGCTCTGATAGCCGTTATGATATTTGCGGCCTTCTCCGGTGCAGAATTGAAAATGGTCATGCTACCGACCGTAGTGGGGAAGCAGGGCATTCATGCCTACGTGCCGCTTCTGGTGTTTATCGCCGCTCTGATGGCTTTGCTTTTGGGTTGGGCCTATCTTCTGACGGCAATCACTGCCAGTCATCCGGTAGTTTTTTCCCCGTTTGCTGCTCTGTTTTGCCTTCAACTGACCTGCCTGATTCCGGCTGGTATTCAGGGCGTCTGGGGCCTGGTATGGTTATGCGCTGTCTTGCCGCTTACGTTGACAGTGATGCTGGCCTATCTTTTCACGTACCGGAAAAGCCTCTGGCGCGAACGGCCTCTTCTTGAGTTCGGAATCTGGCTATCCCTGCTCGTTCTATCCGCGTTATGTCTCTGGCTTGGCAGAGGCGGTTTTTATGAGATGACCGCCGGCTTGAATCTCATTTTCAGTGCTCTGTTTTTGCTGCTTATTCCACTCTGGCTGTGGATGGGTCTTTCGCTGGTCGAAATTGGCCTGGACCTGGCCGGGCGTGTAGTGGCGGTCTTACGCCGCTGGTTGCCCGACAGGTTTTTTCAGATATTGGCCTGTTTCATCCTGGTTACCCCACCGTTGGCGCTGGGCGTGGAGTATCTTTGGGAGCGTATCGCCCCAGTGGAGCGGACGGCAATCCCTTTGCTGATGGAAGGTGTGGTACTTCACGCCATTCTTTCCCTGCCGTTGCTGCTCGCCCTCGCTATCCTTGTCCTGAGACGGCGTTGGGATGGTTACCAGGCGGCCCGCTTGCTTGCCTTGAGCCTGCTGCTGATGATTTTTGCTTTGGGCCTGGCGCTGGCCCTGGAGGGCGTTGACATCTCCAATCCGCTCGAATGGACCATTCGTCGTGTCTCTTTCCTGCCTTCGGTACTGGTCTTCGTGACCATGCTGGTCTATAATGTGTTTGGTGTTGGCGCCAGATTCGCCTGTGGCGATAGCCATTTGCTGCCGCGTCAGACGCGTATTCTGCTGGTCTTTGGGCTGGCTTTGCTGGTGACCGGGCTGGCTATCTTTGTGACGAATCTGCGGGATGGAAGCGGCCGGCCGGTGGGTCAGTGGGAAGATGGGTTTAACAACGTTTTTGTCTTGGGCTTGATGCTGCTGGGTTTTCCATACCTGTTCTGGGTTGTCTGGAAACACGGCGAACGTCTGGCTGGCACAAGGGCAGATTTTGCGGCGGTCGAACCACGCCTGGCTTCACTGGCGCTTCCTGTTGCACGCAAGCCGCAATGGACCAAAGCCGTGTTTATCCTGGGAGTGCTTGTCGGTGCAATGTTGTTTGCCTGGTTAATTCGCGTATAACCATCAAGGAGACTGTTATGAAATGGATAGATTCGCTACGCAACCTGTTTACTCGCGTCCGCCCTTTGCCTGCGGGAGTGCATCATGCGCCCTATACCTTACCCGATAAACCGCCGTACCGTCTTCACTTGCGCCTGGAGCCAGACGGTTCGGGGATTTTGATTGTCAATGCTTCTACTGTACTGCACCTGAATCCCACCGCGGCGGAATATGCCTATCACATGATGAAAGGCACGTCGCCGGAGGAGGCCGGTCGCCAGATAGCGGCGCGCTACCGCGTCAACCGCCGTCAGGCGCAGCAGGATTTTCTTGCTTTTGTCGCGCGCGTGGAATCCTTGCTGCAAACCCCCGATTTGGACCCGGTCGCCTTTCTGGGAATGGAGCGGATTGCTCCCCATACCAGGCCCCTTTCAGCGCCCCTGCGCCTTGACTGTGCGTTGACCTATCGCCTGTCGCCCGGCGTCCGCGCGGACTATGCCCCGACCAGACGCGTCGACCGCGAATTGACCACCGATGAGTGGAAAACCATTCTTGACAAGGCCTGGATGCATGGCGTGCCTCACGTTACCTTTACCGGCGGCGAGCCAACCCTGCGCGACGATCTGCCTGACCTGATTGCCCATGCCGAGAAAAATGGTCAGGTGACTGGCTTGCTCAGCGATGGCCTTAAACTGGCTGATAAAGCCTATCGGAACACCCTGCTGCAAACCGGCCTTGACCATCTCCTTTTCCTGCTCCAACCTGAATCTCCGGCTTCCTGGCAGGCACTGGAGGCAGTCATGCCGGAGGACCTGTTCGTCACGGTTCATCTGACGCTCACGCCTGAAAATATTTCCTCCCTCACGGAGACTCTGGAGCGCCTGGCCGCTCTGGACGTAAAAAGCCTTTCCCTGACGACTGCTGACCCGGCTCTGCAGGCGGATCTGTCGCGCCTGCGCGATCGCGCCGCTGAACTCGGCCTTACGGTACGTTGGGACCTGCCTGTTCCCTACTCGGCCCATAATCCGGCCACGCTGGAAGTAGTGGACGAGGAACTGCCCGAAGGCGCCGGCAAAGTCTGGCTCTACGTTGAACCCGATGGCGATGTTCTCCCGGCTCAGGGTGAACCCGATAAGGTGTTGGGCAATTTCCTGCGTGATGAGTGGGAGAAGATTTACCCCTACAGGGCGCAATCGTAGCCTTGCCTGGGGAGATTTTTCTCGGTTCTTTAGTGAGGCAATTACCTTCCATAAGTGACGAGGAACCCTCTGCCTCTTGTCGTTGCGAGCCGCCAAAGGCGGCGAAGCAATCTCAGGTTTCACAGAAGCGATAAGAACATTCATGAGCCTCGCGAGGGGATTGCTTCGGCGGCGACTCGGACAAGCCTCGGCGTGGCCCTATCGCCGCCTTGCAATGACAGAGGCAGGTATAAGTACGAGGCTGAACTGTATCGCCGGCCGGCTGACCTTCTCTCAGGGAAAGGCCTGGCGTGTAAAGTGTATGGAGCAGACAACCATGCAGAATGAATTGCTTCCTTTGCCTGAGAAACCGATTCATGAAGCGTACTGGGTGCTGCCTGGCCGGTTGCTGGCAGGGGAGTATCCGGCGAACTTTTCCCCGCGCGAGACGGTGCAACGGTTACAGCGATTCCTGCGTCAGGGTTTTGATCTATTCCTGGACCTGACGCGTCCGGATGAACTTGTGCCGTATGAGGAAATGCTGCGCCGCGAGGCGGCAGAATATGGCCGGTCAGTGCACTATACCCGTTTCCCCATCGGTGATTCTGGCCTGCCTGCCCGGGAGGAAATGAAGGCGATTTTAGACTGCCTGGATGAGGCGCTTACCGCCGATCACAAAGTATATGTACATTGTCGCGCTGGCATTGGACGTACCGGCACGGTCATCGGATGTTATCTTGTCCGACATGGATGGCGCGGTGCTGAGGCGCTGAGGCGCTTGCAGGCGTTGTATCAGGATGCGGCGCAAAGTCGCCTTTTCCCTTTTTCGCCAGAGACAAATGCACAGCGCGAATTCATTCTGGCCTGGCAGCCGGAATGGTAATCGTTCGTACATGCTACGACTTGAGAAAGCAAGATGTCTGCGGTCGCGGTCATTTCCTTCCAATGGCCTACCGCAGACACCTTGCCCTGCCGGTTGACAGATGTAATCTGTCTCCAGTCGGGGCGCCGGGAGTTGAACCCGGGACCTCTTGCACCCCATGCAAGCGCGCTAGCCGGACTGCGCCACGCCCCGTTTCGGTGGGGTTATTATAGTCATTCTTCAGGATTCTGACAATCCCCCGCGTTCGGTAACATTTTCATCGATGAGCCTCACGTTTTCGACACAATCTTTTCGGACCACGACTCTGGAGCATCATCCATGGGGAGAGGCCGTAAGGCGTATTCTGAAGACAGCGCTTGAGGCGGTGCAGCCGGCGCGTTTGTTGCAGGATCAGGTGTGGGTGGAAAACGAAGTGTTGCGTATAGCAAGTAACACATACCCACTTCATAAACATAGCAAAAAACTTCTACTGGCAATCGGAAAAGCCAGCCTGACCATGGCCCAGGCCTGGCTGGAACTACCAGGTATGCCGCCACCTGATGCAGGCCTGGCAGTCGTCAAGCACATAACTGACCACAATTTTTCAAAAATTCCTGTAGTAGAGGGGAGCCATCCTGTGCCAGACGAGCGCAGTCTGGAGGCAGGGCAACGGGTAAAAGACTTATTGTCGGGTCTGAGCGCAAGAGACCTGGTGGTGTGCCTGATTTCTGGTGGGGGATCGGCGCTGGTTGTTTTGCCATCTCCCGGTGTATCGCTGGCAGATATCCGTTCCCTGACCGAGGCACTGTTGCGCTGTGGCGCCACAATCGCCGAAATCAACCTTGTGCGCCGCCATCTTGATTTACTGAAGGGTGGCGGTCTGGCGCGACTGGCTTTTCCCGCGCGGGTATTGACTCTGATCCTTTCCGATGTGCCGGGCAATTCTCTGGAGACAGTGGCTTCGGGCATGACGGCGCCTGATCCCACTACTGTTCAGGAGGCGCGGGCCATTTTCGAGAAATATCGTTTGCACCAACATGTCCCTCCTTCTGTTTTGCAGGGACTCACGGAAACGCTTAAGCCCGGAGACCCTGTCTTTGCCAGAGTGCAAAATACATTAATTGGCAGCAACGTGAATGCGCGTCAGGCGGCCTGGCGGCAGGCGCAGGCAGAGGGTTTCCATACCTGTCTGCTGGAGCCTGATCTGCAGGGCGAGGCGTGTGAGGCGGCGCGTATGTTGTGCGCTGTCTTACGTCGCGTACATACGGCAGGTGTACCGGTACCGCGACCAGCCTGTTTGATTGCCGGTGGGGAGACGACGGTCACCCTGGGCAAATCCAGCGGTCGCGGGGGACGCAATCAGGAACTGGCTCTGGCAGCCGTCAACGAACTGGCCGGGTTGCCCAATGTCATGCTGGTGACGCTCGCGACAGACGGCGAGGACGGGCCAACCGATGCGGCCGGCGCTGTGGTCACCGGTGAAACCGCTCGCCGCGCGAATATGGCTGGCCTTGATCCAGACCGCATGCTTGCATATCATGATTCCTGTTCGTTCTTTACGGCTTTGGGGGATGCGATTAAGATTGGCCCCACAGGCACCAATGTCAATGATCTGGTGCTGCTCTTTGCATTTTGACCAGGAGAACAGCATGAAGCCGCTCGTTGTGTTAACCCATGCTTTGCCCGCAGAATGGTTGACGTCTCTGGCTGGAGAGGCGCGGCTGGTCAGTGGCCCCGCGGATGCAAGCGGTCTCGCGCCTGCGCTGGAACCGTATTTAGGCGAGGCGGAAGGCTTGCTCTCTATGTTGACAATCCCGGTCCGGAGCGAATTGCTCGCGCGGATGCCACGCTTGCGCGTGGTCAGCAACATGGCTGCCGGCGTGGATAACGTGGACGTGGCAGAATGCACGCGCCGCGGCATTCCGGTGGGGAATACCCCGGATGTCTTGACGGATGCTACGGCGGACCTGACGCTGGCGTTGTTGCTGGCTGCCGCGCGCAATTTGCCTCAGGCCATGGCAGATGCCCGCGCCGGTCACTGGAAAACATGGCTTCCGGCCGGCTGGTTAGGCGTGGACCTGCAAGGCGCCGTTCTGGGCATTCTGGGCATGGGGCGGATTGGTCGCGCCGTGGCCGCACGCGCGCGCGGTTTTGGCCTGCGAATCATTTTTTACGATACTGGCGTGGCAGATGGTCGCAAGATGCCGCCTCCAGATACCGAAGCGGTTTCATTCGAAGAACTCCTCACGCGCAGCGATTTCCTCAGCCTGCATTGTCCCCTGACTGAAAAAACGCGTGGTCTGATTGATGAACTGGCGTTACGGAAAATGAAGCCGACCGCTATCTTGATCAATATGGCGCGCGGGCCGGTCGTAGTGACCGATGCTCTGCAGCGCGCGCTGCAAGAGGGTTGGATTGCAGGCGCGGCGCTGGATGTTACCGACCCGGAGCCTCTGCCGCCGGCTCATCCGCTTTATTCATTACCCAATTGTATTATTCTCCCCCATATTGGCTCGGCAACCGTGGGGACACGGCGCAAAATGGCGCAGATAGCCTGCGAGAATCTGCTGGCTGGACTCCACGGTAAACCTCTGCCTTACTGCGTCAATCCGCAGGTATACTCAACATGACAAAAGAGGTAACAACCTACCCACTATCCATCCTTGTCATTGCGAGCCGCCGCAGGCGGCGAAGCAATC